>NZ_JADZBI010000092.1 GCF_020852195.1 Hyphomicrobium sp. | reverse complement strand
ATCAAGGAAGTCGGCTTCGAGCTCTACCAGTCGATGCTGGAGGAGGCCGTCGCGGCCATGAAGGGCGGCGACCTCGGCGAAGGCGACGACAAGTGGAGCCCGGAGATCGCGATCGGGCTTTCGGTGCTTATTCCGGAGACGTACGTCGCCGACCTGCAACTCAGGCTCGGGCTCTACCGGCGGCTGTCGGCGCTCGAGACGCGGGCCGAGATCGACGCCTTCGCGGCCGAGCTGGTGGACCGCTTCGGCGAGTTGCCGGCGGAGGTCGAGCATCTGCTCGACGTGATGGAGATCAAGGGCCTCTGCCGTGCGGCCGGCATCGCCAAGGTGGATGCGGGGCCGAAGGGCGCCGTGGTCACGTTCCACCGCAACCAGTTCGCCAACGCGCAGGGGCTCGCGCAATTCCTGCAGGCGTCGCGTGGGCTTGCCAAGCTGCAGCCCGACCACAAGCTCGTCTTCCGCGGCGACTGGGACCAGCCGGAGGTGCGCTTCAAGGGCGTGCGTGGGCTCGTGTCGGCCCTGGCCGAGATCGCCGCCAAGGGCGCCAAGGCGGCTTAGGTCGCGGCTTGCCTGTTAATGCCGATCGTCTGCTAGGGGCCAGGAGCGGACATCCGCGGTCTTGCGCAGCTAGACAATCCGCCGTCGATTGGCTGATGTCTGCTTGATGCCGCTCACATATGGACGCCGGATTGATCAAAAATGATGGTATCCGTTCCCGATGAAGCGTCGCTTCGTACCTGCGCCATTCCGTCTTACGGTCCGTCGTTCGCACAGCGGCAGGGGACTTTTTACTCAGGACCGCATACCCAAGGGTTCATGCGTCATCGAATACCTCGGACGTCCCGCCACCGCAAAGCAGAGGAAGGAGAATCGCGGGAAGTATCTCTTCTGGACGAGCGATACGAGCATGATCGACGGGAACATCCCGGAGAATACCGCCCGTTTTATCAACCACTCCTGCGCGCCGAATTGCGAGATCGATATCCACAAACGGCGCGTCTATATTTTCGCGCTCCGCAACATCGAGCCTAGTGAAGAGCTTTCCTACGATTACGGCGAGGAGTATTTCGAGATGCATCTGGCAGGAAGCTGCCGCTGCGCTAAGTGTTCTAAATAGTGCATACCCCGTCATGGGGGCGATCTCGACTTCGCCTGATGACGGTGAGGTCCGCTTCAGGTCAGAAGCTGACGAGCGCCGAGCGTTTGATCTTGCCGTTGGCGGTGCGGGGGAGGGTGTCGACGAAGCGGATCTCGCGCGGGCACTTGTAGGCGGCGAGGCGTTCGGCGGCGAAGGCCAGGATGTTCGCGCTGTCGGTGGGCGAGCCGGGCTTCAACACGACGAAGGCGCCGACCACTTCGGCGCAGGCGACCTCGGCGATGTCGGGGTGTGTCGCGAGCACGGCTTCCACCTCCATCGGCGAGACGCGGTAGCCGAGCGCCTTGATGATCTCGTTGTTGCGGCCGAGGTGGGCGATGTAGCCGTCCGCGTCCATGCGGCCGAGGTCGCCGCCCGCGAACCAGTCGCCGCGCAGCACCTCGGCCTGCTCGGCCGGGCGGTTCCAGTAGCTGAGCATCAGGCCGGGGTCCGAGCGGTGCACGGCGATGAGGCCGTCGCTGTTGGGTGGAAGCGGTTCGTCGGCGCCGTCTACCGGCAGGATAGCAACGCGGCGGCCGGGCTGTGCCTTGCCGACGGTGCCGGGCTTTCTCGGCACGCCGGGGCCGGTCGAGATGTAGGTCGAGATCTCGCTCATGCCCAAGGCTTCGTAGAGGTCCCTGCCGGTGCAGGTGGTCCACTCCTCGAACAGGTCTGGCGGCGGGGCCTCGCCGGCCATCAGCGCGTGGCGCAGCGTCGGCATCGTGGCGGGGCGGAGGTCCGTGTATTTCAGGATCTGGCGGAAGATACCCGGCACGCCGGCGAACAGTGTCGCCTCGGTGCGTTCGATGAGGGTCGGCCAGAGGGCCGGGTCCTTCTCGCCGGTGTAGACGATGGCGGTGGCGCCGTTGGCCCACGGGTCGGTGAGGCCGACGCCGAGCGTGAAGGTCCAGTTGAAGGCGCCGGCGTGCAGCACGCGGTCGGCGGCCGAGATGCCGTACCAGCCTTGATACATCGGACGGCGCCCGAGGGCCGAGCGGTGGGCGTGGAGCACGCCTTTCGGATAGGCGGTGGTGCCGGAGGTGTAGATCAGGAAAGCCGGATCCTCGGCACGTGTGGGCGTGTAGTCGATGCGCGGGCCCTCGCGCATCATCCGCGCGACATCGTCCGGCGAGAGCGCGAGCGGCGCGTTCCCCGACGGCCGATGTTCTGGATTTCCGCCCTCCCTAGCCCTCACCCGCAAGGGGGGAGGAGATTCGGTTGTGCCCGTTGACAGGGGCGAGGTGCAGGCAAGGGTGGCGGTGCTGCTGTCGGTGAGCAGGAACAGCGCCTCGCGGTCCGTGAGCTGGCTCGACGCGGGGAGCGCGACGAGGCCCGCCGCCACAGCGCCGAAGAAGAGGATCGCGTAGGCGCTCGTGTTGTCGAGGCGGATCATCACGCGGTCGCCGGGAGCGAGCCCCAACTCGCGCAGCGCGCCTGCCGTGCGTAGGACAGCGTCCTCGAGGTCGGCGTAGGTCCAGATCTCGGACGGTGCCGCGTCGGGGTCGCCGATGACGATCAGCGCCGGCTTGTCCGGCGCCGCCGCGGCCGCGCCGGCGAGGCAGTAGCGGGCCATGTTGAAGGGCGGATTGTTGGCGGGCGTGTAGAGCGGCAGGTCCATTCGGTCTTGTTCTGCGGTTGGCCGGCCCGTTAGTTCTGCGGCCGGATCCACCAAGTGTCGAGGTTGAAGCCGAACAGCGGCATGCGCTCCGGGTGCGCGAGACGCCGCCAGGAGGCGACCCACTGCGCCGGCGGGTGGAAAAGCGGGATCACATATTGACCCGAGAGCAGCACGCGGTCGAGGGCGCGCACGGCGGAGACGAAGTCGTCGTTGCCTTCGGCGGCCAGCATGGCGGCGATCATGGCGTCGACGGCGGGGTTCTTGACGCCGGCGTAATTGTAGGAGCCGGGATCGTCGGCGACGCGCGACGACCAGCGGAAGAGCTGCTCGTTGCCCGGCGACAGCGACGACGGCCAAGTGAACTGGATCATGTCGTAGTCGTAGTCCTTGAGGCGCGACTGATACTGCGCGCTGTCGACGACGCGGATGCGGGCCGTGATGCCGATCTTGGCGAGGTCGCCCTTGAAGGCGCCGAGCAGGCGCTCCTGGCTCGTGGTCGCGGCCAGGATCTCGAAGGTGAGCGACTTGCCGGTCGCGGTCTCGACGAGGCGGCCGTCCGTCAACGTGAAGCCGGCCTCCGCCAGCATCTCGAAGGCGCGCCGCGCGTTCGAGCGGTTCTGGGGTGTGCCGTCGCTTTCGGACACGCGCCAAGTGCCGTCCAGAATCTCAGGCAGCACGGCGTCCGGGAACGGTGCGAGCAGCGTGCGCTCGCGCGCGTCCGCGGGACGTCCGGCCGAGGAGAGCATCGAGCGCTCGAAATAGCTCTGGCTGCGCTTGTAGAGGCCGTGGAAGAAGCTCTTGTTGACCCACTCGAAATTGAACAGGTGGATCAGCGCCGCGCGCACGCGCGGGTCGGCGAACACGGGCCGGCGCGTGTTGAAGACGAGCGCCGTCATGCCGGCCGGCAGGCCGATCGCGATCTCCTCGAGCTGGATGCGCCCGTCCTTGGCGGCGGGGAAATCGTAGCCCTTGGCCCACAGGGCAGGATCATCCTCCACCCGCAGATCGATGGCGCCGGTCTTGAACGCCTCGAACTGGGTGGCGCCCTCCCGAAAATACTCGAAACGGATCTCGTCGAAGTTGAAGCGCCCGCGGTTGACGGGCAGGTCGCGGCCCCAATAGTCCGGGTTCAGACGGTAGGTGATCGAACGGCCGGGGCTGATGTCGGCGATGCGGTAGGGGCCGGAGCCGATCAGGGGGCTGAGCGTCGTCTCCTCGAACCGCTCGGCATCCATGGCGTAACGCGGCAGGATCGGCATCAGGCCGAGGATCAGCGGCAGCTCTCGGTCCTCGGCGTCGGCGAACACGAAGCGTACCTCGCGCTCCGACAGCGCCTCGGCCTTGGCGACCTTGCGATAATACGTGCGGTAGTTGGGGCGGCCTTTGTCGCGCAGCACCTCGAAGGAGAAGAGGACATCGGCGGCCGTCACCGGGTTGCCATCCGAGAACTTCGCGCGCGGATCGAGGCGGAAGGTGACTTGGCTTCTGTCCTCGGGCACGTCGATGGTTTCGGCAATGAGGCCGTACAGCGTGAACGGCTCGTCCTGGCTGCGGGCCATCAGGCTCTCGATGACGAACTCGCGGATGCCCTGCACGGGCTCGCCGCGCACGATCATGGGGTTGAGGTTGTCGAAGGAGCCCGAGGAGCCGAGCGTGACGCGTCCGCCCTTGGGGGCGTCGGGTGCGACGTAGGGAAAATTGGGAAAGCCGGCCGGGAGAGCAGGCTCGCCGTGCATGGCGATGGCGTGCGATGGCTCGGCGTGCGCCTCGGAGGCCCCCGCTCCCGGCGTCGCCACGACCTGAGCCAGCGCGACAAGGCTCGTGAAAATCAGCCGTTGCACGGATCTCTCCTTAAAATACCCGGCGCAAGGTGTTGGATTCGCTCGCGTCGCCAGGGTCACGTAGCACACCACGCGGGCAGGCCAATGGCGGATCGGCGCGGCGTTTGCGTGGCGGGATTGCAACGGCCGTGTCGTTTCGATCTGTGCAAGATCCCAGCTCCGTTTCTGCGGTCACGGGATTGCCTCATTCGGGGCTTTAGTGCCGGGCCGGACGACGCTGCTAGCGTCTGGGGCGCGCGCCAATAATTGCCGATTGAGCGCTGCGAAGTGGGGATGAGCTGCTGGCCGGCGAACGCCAGGCGGCTTCTGGACTGGCTCATATACGAAAGGTCGATTTTCCTATGTCGCACAGAAATAGCTTCGCAACGAGCTTGGGACGCGGCGTATTGGCGGGTGGCGCGGCTCTCGCCCTGGTTCTCGGGATTGCCGCTCACGGTGGTCCGGCACATGCGCAGGACGCCAAGGAGAAGGCCGCTCCCGCCGCCAAGGATGCCAAGGACGCACCCAAGCAGAGCGCCTGGGTGAAGCTCTGCGAGAAGTCCCCCCTGGTCAAGCACGACAAGGAGGGCAAGGAAATCAAGGAAGAGAAGAACATCTGCCTCACGCACCACGAGCGCCTCGACGGCAACTCGGGCATGGTACTAGTGTCGGCTGCGATCCGGCAGGTCGAGGGCAGCGACAACGATCACCTCATGATCATGGTCCCGCTCGGCATGGCCATTCCGCCCGGCATCAAGGCCGCAGTCTACACGAAGGAGCAGTGGGAGAAGGCTTCCAAGAACGAGAAGATCGACGACAAGGAGTTAAAGCCGGTCGATCTCAAGTTCTCGCTTTGCCATCCCTCCGGCTGCACGGCCGAGACCGAGGCCACCAAGGATATCGTCGAGCAGATGAAGGTCGGCGGTGGCATCATGGTGCTGGCCATGAACGCGCAGGCGCAGCCGATTGGCTTCCCGGTTCCGCTGGACGGCTTCACCGATGCGTTCGCCGGTAAGCCGGTCGACAACGCCGAGTACAAGAAGGCGCGCGGGCAGCTCATGGCGCAGATCCGCCAGCGCCAGCAGGAGGCCTACGAGAAGTTCAAGGCCGAGAAGTTGAAGGAGCTGCCGCCGCAGCCGGGTGCGGCCGAGGCTGCCGCCGCTGCTGCGAAGAAGGATGCACCGAAGAAGTAGCCGGCTCGCCGCTCGTTCGCGCGACATGACAAGGCCGCCCTTCGGGGCGGCCTTTTTTTCGTTGCCTCCTATTCCATCGCGTCGGGGGCGACGGACGTGGCGTGGGATCAGTGCGGCTGGATGAAGACGGCGCGGTAGCGGCCGTTTTCATCCTCGACGAAGTAGTCGTCGAGCTGAGGGTGGCGCAGGGGCTCCCCGCTCTCGTCGGGCAGCAGGTTCTGCTCCGACACATAGGCGATGTACTCGGTCTCGGAGTTCTCAGCTAGGAGATGATAGAACGGCTGGTCCTTGGTCGGGCGGCTCTCGGCAGGAATCGCGAGGTACCAGTCCTCCGTGTTGTTGAACACGGGATCGATATCGAACACGACGCCACGGAAGGCATAGATCCGGTGTCGGACGACCTGGCCAAGCGCATACTTCGCCCTGCGCACGGCTGGCGTCTGTGCTCTGCGCTTGCGACGGCGCGGCTGCTCGTGTGCTTGTTTCCGCGGCATGACCATTATCCCCAGGGCGCATTCGAAGGGAGCGCCCGGCGGATGTCAACCGATCTATCGAACATAGTTGACGGTCGGGTGCCCGTGCGCTGAATCAGACTCCATAAGCGGCGCCGCGCTCGGGATCTTTCTTGGCGACTAGGCGCGCGAGATCGACGATGACCTTGGCCTGCTTCCAGGTGGCGTCGTCCTGCATCTTGCCGTCGATCATCACGGCGCCGGTTCCGTCGGGCATGGCCTCCAGGATGCGCCTCGCGAAAGCGACCTCCTTCACGTCCGGCGAGAAGACACGCTTGGCGATGTCGATCTGCGTCGGATGCAGCGACCAGGCGCCGAGGCAACCCTGGATGAAGGCATTGCGGAACTGGGCCTCGCAGGCTGCCGCATCGGAGAAATCGCCAAACGGTCCGTAGAAGGGCTTGAGGCCGTAGGAGAGGCAGGCGTCCACCATGCGGCCGACGGTGTAGTGCCAGAGGTCCTGCTGGGCGCGGACGCGCTCGGCCGCCGCATCGGCACCGGCGTCGGCGAGCACCGCATAGTCGGGATGGCCGCCGCCGACGCGGGTCGTCTTCATGCCGCGGGAGGCGGCGAGATCGGCCGGGCCGAGGCTCATGCCGTGCATGCGAGGCGAGGCGGCGGCGATGGCCTCGACGTTCTTCACGCCCTCGGCCGTCTCCAGGATGGCGTGGATCAGGATTGGCCGCTTGACCGCGTACTTGGCCTCGAGCTGGGCCAGGAGCTGGTCGAGGTAGTGGATGTCCCACGGGCCCTCGACCTTGGGCAGCATGATGACGTCGACCTTGTTGCCGGCCTCGCGCACGATCTCGGTCACGTCGTCGAGCACCCAAGGCGAGTTCAGGCAGTTGATGCGCGTCCAGAGGCCGGTCGAGCCGAAGTCGTTGTCGCGCGCCATCTGGATGAAACCCTTGCGCGCAGCCTCCTTGTCGCCCACCGGGATGGCGTCCTCGAGGTTGCCGAGCACGACGTCCACCTGGGATGCGATATCCTTGATCTTGGCGCGGATCTTCTCGTTGTGCGGCGGCACGAAATGGATCATGCGCTCGATGCGCACCGGCAGCGTGCGGTAGGGTTCCGGCGCGCCGATCGCAAGAGGCGCAAAGTGCTTCGCGGGCGTGCGGACGGCGCTCATGGGGAGACCCTTAGTCTGGATGCGGATGGGATGGGATCGCGGCGCACTCTAGTTTGAGAACGGTCAGAGTCAACGTGCTCCCTACATCCGAAAACGATCGGCGATCGCGTGCGAGCGGAAGCGCGGAAGGCAGGGCAGGGACGGCTCGCGTCAGCTTGCGGAACCGTTCGGGGCGGCGCCGTTCGGCGTGCGCCAGTCGACGATGTTCTCGCGCGTAGGGTGCAGCGAGCGGTAGGGTAGCGGCATCCTGGTCTCGTCGCTGCCAGCGCGGCGCTTGAACTGGACGGTGCGAATCATCTCGCGGATGCGCGGCTGGATCTCGGTGCGCCAGCGCGTGCCGCTGAAGACGCCGTAGTGGCCGACGCCGGGCTGGACGTAATAATAGTGCTCGTCGACGGGCACGTTGGTGCAGAGATCGTGGGCGGCTTCCGTCTGGCCGAGGCCGCAGATGTCGTCGCGCTCGCCTTCGACGGTCATCAACGCCGTCTTGCGGATGGCGGAGCAGTCGACGCGCTTGCCGCGATGCATCATCTCGCCCTTCGGCAGCACGTGGTCCTGGAACACGGACTTGACCGTCTGCAGGTAGAACTCCGCGGGGAGATCCATGACGGCCAGATATTCTTCGTAGAACGTCTTGTGGGCGTTGACCGAGTCGCAGTCCCCCTTGACCAGGTTCTCGAACAGCTTTACGTGCGCCTGCGTGTGGCGCTCCAAATTCATGGTCATGAAGCCGGTGAGCTGGATGAAGCCCGGATAGACCCGCCGCCCGAAGCCCGCGTTGGGGAACGGCACGTAGTTGATAACGCTGCGCTCGAACCAGGAGATCGGCTTCTCCTCGGCGAGCTTGTTGACCTTCGTCGGGTTGCGCCGGGTGTCGATGGGTCCACCCATCAGCGTCATGGAGGCCGGCTGAGCCGGATCGTCGTTGGCGGCCATGACGGCGGCGGCGGCCAGCGCCGGCACCGCCGGCTGGCAGACGGCGATCACATGCGTGTTGGGACCCAGGAACTGGATGAACTCGATAATGTAGTCGATGAAGTCGTCTAGGTCGAAGTTGCCCTCGTAGAGCGGCACGTCGCGCGCGTCGGCCCAGTCGGTGATGTAGGTGTTGTGCTCCTTGATCATCTCCTGGACGGTGCTGCGCAGGAGCGTCGCGTAGTGGCCCGACATCGGCGCGATGATGAGCACCTTCGGGTCGTACCGCTTGCCGACGACGGTCTCGTCGCGGTCGAAGTGCAGGAGGTTGCAGAAGGTCTTCTTGAGAACGATCTCCTCGCGCACCGGGACGGTGAGGCCGTGGACCTTGGTCTCTTTGATGCCGAACTCTGGCTTGCCGTAGCGGCGCGTCATGCCCTCGAACACCTCGCAGGCGGCGGCGATGTTCTTGGCGAACTCGGTCGAGGCGAAGGGATTGAGCGGTGTCTCGATCTGGGCCTTGACGGCGCGCGTCATGAGGCGGACCGGGTGCAAAAGTGCGTGCGCCAGTTCGTAGGTGTAATAGTGCATTAACCTCGCCCTCCCGCGGGTGCTCGCGTGCACTGCAGCAGGAGCGCCTCGCGCCGTCAAGCTTTCCGTCTCAGAATTGTCGTAATTGACGTTAGCGCAGGCAGGAATGTGACTAAACTTTGAGCGATCTGCCCAGAGTTCACGGCTTGACCGGCAATTGCCTCGCAAGGCAGCATCGTTGCAGTGCAAAACGCGGGCAGGGCCTTCGCACAGCGTCTGGTGTGCCTCCCCCGCCCGTCACCGTTCGAGGTTCGCGCCGAGTATGGGGATTATCACCAGCCTCCACCACGTCACCCGCTACGTCTACGACCGTCCCGTGGCGCTCGGTCCCCAGGTCATCCGGCTGAGGCCGGCCGCCCACTGCCGAGTGCGCATCCCGAGCTATTCGCTCAAGGTCGAGCCCACCAACCACTTCGTGAACTGGCAGCAGGATCCGCACGGCAACTGGCTCGCGCGCTACGTGTTCCCGGAGAAGACCACGGAATACAGCGTCACCGTCGATCTCCTGGCGGAGATGGCGATCGTCAATCCGTTCGACTTCTTCGTCGAGGGCTATGCGGAGACCTTTCCGTTCACGTACTCGAACGAGCTCTCTGTCGATCTCGCGCCCTATCTCGTGACGGAGCCAGCGGGGCCGTTGCTGACGCAGCTCATCGAAAGCGTGCCGCGCGAGGAGGAGCGCACCGTCGACTTCCTGGTGGCGCTTAACGCACGCATCAACCGCGACGTCAGCTATCTGATCCGCATGGAGCCCGGTGTGCAGGCGCCGGAGGAGACGCTCAAGCTCGGCTCGGGATCCTGCCGCGATTCAGCGTGGCTGCTCGTGCATGTGCTGCGCCATCTCGGGCTCGCCGCGCGCTTCGTCTCGGGCTACCTGATCCAGCTCAAGCCCGACATCAAGTCGCTCGACGGTCCTTCGGGTGCCGAGCACGACTTCACGGACCTGCACGCCTGGACCGAGGTCTATCTGCCGGGCGCAGGGTGGATCGGGCTCGATCCGACGTCGGGCCTCTTCTGCGGCGAGGGGCACATCCCGCTGGCGGCGACGCCGCACTACCGGACGGCCTCGCCGATCAGCGGCACGGTCGATCACGCGGAGGTGGAGTTCTCCTTCGACATGAAGGTGGACCGCGTCGCCGAGAAGCCGCGCGTGACGCTGCCGTTCTCGGACGACGCGTGGGAGGCGCTGCTCAAGCTCGGCGACGCGGTCGACAGCGATCTTTCCGTCCAAGGCGTCGGGCTCACCATGGGCGGCGAGCCGACCTTCGTCTCCATCGACGACTATCAATCCGCCGAATGGAACACGGCCGCGGTCGGTCCCACCAAGCGCGCGCGGGCCGACGACCTGATCCGGCGGCTGCGCGCGCGCTTCGCGCCGGGCGGCTTCCTCCACTACGGGCAAGGCAAGTGGTATCCAGGCGAGAGCCTCCCGCGGTGGACGTTCGCGCTCTACTGGCGCCGCGACGGCAAGCCGATCTGGCGCAACGATTCGCTCGTCGCACGCGAGGGCTATCTTGCGCCGACCGACGTCGAGGGCGCGAAGGCGTTCGCGGAGGGTATCGCCGACCGGCTTGGCGTCGGCGGCGATCATGTCATGGCCGCCTACGAGGATCCGGCACATTGGATCGTCAAGGAGGCGCAGCTTCCGGTGAATGTCGATCCGCTCGACAGCAAGCTCGAGGACAAGGAGGAGCGGGCGCGCATCGCGCGCGTGTTCGAGCGCGGCCTCAGCACGGCGTCGGGCTTCGTGCTGCCGATCCAGAGGTGGCAGTCGCGCGCCGGCACGGGCTGGATGAGCGAGACGTGGAAGCTGCGCCGGCAGCACCTGTTCCTGGTGCCGGGCGACAGCCCGCTTGGGCTCCGGCTGCCGCTCCAGGGACTGCCTTGGCTGCCGCCGCAGGCCGTGCCGCACATCGTCGCCGACGACCCGTTCGCGGAGCGCGGCGAGCTGCCGGATCCGGACGACATGATGCAGGTCTACCGGCGCGTCGGCGACAATCCCTACCGACAGTCCCATCCGCTGCCACACGACATCCAGGGTGCCTCGGTGCGCACGGCGATGGCGGTCGAGCTGCGCGAAGGCAAGCTCTGCGTGTTCATGCCGCCGCTCGGATCGCTCGACGACTATCTCGAGCTGCTGACGGCGGTCGAGGCCACCGCCGAGGATCTCGGTCTGCCCGTGCACATCGAGGGCTACGTGCCGCCGCCCGACCATCGGCTCAACGTCATCAAGGTCACGCCCGATCCCGGCGTGATCGAGGTCAACATCCACCCCGCGGCCACTTGGCGCGACTGCGTGGCGACGACGGAGGCCATCTACCAGGAGGGGCGCCTGTCGCGGCTCGGCACCGACAAGTTTATGGTCGATGGCCGCCACACTGGCACCGGGGGCGGCAACCACGTGGTGGTCGGCGGGCCGACGCCCTGGCAGAGCCCGTTCCTGAGGCGGCCGGACCTGCTCAAGAGCCTCATCGTCTTCTGGCAGCGGCATCCGTCGCTCTCCTACCTCTTCTCGGGGCTGTTCATCGGCCCCACCAGCCAGGCGCCGCGCGTGGACGAGAGCCGCCACGAGAGCCTCTACGAGCTCGAGATCGCGCTCGGGCTCATCCCGCCGCCGGGCTCGAGTACGCCGACCCCGCCGTGGCTGCTCGACCGGCTGCTGCGCAACCTACTCGTCGATTCCTCCGGCAACACGCACCGCAGCGAGATCTGCATCGACAAGCTCTACTCGCCTGACGGCACGGCCGGGCGGCTCGGGCTGATCGAGTTCCGCTCGTTCGAGATGCCGCCGGACTACCGCATGAGCCTGGCGCAGCAGCTCCTTATCCGCGCGCTGATCGCCAAGTTCTGGACAGAGCCGGAGGAGGGCGAGCTCGTGCGCTGGGGCACGGCGTTGCACGACCGCTTCATGCTCGAGCACTTCGTGTGGGCGGACCTCATGGATGTGCTCGACCAGCTCGGCCGGGCGGGCTACGCTTTCAAGGCCGAGTGGTTCGAGGCGCAGCGCGAGTTCCGCTTCCCGTTCTACGGCAGCGTCGAGCATGGGGGCGTCAAGCTTGAGCTCCGGCAGGCGCTCGAGCCCTGGCATGTGATGGGCGAGGAAGGATCGTCCGGGGGGACGGTGCGTTACGTGGATTCATCGGTGGAGCGGCTGCAGGTGAAGGCGGACGGGTTCAACCCGCGCCGGCACGTGCTCGCCTGCAACGGGCGCAACGTTCCGCTCACCTCGACAGGGCGGTCGGGCGAGTTCGTGGCGGGTGTGCGCTTCAAGGCGTGGCAGCCGGCTTCGGGGCTGCATGCGACGCTGCCCGTGCACGCGCCGCTGACGTTCGACGTCATCGACACCTGGAGCCACCGCTCGCTCGGCGGCTGTGTGTACCATGTCGCGCATCCGGGCGGGCGCAACTACGAGACGTTCCCGGTCAACACCTACGAGGCCGAGGCGCGGCGCCTGGCGCGCTTCCAGGACCATGGCCATACGCCGGGTCTCGTGACGGTGCCTCCCTCTGAGCGCAACGACGAGTATCCGGCGACGCTCGATCTCAGGCGGGCGCCGGGATGAGACGAGGCTTGGTGGTTTCCCCCTCCTCCTTGTGGGGAGGGGCAAAGGGTGGGGGAATCCCGGCCGGCGTTCTGGAATCCTCCCCTCCTATAACTCTTCCCCGCAAGGGCGGAGGGGACTGGCGGGCGTGCTGTGACGTTTGAGGCGGCCATGGCTCCGGGGGTATCGGCCGGCCGTGCGGTGCTGCTCGACGGCTACCGACCGCAGCCGGGCGTCTATGACGAGATGGTCGATGAGACCGGAGCGGTGCGGCCGCACTGGGCCGGCTTCGTCGACCGGCTTGCGGCCGAGGCGCCTGGTGCTCTCCAGCAGCGGTTTGGCGCGGCCGACCGCTATCTCAAGGAGTCGGGCGTCTTCTACCGGGTGTACGACGATCCCGCCGCCGGCGAGCGGCCGTGGCCGCTCAGCCATGTGCCGCTCCTGATCTCGTCCGAGGACTGGGTGGCGATCGAGGCGGGCGTCATCCAGCGCGCGCGCCTGATCGAGGCCTTCCTCGCCGATGCCTACAGCGGCGGCGAGAGGCTTGCGCGCCTCGGCGTCCCGGCCGCGCTGATGGCGGGCAGCCCCGATTTCCTGCGTCCGCTCGTGCAGGCCGGCCGCCCCGCGCCGCGTCAGCTCCATTTCTACGCCGTCGACCTCTGCCGCAGCCCGAGCGGGCAATGGCAGGTGCTGCGCGACCGCACGCAGGCGCCGTCGGGGGCCGGCTTCGCGCTCGAGAACCGGATCGCGCTGTCGCGGGCGCTGTCTGACGTGGTGCGGGCCTTCGACGTGCAGCGTCTTGCTCCCTTCTTCGACGCGCTGCGCGCCGAGCTCGCGCGCCAGCGGGCCGTGGACGATGCCGGCGTCTGCCTGCTGACGCCGGGCCCGCTCAACGAGACCTATTTTGAGCACTCCTATCTCGCGCGCTATCTCGGCTTCCGGCTGGTCGAGGGCATGGACCTCATGGTGCTCGGAGGAGAGGTCCACCTCAGGACCGTCGGCGGCCTGCGGAAGGTCAGCGTGCTGCTGCGGCGCATCGACGGCGATTTCGCAGATCCTCTCGAGCTCAACGCGCGCTCGAAGCTCGGCGTGCCTGGGCTCGCGCGGGTGGCGCGGCGCGGCACCGTGACGCTCGCCAACGCGCTCGGCTCCGGACTCGCGGAAGCGCGGGCGCTGCTCGGCGCGCTGCCGGCGCTGGCGGAGCCCCTCATCGGGGAGCGCCTTGCGCTGCCCAATGTCGCGACGTGGTGGTGCGGAGACGAGGCGCAGCGCGCGGCGGTGCTCGATGCCTTCGGCGCGCTCGTGATCGCGCCGGCCTTTGCGCGGGATGGCGGCGTTCCGCCGGGAGGCCCGTGGGTGACGGCGGATCTCGACGACGCCCGGCGTGCGCAGCTCCGGGCGGCGATCGCACGGCGCGGCGTCGATTTCGTCGGGCAGGAAGCGGCCACGCTCTCGACGACGCCGGTCTGGCGCGACGGGCGGCTCGAGCCGCAGCCGTTCGTGTTCCGCGTGTTCGTCGCCGCCACCGCCGACGGCTATACGGTGATGCCGGGCGGCTTCGCGCTGATCGGCCCGCAGCATGATCAAAGCGCCGTGTCGATGCAGCGCGGGGCGCGCTCGGCCGATGTGTGGGTGATGTCGGACGGTCCCGTGCCGCAGACCACGCTGCTCCCATCCGAGATGGAGATCGTGGTGCGGCGGGGGGAGGGCGTGCTGCCGAGCCGTGCCGCCGACAACCTGTTCTGGCTCGCCCGTTACGTCGAGCGTGCGGAAGCGACGCTGCGGCTCATCCGGGGCTATTGCGCGCGCGCGTCAGAGGACCGTGCGCAGGGCTCGGCGGCGGTGGCGGCGCTCGCGGAGATGCTGTTCCGCTGGGGGGCGGCGGACCATCCCGCCGTGCCCGGCGAGGCTGGGCTCTTTGCGCAGGCGGCGCTCGCGCAATCGGATCTCGACGGCTCGGTGTCGGCGCTGGTCGCGGCCGCGCGGCGTGCCGGGCTCGGCATCCGCGACCGGTTTCCGCCCGACGCGTGGCGGGCGCTCGAGGATCTGCAGGCGCACGTTGATGCCGCGGTCGACCGCGAGACGGCCGATGTCGCCGTGTTCGAACGCTCCCGCCAGGCGCTGCGCACGATCGCGGCCGTCACCGGCTTCCAGCTCGAGACCATGAACCGGGTGGCCGGCTGGCGGTTCTTCAAGCTCGGTTTCAGGATCGAGCGCGGCCTCGCTACGTGCCGCTTCGCGCGCCAGTTCGCGCGCCGGGAGGGAGGGTCGCGCGAGGAGCTCGACCTGCTGCTCGAGCTCAATGACTGCCAGATCACCTATCGTTCGCGCTATCCGTTCGGCGCGGCGTTCGCTCCGGTCATGGACCTCGTGCTGCTCGACGAGAGCAATCCGCGCTCGCTCGCGTTCCAGCTCGCGCAGCTCAAGGTGCACACGCAGGCGCTGCCGGTGCTGCCGCCGGAGCGGCGGCGCACGCCGGCTGTAGTGGTGGCCGACAGGCTGCACGCGCTCGTCTCGGGTTTCGATCCGGCGAAGATCGAGAGCGAGGACATCCTCGGCATCGAGAACGCACTCATGCATCTCTCGGACGAGATCTCGTTCTCGTTCTTCCGCGTGCGCGATCCACACGTCGCCGATGGCGGCTCCCCATGATCTTCGACATCCGCCAGACGACGTCCTACACCTACGGCTCCTTCGTGCCGTTCGCGGCGCACGTGCTGAGGCTCATGCCGCTCTCGCAGCCGGGCATCGACATCATCGCACGCGACATGTTCATCGATCCCACGCCGAGCGAGTTTTCGGCGACGCGCGATTTCTTCGGCAACGCGACGACGCACATCACGCTCAAGACGCCGCACAACGGGCTTACGGTGGAGAGCCGGTTCACGGTGCATCTCAACCGCGGGCTGCTCGCCGAACCCGAGGCGACGCCGCCTTGGGAGGCGGTGCGGGCCGCGGCGCAGGCTATGGTCTCGCTCGCGCCGCGTTCGCCTGTGCACCAGCTCTTTCCCTCACGCCACGTTCCGCTCGATGCCGCGTTCCTCGACTATGCGGCGGTGCACTTCGGGCCCGGCCGCCCGGTGCTCGCCGCTGCCACCGATCTCATGCAGCAGATCCGGGCCGACTTCCTCTATGATCCCACGGCGACCGACGTGATGACGCCGGCGCGTGCCGCCTTCGCCGCCCGGCGCGGCGTGTGCCAGGACTTCGCGCATATCATGATCGGCTGCCTTCGGTCGTTCGGCCTGCCGGCGGCGTACGTCAGCGGCTACCTGCGCACGCATCCGCTGCCCGGCATGCCGCGGCTCGAAGGGGCGGATGCCATGCATGCGTGGGTGTCGGTCTGGTGCGGAGACGAATTCGGCTGGCAGGACCTCGACCCCACGAACGGGATGCGGGCCGACACCGACCACATCGCTCTCGCGTTCGGACGCGACTATTCGGACGTGTCGCCCATCGATGGCGTGATCTTCGATTCCGGGCGCCATTCGCTCTCCGTCTCCGTGGATGTGCGCGAGCGGGCCGGCGTGCAATAGCGGGTGCGCTCAGCGGTCGGTGTGTGTGGGCGCCTCGGGTTTGGCGTTGTCGGATGAGCGGACGGGCAGCGTGACGAGGAGCTCGGTTCCGCTGCCGCTCGTGGGCTCGATGACGAGCGTGCCGGACTGGGCGCGCACGCGCTCGCGCATGCCGGAGAGACCGAAGCCGACCGCCGCGCTGTCGGAGATGCCGATGCCGTCGTCGCCAATGCGCAGCCTCACCTGCGCGGCGGACGGCGTCTGCTCGACGGCGAGGGCGACGGAGACGAGCGAGGGCCGTCCGTGGCGCATGGCGTTGGTGAGGCCCTCCTGCACGCAGCGATAGAGGGTGAGGTCGATGTCCTCGCCGAAGCTGGTGGGGAGATCGGCGAAATCGCTCTTGAAGTGCGTGTCGGGATGGCGGCGCTTGAAGGTGACGATCAGATCGGAGATCAGCTCCGTCAGCGTGACGCGTCCGAGTGCCACCGGGCGCAGGCGGTTCAGAAGCGAGCGCGTCAGGCTTTTCAGGCGGTCGGAGACGAGCGCGATGTCGTTGACGCAGGAGAGGATGGGCGCGGCCTGAGGCTCGGGGAGCGCGCGGGCGTGGCGCTCGATGGCGCCGGTGCCTGCTGTGATGCCGAACAGGCAAGGGCCGAACTCGTCGTGCAGGTCGCGGGAGATCTGGCGGCGCTCGTCCTCCTGCACGGCGATGAGCTGGCGGTAGAGCCGGCTGTTCTCGGCGTTGGCCTGGTCGAGGGCCTGGGCAAGGGTATTGAAGCTCGTGACGATGGCCGAGAGTTCGCGCACCTTGGGCGGCTCGATGCGCAGGCCGTAGTGGCCGTCCTCGAGCTCGCGCATGCCCTCCGCGAGTGTGACGAGCGGATCGAGCACGAAACCAAGCACGAAATAGAGCCCCAGCATCATGAGGGCGGTTCCGCCGAGCCACAGCACGGACATCTGCACCAGCAGCTCCCAGGCCTCGGCGATCTCGTCGTCGGGCTCGCCTTCGATCTGCACCGTGCCGAGGCGCTTTCCCTGGGCGGTGATCGGTACGCTCTGGACCTCCGTCGCCGGCTTCGCAAGGTCGATGAACCACTGCGGCGCGGCCTCGCGATCGTGGTGTGCCTCGACCGCGTGACTGTTCTGCGGCTCGGCCAGCGGATTGCCTTCGGCGTCGACCACGCGGATCGAGACGTGGCGGACCTGGGCCATCTCGTGCGCCAGCCGCCAGGAGAAGGGGGCGAGGTCGGCCGGGCCGTCGATCTCGCGGGCCTGCGCGGCGATGTGGTGGCGCCAGAGCTCGACGTTTGAGCGCATCTCCACGGCGGCGCGCGTGCGCGAGTCGAACACGGCGAGGATGCCGCCGATGGCGCCGGTGAGCAGCGTCAGCAGCGTGATGGCGATAAGGATCTGCCAGCGGAACGGACACGCGTACCAAGCCCCTGTGGCCGCGTCGGCGATGGACGCGAGGCGTCCCCGCGCGCGCGGTGTCGGCGAAACGCTCTCAGGGGGCTCGGGTGTTGGCATGCTTGGTATTCCGGACGACGGCTCATCTCCCCGGACAGTCACCACAGCCCGTGGCCGAATCGGGATCACAAGTATGTTATATAATTACTTCTTTGCCGATGGGCGCATGGCGCCGAGCGCGGAAGCGGGAATGGGCCGCGATTTCACGTCGCGCAGCACGAAGCTCGACCGCAGCCGCGTGACGCCGGGCAGCCGCGACAGCTCCTGCTTGTGGATGCGCTCGTAGTCGGCCAGGTCGCGGGCGAGCACGGTCAGCACATAGTCGTCCTCGCCCGACATGAGCTGGCAGCCGATGACGGACGGTGCGGCGATGACGGCCGCCTCGAACGCTTCGAGGCGCTGCTCGCTCTGGTTCTGGAGGCTGATGAAGACGAGCACCGTCATCTCGAGCCCCATGGCGCGGCGGTCGATGCGCGCCTGGTAGCCCCTGATCACGCCCGCTTCCTCCAGCGCCCGGATGCGGCGCGCGATGGCTGTGGGCGAGAGCGGCACGCGCTCGGCGAGCTGGACCTGGCTCAGGCGGCCGTCCTCCAGCAGGGCGGCAACGATGGCGCGATCACGCGCGTCTAACTCATATTTCATGATATTTCTGCGTATATTCGCTTATTTTCGCAGATTATCTGCGTACCCGAGCCGTGCTTCAAGGAAAAATGCGAGGTTTCGACGCGGCATTCCTGGTATGGTGCCGGCAGATGAATTGACCCGGCAGGAGCGGCGCCATGCGCATCGGTGTTCCTACAGAGATCAAGAGTGACGAGTTTCGCGTCGGGCTGGTCCCGGGCTCGGTGAGGGAGCTTACGGCGCGCGGCCACGAAGTGATCGTGCAGTCCGGCGCCGGCGCCGGCATCTTCGCGGACGATGCCACCTATGAGAAGGCCGGAGCCACGATCGTGCCGACCGCGGAGGCGGTGTTCGAGGCGGCCGAGATGATCGTCAAGGTCAAGGAGCCGCAGGCCGTCGAGTACAAGCGCCTCAGGCCGCATCAAATCCTGTTCACGTACCTGCACCTGGCGCCGGATCCCGAGCAGGCGCGCGGCCTGCTTGCATCGGGTGCGGCGGCGATCGCCTATGAGACGGTGACGGACGCGGGCGGCGGTCTGCCGCTGCTGGCACCGATGAGCGAGGTTGCCGGACGCCTCTCGATCGAGGCGGCGGCCATCGCGCTGCGCCGCCCGACGGGCGGGCGCGGCGTGCTGATGGGCGGCGTGCCCGGTGTGCGGCCCGCGAAGGTCGCCGTGCTTGGTGGCGGCGTGGTCGGCACGCATGCGGCGCGCATGGCGGCCGGGCTCGGCGCCGACGTGACTATCATCGACAAGTCGCTGCCGCGGCTGCGCCAGCTCGACGAGCTGTTCCAGGGCCGCGTCGCGACGCTGGCGTCGACCATGCACGCCATCGAGGATGCGGTGCTGGACGCGGACGTGGTGATCGGCGCCGTGCTCGTCGCGGGCGCGAGCGCGCCGAAGCTCGTGTCGCGGGCGATGCTCAAGTCCATGCGGCCGGGCGCGGTGCTGGTCGACGTTTCGATCGACCAGGGTGGTTGCTTCGAGACCTCGCGGCCGACGACGCATGCGCATCCGACCTTCGAAGTGGATGGCATCATCCACTACTGCGTCGCCAACATGCCGGGCGCGGTGCCAGTGACGAGCGCGCAGGCGCTCAACAATGCTACGCTGCCGTTCGTCATCAAGCTCGCGGACAAGGGGCTTGCGGCGTTCGACCGCGACAAGCATCTGGCTGCCGGGCTCAACGTGCGCGACGGGCGCATCACGCATTCGACGGTTGCGGCCTCGCTGGGCTTCGACCGGCTCGATGGCGGCAAGGCACGGCCTGTTGCCGCGGCCTGAGATCTGGAGCGTTTTTCGAGCGCGTGCCTTCGTCCCCCCACCGTGCGCGCTCCCAAGCCGGCCCGTTCCCCCGCGGGCCGGCTTTTTTTCATCGGGCGACGCTTGGGCCGCTCATTCCTCGTAGATCATCTTCACGGTCATGCCGCCGTCTATGGTGATGTTCTGGCCGGTCATGAAGCCTGCGTGCTCGGCCAGGAACAGGCAGGCCTCCGCGATGTCCCCGGGCTTGCCGACGCGGCCGACCGGATGCTGGAGGCGGTCGCGCTCCGAATGCACTGGCTGCTCGGCACGCGGTGCGTACTGCCAGTCCCGCGTCTCGATCCATCCGGGGCTGATGGCGTTCACGCGGATGCCGAGCGGGCCGAGGCTGATCGCCATTCCGTGGGTCAACGCAACGATTCCGCCTTTGGAAGCCGTGTAGGCCTCCGTGCCGGGCTCGGACATGAAGGCGCGTGTTGAGGCGATGTTGATGATGGCGCCGCTCTGCCCGCATTCCACCATACGGCGCGCGGCGTGTTGGGAGCACAGGAACGTGCCGCGCAGGTTGACGGCGATGACGCGGTCGAAGTCGCTGGCCGCAAGCTCGAGGAACGGCGTGTTGCGCGAGATGCCAGCGTTGTTGACCAGCACATCAGGGCAACCCAGCTCATCCACGGTGAGATCGATCCAGCGGCGGACCTCGTGCTCCTGGGCAACATCGGTCTGCAGGAAGAGTGCCTTGGCGCCGCGCTCCCGCACTTTCGAGAGTGCCTCCTGGCCCGCTTCCGCGTCAGGATCGGCGAGTGACACCGCGTAACCGGCCTCGGCAAACGCGAACGCGATGCCGCGGCCGATGCCCTGCGCGGCGCCCGTGATGGCAACAACCTTCATCATGTTCTCCTTGCCGTTCGTGCCCCCTCACCCGGCAGCTATGCGGTCGACCTTTCCCCACAGGGGAGAGGTAAGAAGGGCGGCAATCCACTTCACCTCTCCCCATTGGGAGAGGTCGGAGCCGATCGGCGTTACGTCTCAGCGGCCGGCGAGCTTCGAGGCCATGACCGCAATGGTTCGCTGATAGACCTGCGCGCGGTTCCAGTCGCGGATGACCTCGTAGTTGGCGGTGCCGGGTCCCCAAGGCTGGCCGGCCTGCCAGCCGTGGCCTTTGAGGAAGTTGGCGGTTGAGGCCAGGATGTCGGGCACGCTGCGGATGAGGTCCTTCCGGCCGTCGCCGTCGAAGTCCACGGCATACTTGATGTAGGGCGTGGGCAGGAACTGCGTCTGTCCGATCTCGCCGGCCCAGCCGCCGCGCAGCTCCTCGGGGCGCATGTGCGCGTCGTCGATGATGCGCAGCGCGTCGAAAAGCTGACCCGTGAAGAACGGCGAGCGGCGGCAGTCGTAGGCGAGCGTTGCGAGCGAGCGGATGATCGAGAACTTGCCGCTGGTGTCGGCGCCGAAGTTGGTCTCGAGGCCCCAGATGGAGACGACGATCTCGCGCGGTACGCCGAACTGGCGCTCGACGCGGTCGAAGGTGGCACGGTGCGTCTTCAGGCGCGCCCGCGCACGGCTGATGAGCGCGGTGCCGACGCGGCGCGCGTAGAACTGCTCGAAGGAGAGCTTGAAGGATCGCTGGTTGCGGTCGAGGCGGATGACGCGCGGGTCGTAGGTGACGCCGGCGAGCCCGGAGGAGATCGCGCGCTGGGAGATCCCTTGTGCCGCCGCGCGCTTCTTGAAGCCTTCGAGCCAGCGTCCGAAGCCGTCGGCGCCGTCGCCGCATTCGCGCGCGTGCGCGACAGAGGTGAGCGTGGCGAACAGGAGAGCGAAGGTGAGAGAGGCGGTCCGCGCAGTTCGAAGAATGAGTGCCGTCACGTTCACGATGCTCCGTCGTTCGTTCGATGCCGGCCAGACCTTAGCGGTGAGGATCTGCTTGGAGAAGCAGGCCCGATGACGGCGGCCCAAGACGGTCGTCATAAGCATAGTTGGGATTGCTTAGTCGGGAATGTATTGCGACTCATCTTCGTTAGGGAATTATTCTTGTCATGTTTTCCTT
This sequence comes from Hyphomicrobium sp., assembly GCF_020852195.1. Taxonomy (GTDB): domain Bacteria; phylum Pseudomonadota; class Alphaproteobacteria; order Rhizobiales; family Hyphomicrobiaceae; genus Hyphomicrobium_C. Next base: position 23,119 of record NZ_JADZBI010000092.1, on the reverse strand, counting down.
CTTTTCCCGATCCGCGTGGGACGGACGCGAGATTCGGGAAAATCGAAGGAGGAAATCATGCAACGCAGGTCATTGGCTGCCGCCGTGCTCGGTGCACTGGTGCTATCGCAGCCGGCATTGGCGAACGACGAGGTCATCAAGCTCTCGGAAGATCCCAACAACTGGGCTCAACAGAACGGCAATCACGCGCTGACGCGCTATTCGACGCTCGATCAGATCAACACGTCGAACGTGAAGGATCTTAAGGTCGCATGGACGTTCTCGACCGGCGTTCTGCGTGGGCATGAGGGCTCGCCGCTGGTCATCGGCAACATCATCTACGTGCATACGCCGTTCCCCAACATCGTCTATGCGCTCGACCTCGACGACGAGCAGAAGATCATCTGGAAGTACGAGCCGAGGCAGGATCCCTCGGTCATTCCCATCATGTGCTGCGATACCGTCAATCGCGGCGTCGCCTACGCGGACGGCAAGATCTTCCTGTATCAGGCCGACACGCATCTGGTCGCGCTCGATGCCAAGACCGGCACCGAGGCCTGGAAGGTGCTCAACGGCGACGTGAAGCGTGGCGAGACGGGCACCAGCGCCCCGGTGGTCGCCAACGACAAGGTCATCGTCGGCATATCGGGTGCCGAGTTCGGCGTGCAGGGCTACATCTCGGCCTACAACATCAAGGACGGCAGCCTAGCCTGGAAGGCCTATAACGTCGGTCCCGACGACCAGATCCTGTTCGATCCCGAGAAGACCAACTCGCTCGGCAAGCCGGTTGGCAAGGACAGCTCCATCAAGACCTGGACCGGCGACCAGTGGAAGATCGGCGGCGCGACGACCTGGGGCTGGTACTCGTTCGATCCGAAGCTCAATCTGATCTACTACGGCACCGGCAACCCCTCGACCTGGAATCCGGCGCAGCGCGCCGGACCCGACGGCAAGCCGATCGATCAGAAGTGGTCGCTCTCGATCATCGCGCGCAACGTCGATACGGGCGTCGCAGCCTGGGCCTACCAGCTCACGCCGTTCGACGAGTGGGACTATGACGGGATCAACGAGTCGATCCTGGTCGACGATGTCGAGATCAAGGGCGCGAAGCACAACGTGCTCGTGCATTTCGACCGCAACGGCTTCGCCTATACGCTCGATCGCGAGTCGGGCATCCCGCTCGTCGCCGAGAAGTACGATCCCGCCGTCAACTGGTCGACAGGTGTCGACCTCGATCCGAAGAGCCCCACCTACGGCCGTCCGGCGGTGGTGCCCAAGTACTCGACGTTCCTCAATGGGCCGGACGTGAATACGAAGGGTATCGTGCCGGCGGCGCTCGGCACCAAGGACCAGCAGCCAGCGGCCTACTCGCCGCTGACCAAGCTGTTCTACGTGCCGACCAACCACGTTGCCATGGACTACGAGCCGTTCAAGGTCTCGTACACGCCGGGGCAGCCCTACGTCGGCGCGACGCTGTCGATGTTCCCGCCCGAGGGCTCCGACAACCTTGGCAACTTCATCGCCTGGGATCACGCCACCGGCAAGATCGTGTGGTCGAAGAAGGAGCCGTTCTCCGTATGGTCGGGCGCGCTCGCGACGGCCGGCGGGGTGGTGTTCTACGGCACGCTCGAAGGCTACTTCAAGGCGGTGGATCAGAAGGACGGCACGGAGCTGTTCCGCTTCAAGACACCCTCCGGCATCATCGGCAACGCCTTCACCTATACGCACAAGGGCAAGCAGTACGTCGGCGTCTACTCGGGCATCGGCGGCTGGGCGGGCATCGGCCTCGCGGCCGGTCTCGACAAGCCGACGGACGGCCTCGGGGCCGTGGGCGGCTACGCCGGCCTCAAGCAGTACACCGCCCTCGGCGGATCTCTGACCGTATTCTCGCTGCCCTAGGCGCTTCCTCCGAAGTTCACAGGTTGCGAGCCACTGGACCGGCATGGGACCACGCCCCATGTCGGTCCTTTTTCTTTCGCCTGAAACGACTGTGTGCTCATTTGCTCGGAAAATGGATAGCCTATTGCCATTGAGCAGCGGTGGAGGTGGTTTCCTTTCCGCCTTCGTCAGTCCACTCGGGAGGCAGTCCAAGTTTGCCCCCGACCACTCCGGCGATGCCGGGTGCGCGGCCGTAATTCTCGCACGCAGCATGCTTGGGCGCGAAGCCTATCGCCGAACTGATCTTTTGCATCGAGGGAAGGCTGGGATCGACCCCGCCGAAGGGGCTCTCGCCCTTGACGAGCAAATAGCCGAAATCATCACCGAAGGAGGCGGCCAGATCGTAGGCATCGCTTGCCTTCGATGCCTTGGGTGAGCTGAAGAACGCCGTCGCGCCCCGGCCCCAGACCATGGCTGCCTGCTGCTGGCCGAGAGGATCGAGGGCCTCGGCCTCGATGGAAAGGTTTCCGAGGCCTATCGGAATACGTGGTACAGGGACCGGAGCGCCCATATCCACGAAGCTTGAGCCGATCGACGCGACAGCCGACAAGCCCGCCGCAACCTCGTCGGTCTCCGTGGCATGCGTGACGACGGTCTTCACTGTCAAATCAGCGGGAGCGTCGATGGTGACCACCTCGAAGCGGTCGCTGAGGCTGACGCAGAGGGCCCGGCTGACGGCGTTTGCAACCAAAGTCCGCTGTTGATCATTGAGTTTCGGTGACGCGGTCGCGGAGAATGCCGTAGGAACAATGTTGACCGTCCGCGATGCCAGGACCTGCGGCTTGTTCACGCGAATACGAGACTTCGTGATCATCCCGTCGGATTGGGTAAGCCCTTCATAGGAGGACAGCGTGAGCCCCTGGACCAAAGGGGCGGATGCGCAAGCCGGGAGCAAGCCCATGCCGGCCAGAACGAGCGCGTGTACGGGGCTTCTCCACTTGCGGTGCATGCGATGACCCCCGGCTGGACTGGAGCGGACGACGGAGACCTGCGAGAGCTTTCACGGCCTTGGTCTCAGGCTCGATCGCGATAAATATTACACTCAGTGTAAAAATACTCAATGGCCGTAATGTGACGTCACGGTGTAATTTTGCACTCGATGCGATTCATGGGGAAAACTGCCGATGCAGGATGCTGCAGTGAAACCGGAGGGCCTGCGCGAGCGGAAGCGGCGGCAGACGCTTCAACGCATATCGGAGGTCGGCCTCGAATTGTTCGTTGCCAAGGGCTACGAGGCGACGACCCTTGACGAGATCGCCGCGGCGGCAGGGATCTCGCGCCGGACGTTTTTCTACTATTTCGAGAGCAAGGAGGACATTCTTCACGCCTCCGTTGGAGGCTACGCGAATGAACTCAAGGTGCTGGTGATTGAGAGCGCGTGCACCGGAGGAGCGCCGCTTGATATCGTCCGCGATGCACTTCTTAAGCTGGTCGCACCTGACCGTGAGGCTCAGATGATCATGACGGCCCGGCTCGTGCAGCAAAGCGCGTCGCTACGTGCCCGTAACCACGGGCGGCTTCAACAGTTCGAGCAGGCTGTGCTGGAAGGCTTGTGCGAGCTTTGGCCCAAGAATCGCGAACGCTGGCGACTCGTCGCAATGATTTCGATGGGCGCATTGCGCCTCGCATCCGATACCTGGATCGCGCAAGACGGAAAACGTCCGCTGGCGAAGTATGTCCAGGAGATGTTCAAGAAATTGAAGACCGAGATTTGAGGGACACGCATCCGAAGGCTCAGCTCCGGCCGGTGAAGTTGAACTCGGCGCCGGCGCGGATGCCGGTTGGCCAGCGGGCGGTCACCGTCTTGATGCGCGTGTAGAAGCGCACGCCCTCGGGGCCGTAGATGGCGTGGTCGCCGAACAGCGAGCGCTTCCAGCCGCCGAAGGAATGGTAGGCGACCGGCACCGGGATCGGCACGTTGATGCCGACCATGCCGACCTCGATGCGGTCGGCGAAAGCGCGGGCGGTGTCGCCGTCGCGCGTAAAGATGGCGGTGCCGTTGCCGTACTCGTGGCTGTTCACGAGGTCGGCGGCCTCGTCGTAGCTCTCGGCGCGCACGACGGAGAGCACGGGGCCGAAGATCTCTTGCCTGTAGATCGTCATGTCGCGCGTCACGCGGTCGAAGAGCGTGCCGCCGAGGAAGTAGCCGTTCTCGTAGCCCTGCAGCACGAGGCCGCGGCCGTCCACGACAAGCTCCGCGCCTTCCTTCTCGCCGATACCGATCAGATCGGTGATGCGGCGCTTGGCGTCGGCGGTCACGACCGGGCCCATCTCGGACTCGGGGTCGGTCGCGGGGGCGACTTTCAGTGCACGCACGCGCGGCGCCAACGCCTCGACGAGTTGGTCGGCGGTCTTCTTGCCAACGGGGACGGCGACCGAGATCGCCATGCAGCGCTCTCCGGCCGAGCCGTAGCCGGCGCCCATCAGCGCGTCGACGGCCGTGTCCATGTCGGCGTCCGGCATGACGATCATGTGGTTCTTGGCGCCGCCGAGGGCCTGGACGCGTTTTCCATTGGCGCTGCCGCGCGTGTAGACGTACTCGGCGATCGGCGTCGAGCCGACGAAGCTCACGGCGCGGACGTCGGGGTGGTCGAGCAGGGCGTCGACGGTGGTCTTGTCGCCGTGCACGACGTTGAGCACGCCGTCCGGGAAGCCGGCTTCCTGGAACAGCTCCCAGATCAGCATCGGCGCCGATGGATCGCGCTCGGAGGGTTTCAGTACGAACGTGTTTCCGCAGGCGACGGCGACAGGGAACATCCACATCGGCACCATGGCCGGGAAGTTGAACGGCGTGATGCCGGCCACGACGCCGAGCGGCTGGCGGTCGGACCAGCTATCGATGTCGGGGCCTATGTTGCGGCTGTACTCGCCTTTCAGGAGATGCGGGATGCCGCAGGCGAAATCGACGACCTCGATTCCGCGCTGCAACTCTCCGAGCGCGTCGGCGTGCGTCTTGCCGTGCTCGGAGGAGATGGCGCGAGCGATCTCGTCGGCGTTCTTCTGCAGAAGCTCCTTGAAGCGGAACATGGGCGCGACGCGCTTCATGGGCGGCGTCGTGCCCCAGGAGGACGCGGCCTGCTTTGCGGCGGCCACGGCGGCGTTGATCTCGTCCACGGTCGAGAGCGGCAGGCGGGCCGTCGCCTCGCCGGTCGCGGGGTTGTAGACGTTCTGCGTGCGGTCGGAGCGCGACGCGATTTTCTTGCCGCCGTAGGCGTTCTCGATGGTGCGCATGACCAACCTATAGATCGCCGTCCTTGAGGACGGACGTGAAGGTGTCGAACAGCTCGTCGATCTGCTGCTCGGTGATGATGAGCGGCGGCGAGAGGGCGATGATGTCGCCGGTCTGGCGGACCAGCAGGCCCTTCTCGAAGCATTTGATAAAGCGATTGTAGGCGCGCTCGCCCGGCGCATCGGGTTTCGATGCGAACTCGACGGCGCCGATCAAGCCGATGTTGCGCACGTCGATGACGTGCGGCAGGTCCCGCAGCGCGTGCACCCGCTCCTCCCAGTAGGGCGCGAGCTTGGCCGCGCGGGTGAGCAGCAGCTCCTCATGGTAAGTGTCGAGGGTCGCGAGGCAGGCGGCGGCGGCCATCGGGTGGCCGGAGTAGGTGTAGCCGTGGAAGATGTCGATGGCGCTCTCCGGGCCGGTCATGAAGGCTTCGAAGATGCGCGACTTCAAGAACACGGCCCCCATGGGGATGGTGCCGTTGGTGACGCCCTTGGCGGTGGTGATGATGTCGGGCGAGACGTCGAAGAAGTCGGTGCCGAACGGCGTGCCGAGGCGGCCATAGCCGGTGATGACCTCATCGAAGATCAGGAGGATGTCGTGCCTGGCGGCGATGGCCGCGAGGCGCTTCAGGTAGCCCTTGGGCGGGATCAGGACACCGGTCGAGCAGGCAACGGGCTCGACGATGACGGCGGCGATGGTGGAGGCGTCGTGGAGCGCGACCAGGCGCTCGAGGTCGTCGGCCAGCTCCGCGCCGTGCTCGGGCTCGCCCTTCGAGAAGGCGTTGCGGGCGAGATCGTGGGTATGGCGCAGGTGATCGACGCCCGAGACGAGCGCGCCGAACTGCTTGCGGTTGTTGCCGATGCCGCCAACGGCCGTGCCGCCGAAATTGACGCCGTGATAGCCGCGCTCGCGGCCGATGAGGCGGACCTTCGTTCCGTTGCCCTTGGCGCGGTGATAGGCGATGGCGATCTTGAGCGCGGTGTCGACCGACTCGGAGCCGGAGTTGGTGAAGAACACGTGGTCGAAGCCCTTGGGCGCGATGTTGACCAGGCGCGAGGCGGCCTCGAACGCCTTGGGGTGGCCCATCTGGAAGGTGCCGGCGAAGTCCAGCTCCGCGGCCTGCTTCTGGATAGCCTCGACGATGCGGGGACGGCAGTGGCCGGCGTTGACGCACCAGAGACCCGAGGTGCCGTCCAGCACCTTGCGGCCGTCCTGGGTGTAGTAGTGCATGTCCTTGGCGGAGGCGAGCAGGCGCGGCGCCTTCTTGAACTGCCGGTTGGCGGAGAACGGCATGAAGAAGGCGCTGAGGTCGTTGGTCTTGAGCTGAACGGTCATGGCGGGGTGTCCCGGCGAAGATTGATAAAGCGCGATCACTGAAGCTTGCTGACGGCCTCGGTCAGGCTCGCCTCGAAGAGGTCCATCCCTTCCTGGACGATCTCGTCACTGGCGGTCAAGGGCGGCAGGCAGCGGATGACGTTGCCGTATGTGCCGCACGAGAGCAGGATCAGGCCGCGCGCGTTGGCGGCCTTCAAGAGTTGGGCGGTCAGCTCGGGGGCTGGCTCGCCGCCTTTGGTGTCCTTGACGAACTCGACGGCGCACATGGCGCCCAGGCCGCGCACGTCGCCGATGCAATTCAGGTTCGAGCGGGTGGCCAGCTCGCGGCAGCGGTCTTTGATGATGTCGCCGATGGCGTTGGCGCGGGCGCAGAGGTCCTCGTCCTCGATGATGTCGAGCACGGTGTGGGCGGCGGCGCAGGCCACGGGGTTGCCGGCGTAGGTGCCGCCGAGGCCGCCGGGTGCGGACGCGTCCATGATGTCGGCGCGGCCGACAATCGCCGAGAGCGGCAGGCCGCCGGCGAGGCCCTTGGCGAGCGTCACGACGTCGGCCTTGATGCCCGCGTGCTCGAGCGCGAACAGCTTGCCGGTGCGGGCGAAGCCGGTCTGGATCTCGTCGGCGATCAGCACGATGCCGTGCTCGTCGCAGAGCGCGCGCAAGGCGATCAGGAACTCCGTCGGCGCGATGTTGAAGCCGCCCTCGCCCTGCACCGGCTCGATGATGAGGCCGGCGATGGTCGAGGGGGCGGCCTGAGACTTGAAGAGCGCCTTCAGCGCCTTCAGGCTCTCGGCGGTCGACGTGCCGTGATAGAGGTTCGGGAAGGCGACGTTGTAGATGTCGGCCGGGAAGGGGCCGAAGCCTTTCTTGTACGGTACGGCCTTGCCGGTCAGCGCCATTCCCATGTGCGTGCGGCCGTGGAAGCCGCCTGAGAACGAGATGATGCCGGGGCGGCCGGTGAAGCAGCGCGCGACCTTAACGGCATTCTCGACGGCTTCCGCGCCGGTGGACGCGAGCATGGTCTTGGCGGGGCCGGCGACGGGCGCGATAGTGTTCAGGCGCTCGGCGAGCGAGACATAGTTCTCGTGCGGCGTCACCTGGAAGCAGACGTGGCTGAAGTCCTCGAGCTGCTTTTTCACCGCCTCGACGATGCGCGGATGCTGATGGCCGGTGTTGACCACCGCGATGCCGGCGCCGAAGTCAATGTAGCGCTTGCCTTCCTCGTCCCACAGTTCGGCGTTCTTGGCGCGCTTGGCGTAGATCTGCGTCGCGTGCCCGATGCCGCGCGGGACGGCGGCCGTGCGGCGGGCTTGAAGCTTGGCGTTGGTGGTCATGAGGAGGATCTTTCGTCGGTGAACTCTGAATATGCGGCGTCTGTCCACTCGCCAAAGTCATCCCGGCGAAGGCCGGGATCCACGACACGTTTCAGCGGGGGTGCGGTCTCGGAAGTGGCGCGCGCGTGGAGGCTTGCGGGGGTCCCGGCCTTCGCCGGGATGACGGGAGAAAGGAGGCTGTCGCCGCGCCTCTCTCGCACGTCGTGGTAGGGCGGCGCCGCTATAGGGTGAGATGGACCCATGAAACGATCGCCTAGGCGATCCCTCCGAGGCAGATGAATTTGGTTTCGAGGTATTCGTCGAGGCCTTCGGCGGCGCCCTCGCGGCCGAGGCCGCTCTCCTTTACGCCGCCGAAGGGAACCGTTTCGTTCGAGAAGATGCCCTCGTTGACGCCGACCATGCCGGCATCGAGCGCTTCCGCCACGCGCCAGGCGCGGGCGATGTCGCGGCTGAAGAGATACGCGGCGAGGCCAAAGGGCGTGTCGTTGGCGATCTTCACGGCCTCGTCCTCGGTCTCGAAGCGGATCAGCGCCGCGACGGGGCCGAAGATCTCCTCGTGCACGATGGTCATGTCGGGGGTTACGCCGGTCAGCACGGAAGGCTGGTAGAACAGCGCCCCCGAGTCGGCCGGTGCGCCGCCGACAATGACCTTGGCGCCCTTGGCCGTCGCGTCGCCGACGAGGCTCTCGACCTTCTTGATCGCATCCGCGTTGATCAGCGGGCCGATGACGGTGCCGGCTTCGCGGCCCGGGCCGACTTTGAGCTTCTTGACCTCGGCTGCCAGCGCTTCGGCAAAACGGTCGTAGATGCCGGCCTGCACGAGGATGCGGTTGGCGCAGACGCAGGTCTGGCCCGCGTTGCGGTACTTGGAGGCCATGGCGCCGGCGACGGCCTGGCTCAGATCCGCATCGTCGAAGACGAGCAGGGGCGCGTTGCCGCCGAGCTCGAGCGTCAGCTTCTTCACGGTGCCGGCGCATTGCCGGTAGAGGATCTTGCCGACCTCCGTCGAGCCCGTGAACGAGAGCTTGCGCACGCGCGGATCCTCGCAGAGCACCTTGCCTACGGCTGCGGCCTCGTTCGTGGTCACGACGTTGAAGACGCCGGGTGGCACGCCGGCATCGAGGGCGAGCTTGGCGACGGCGAGCGCGCAGAGCGGCGTGTCCTCCGCCGGCTTCACGACGGCCGTGCAGCCGGCGGCGAGGGCCGGGGCGATCTTGCGCGTGATCATGGCGATGGGGAAGTTCCACGGCGCGATGGCGGCGACGACGCCGATCGGCTGCTTGATGGTGATGAAGCGCTTGCCGGCCATGGTGGTCGGGATCGTGCGGCCGTAGGCGCGCTTTCCTTCCTCGGCGAACCATTCGATGAACGAGGCGCCATAGGCGACCTCACCGCGCGATTCCGTCAGCGGCTTCCCCTGCTCGGCGGTCATGAGCTGCGCCAAGGGCTCGGCATCGGCGGTGACGAGGTCGAACCAGCGCTTCAGGATCTGCGCGCGCTCTTTCGCGGTCTTCTTCGACCATGCGGGGAGCGCCGCCGCAGCCGCGTCGATGGCGCGCGTGGTCTCTGCGGCGCCGAGGTTCGGCACACGCGCGATCTCGGCGCCGGTGGCCGGGTCGAGAACCGGAAACGTGTCCTTGGACGTGATCCATTCGCCGCCGATCAGGGCGGCGGTCGGATAGCGGGGAGGCGAGACGTTCATGGCAACCTCCGTCAGAGAAGCGTGATGGAGACCGATTTCAGGTCGGCATACTTGTGGAGCGCGTGCAGCGAGCGGTCGCGGCCGAAGCCGGACTGCTTGAAGCCGCCGAACGGCATGGTGATGTCGCAGCTATCCCATCCGTTGACCCAGACCAGGCCAGCCTTGATCTCGCGTGCGGCCTTGTGGGCGAGGGAAACGTCGCGCGTCCAGAGGCCGGCGGCGAGGCCGTATGGCGTGTCGTTGGCGAGGCGGAGCGCGTCCTCGGTATCGGTGAAGCGCGTGACGGCCAACACGGGACCGAACACTTCCTCGCGCGAGAGCGTTGCCTGCGGAGCGACACCGTCGAACACGGTCGGCTCGACATAGTAGCCGCCCGTCTCCATGCGCGTGCGGTTGCCGCCGAGGCGGAGGACACCGCCTTCCTGCTTCGCCGTCTCGATGTAGCGCAGCGCGGTCTGCATCTGCTCGACGGAGACCATGGCGCCGAACACTGTTGAGGGCTCTAGCGGATCGCCGGCTGCGATCGGTTCGGCGACGCGCAGGAGCTTGTCGAGGAAGGCGTCGGCGATGCTTTCGTGCACGAGCAGGCGAGAGGCCGCCGTGCAGACCTCGCCCTGATTGTAGAAGATGCCCCAGGCGGCGTGCTCGGCGGCTTTGTCTAGATCCGGGCAGTCGGCGAAGACGATGTGCGGAGACTTGCCGCCCAGCTCCAGGCTGACACGTTTCAGGTTGCTCTCGCCGGAATACTTCATCAGCAGGCGGCCGACGGCGCCGGAGCCGGTGAAGGCGATCATGTCGACGTCGTTGTGGAGCGCGATGGCCTTGCCGGCGTCGCCGCCCAAGCCGGGGACGACGTTCAAGACGCCCGGCGGCAAGCCCGCCTCCAGCGCCAGGTCGCCGAGCCTGAGCGCGGTCATCGGCGACTGCTCGGCCGGCTTTAGCACCACAGAGTTGCCCATGGCGAGGGCGGGGGCGACCTTCCACATGGCCATGTGGAGGGGGAAGTTCCACGGCACGATGGCGCCGATCACGCCCAGCGGCTCGTGCACGACGAAGGAAAAACGGTCCTGCGTCTCGGGGCCGACCTCGCCGTAGATCTTGTCGAGGGCCTCCGCGTAGTAGCGCAGCGTGCGGATGGCCTGCGGCACGTCGCCCGAGAGCGCGTTAGCGATCGGCTTGCCGACGTCGAGGCTCTCCAGAACGGCAAGATTTTCCGTCTCGCGCTCCATGAGGTCGGCGAGCGCGAACAGGATGCGCTTCTTGTCCTTGTAGGAGAGCTTCCGCCAGCGGCCGTCGGCGAAGGCGGCGCGCGCGGAGGCCACCGCGATGTCGACGTCGGCGGCGGTGCAGGCGGCGACTTGGTTCAGCACGCGGCCGTCGCGCGGCGAGACGTTGTCGAAGGTGACGCCGCTCACGGCGGAGAGCTTCTCTCCGTCGATGACGGCCTTGCCGGGCAGCGCGAGCGCGCCGGCGACCTTCTCGAAGTGTGCAAGCGAGGTCATGTCAGGGCCTCATGCAACGAGCGCGTACCAGAGGTGGTCGAGCGAGGTGACGATGCGTTCGAAGTTCGCGCGCTCGGTCTGCTTCAAGCGCGTGTAGACGTCGTGGAAGCCGGTGCCGAAGGCCTCGCGCACCACCGTCGAGCGCTCGAAGACCTCGAGGGCGTTGACCCACGCCGTCGGCAACGTGCTCGGCGCGTCGATCTCCTCGGCGTCGCCCTCGGCGTGTGCGCCGGGATCGGCCTTGGTCTTGAGCCCGTGGGCGATGCCGGCGAGGACGGCCGCCACCACGAGATAGGGGTTGGCGTCGGCGCCGGCAACCCGATGCTCGATGCGCGTCGCGGCGCCGTTGCCTGCGGGGATGCGCAGCGCCACGGTGCGGTTGTTGAAGCCCCACTGCGGCGTCATGGCGACGTAGGACTTCGGCACGTAGCGGCGATAGGAGTTCGCGTACTGAGCCCAGATGGCCATGAAGTCTGCCATGGTCTCCGAAAGACCGCCGATGGCATGGCGGAAGATCGGGGAGATGGGCTTGCCCGCGAAGGCGTTGGCGCCGGTCTTGTCGACGAGGCTCAGGTGCACGTGCATGCCCGAGCCGCACCAGTCGTGGTGGGGCTTGGCCATGAAGGTGGCGTTGAGCTTGTGCTCGCGCGCGGCGGCCTTGACGGCACGCTTCAGGAGCAGGCCGTCGAGGGCCGCGGCAACGGCGTCGTCCTTGTGCTTGAGGTTGATCTCGAACTGCGCCGGCCCGCTCTCTTGCATCACGGCATCGACGGGCAGGCCCTGCGCCGTGGCGATGCGGTAGATGTCGTCGATGAAGGGCTGCAGCGCGTCCATGTCCGCGAACTCGTAGGTGCCCGCGGCATCGGGATCGGTTGTCATGCCGGGCGGTGGCTCGAGCGTGAAGGCGCCGTCCTTGCCGGGCAGCGTGACGTAGAACTCGAGCTCGACGGCGACGACGGGCGTCAGCCCCTGCTTCTTCAAGCGCGCGATCTGGCCCGCGAGCACGGCGCGGCCGTCCATGTCGCCCTCGGTCTCGAGGTTCATGACGGCCTGGGCGTGTGTGGCGCCGTTGACCAGAACCGGCGCGAGGGTGCCGGACAGGATGCGCGCGGGAACGTCCGGATCTCCCGTCTCCCACAGACGGCCGGTCTCGCCGATGGAGTTGCCGCGCGGGTCGATGATGAAGGCGGAGGCCGGCATCATCAGCCCGCCCTTGGCGAGATCGAGGAGGTCGTCGCGGCGGAAGCGCTTGCCGCGCGCGATGCCGTTCAGATCGAACGTGAAGATGTCGATCCATTCGACCGTCGGGTTGGCGGCCAGGAAGTCCTTGGCCTCGTCGACCGTGATGGGGGTGTTGGTCATGCTGCGAGACCGCTCGAGCTCAGTTTGCGGACCGCGTCGCCGAAGCGACGGAAGATCTCGATGGATGCCTTGTTGTTCTTGGCCTGCCACTCGGGGTGCCATTGCACGCCGAACAGGAAGGGATGTTCCGAAGGGCCGCGCACGGCCTCGATCAGCCCGTCCTTGGCGTGGGCCTCGGCCGTGAGCGGGGGCGCCAGGCGCTGGATGCCCTGCCAATGCAGCGAGTTGACGATGATCTCGTCCTGGCCGATCCAGCTCTTCAGTGTTCCGGAGAGCTTTACAGGGTGCGCGGGCCCGAAGCGGTCCTCGATGGGAACGTCCGAAGGCTCGCGGTGATCGTGGCGCCCGTCCACGGCGTGGACCGCCTGGTCGAGGGTGCCGCCGAGGGCAACGTTCAGCTCCTGGAAGCCGCGGCAGATGGCGAACAGCGGCAGCTTGCGGTGCAGGGCCTCGCGCACGAGCGGCAGCGTCAGGCTATCGCGCTCGTGATCGAGTGCCTTGTCGTTGAGCGGCGGCTCGTCGAGGCCGTAGAGGCTCGGATGCACGTTCGAGAGGCTGCCGGACAGCAGGATGCCGTCGGCGATCTCAAGCAGCGCGCCCATGTCCAGCATGCTCGGACCCAGAGGCGCGAGCAGGGGCTGGCAGTCAGCCACCTCGGCCACGGCCGCGGAGTACTTGCGGCCGACGGCATCGAAGGTCATGCCTTCGATCACCTTGGTGTCGCAGGGGATGATGACGACGGGGCGGCTCATGCGGCGATCTCTCCGGCGACGTCGGCGAGCGTGAGGTCGAGGGCCTTGCCGATGACGCGCTCGGCCTCGGCGAACTGCTCGTCGCCCCAGATGAGCGGAGGGGCGCAGACCATGGTGTCGAATACGGCGCGCATGATGAAGCCTTCGCGGAAGAAGTGGTCGCGGCAGATGAGGCCCACCCGGCCGGGGTTGTCGAAGCGGCGGCGCGTGCGCTTGTCGGCCACGAGCTCGATGGCGCCCATCATGCCGACGGAGCGCACCTCGCCGACCAGCGGATGGTCCTTGAACTTGGCCAGCAGTTTGGAGAGAGCCGGCGCGCCGTACTCGGCGACGCGCGTCACCAGCTTCTCGCGTTCCATGATCTCGATGTTCTTCAGGGCCACGGCGCAGGCCACGGGGTGGCCGGAGAAGGTGTAGCCGTGATTGAAGTCGTCGTCGTGGCCCATCAGCGCCTCGACGATCTTGTCATCGACCAGGATGCCCGAGAGCGGTAGGTAGCCCGACGTCACGGCCTTGGCGAAGGTGATGATGTTGGGTTTGATGCCGTAGTAGTCCGACGCGAACCAGGCGCCGAGGCGGCCGAAGCCGGTGATGACCTCGTCGGCCAGGAACAGGATGCCGTACTTGTCGACGATGCGCTGGACCTCCTTCCAATAGGAGTCGGGGGCGATCTTCACGCCGCCTGCGCCCTGCACGGGCTCGCCCGCGAAGGCCGCGACATTCTCAGGCCCGACGGTCAGGATCTCGTCCTCGAGCGCCTTGGCGGCGCGCAGGGCGAAGGTCTCGAGGCTCTCGCCGTCGCGCCCCTCATCGAACCAGCAGGGATCCATGACGTGGCGGAAGCCCTCGTAGACGGGGTAGCTGTGCTTGTGCACGTGGCCCATGCCGCCCATGGAGCCCGCGGCGATGGTCGAGCCGTGATAGGCGTTCTTGCGCGAGATGATGATCCTGCGCTTGGGCTCGCCCTTGAGCGTCCAATAGTGGCGGATCAGGCGGATGGCGGTGTCGTTCGATTCCGAGCCGGACGAGCCGTAGAACACCTGGTTGATGTGCGGCGGCGTGATCTCGGCGAGCTTCTTCGACAGCGCGATGACCGGCGGGTGCGTGGTGCGGAAGAAGGTGTTGTAGAACGGCAGCTCCATCATCTGGTCGCGCGCCGCGTCGGCCAGCTCGCTGCGGCCGTAACCGATGTTGGTCGTCCAGAGCCCGGCCATGCCGTCCAGGATGCGGTGGCCCTCGCTGTCCCAGATGTAGGGGCCGTCGCCCTTCACGATCACGCGCGCGCCGCCCGTGCGCAGCGACTTGTGGTCGGTGAAGGGATGCAGATGGTGCAGGGCGTCGAGGTCCCGCCACTCGGTGGTGCTGTTCTTCAGTTTGATGTTCGACATGGGATCTCTCCAGTGTGAGCGGGGAGCTCGCGGGCCTCTCCGTTCCTCCTGTCGGAAAGCGGACGCCTTCCGCCAGCGCTTGGTCCGGGCGCGACGATCGCGCGGTCTCAGACCGGGGCCGGGGGCGTGAATCCGATGCGCGCGCAGAGCTCGAGGAGCTCGGTCTTGCGCGTCTTCGCTAGCTGGCCGGTCAGTATCACGCTCATTCTTCCCAAAAAATCCCGGATCGCAGTCTCTGTCGCGGAGGCGCCTCAGACGCTGAGCAGAAGATGCTCGCGCTCCCAGGGGCTGATCACGCGCATGAACTCCTCGAACTCCGATCGCTTGAGCTCGAGATAAACGTGGCAGAAGCGCTTGCCGAGGATCTCGTGGAGGTCGGCGCTCTCCTCGAAGTCGGTCAGGGACTCGAGAAGGCCGCGCGGAAGCTGGTGATCGTTGCGGTAGGCGTTGCCGACCACGGCCTCGCGCGGCTCGAGCCCCATCTTGATGCCGAGATAGCCGCAGGCGAGGCTCGCCGCGATGGCGAGATAGGGATTGGCATCCGAGCCCGCGAGACGGTTCTCGATGCGCCGCGCGGCGGCGGGCGAGAACGGCACGCGCAGGCCAGCTGAGCGGTTGTCGTGGCCCCACTCGACGTTGATCGGTGCGGCGCCGCCCGGCACGAGGCGGCGGTAGGAGTTGACGTACGGGGCGAACAGGCAGGTCGCCGGCGGCAGGAAGCGCTGCTGGCCGGCGAGGAACTGGAAGAAGAGCTTGCTCGGGCCGCCGCCCTCGTCGGTGAAGATGTTGCGGCCCGTTTTCGCATCGACCACGCTCTGGTGAATGTGCATGGCGCTGCCCGGCTCGTTGGCGAGCGGCTTGGCCATGAATGTCGCGTAGCAATTGTGCGTGAACGCGGCCTCGCGGATGGTGCGCTTGAACAGGAACACCTGGTCGGCGAGGTCGACGGGGTTGCCGTGCAGGAGGTTGATCTCGAGCTGGGCGGCGCCCCCTTCCTGGATGATGGTGTCGATCTTCAGGTACTGACGCTCGGCATAGTCGTAGATATCGTCGACGATCTTGTCGTACTCGTCGACGGCGCCGAGGCTGTAGGCCTGCCGGCCGGCGCCGGCGCGCCCCGAGCGGCCCGTCGGCGGCTCGAGCGGCTAGTCGGGGTCGGGGTTGGTCTTGGTCAGGTAGAACTCGAGCTCCGGGGCCACGACCGGGAGCCAACCTTCCTTGCTGTAAAGCTCAAGCACGCGCTTCAGGACGGAGCGCGGCGCGATCTCCACCGGCTCGCCGTTCTGCCACGTGGCGTCGTGGATGACCTGCGCCGTCGGGCTCGACGCCCAGGGTGCCGGACGGATGGTCGTGAGATCGGGCACCATCATGAGGTCGCTCTCGGCATAGAGCGCCTGTCCGTCCTCCTCGAAGCCGACGTAGTCGCCGGTGATGGTCTGATGGAAGATCGAGATCGGCAGATGCACCGCGTCGAGCTTGACGAACTTCTCGGCCGGCATGGTCTTGCCGCGCGCGACACCGGCGATGTCGGGGACGGCGCAATCGACCTCCTCGATGCGATGGTGCTGGAGCCAGGCGCGCAGGTGCTCGGGCGCCGTGCCGGCGCCGAACGCTTCGCCCGTGAGATTGGCCATCGCTCCCGTGTCGGCTGACATGATCCACCTTGCTCTAGCAGGCTGGTTGCTGCGGCGGCTTGATTTTATGGGGGCCGTGGCGCACGCTGCCGCCCTGTGGCGCGGGGGGCACCGGCAGCGGGGTCGCGCCGCCAGCGTTCCCAGCGTGTCGTTCAGTGATAATGTGATCACAAATTGGGCCGAAACTCAAGCGCCCGATATTAACCGCAACGGCCTCCGTCGGCGTTCAATTTCCTGGGAGTTCTCACGAGGAGCGTCTGAGAACGGTTTCCCCGATGAAGCTCATTCCCTGGCTCACGTCGGCGGCGATGGCGGCGCGCAGCGCCTTGCGGTCCCTGCGCTGCAGCGCCGCGATGGCGGCCTGATGCTGGTCCTCCAGATCGGACGTGCCCCAGCGATTGTATGCCATGCGCATGAACGGTCCGAACTGAAGCCAGATGCTCTCGACGAGAGCCAGCAGCGTATCGGCGCCGGCGTGCTCGTAGATGGCGAAATGGAAGCGGAAATTGCTCTCCATGTAGCCGTGCACGTCGCTCATGGCCATGGCACGGTCGACGGCCTTGTCGTGCGCGACGATGCGGCGGATCTCGGCGGGCCCGATGCGGTCCATGGCGCGGACGGCAAGCTCGGGCTCCAGGGTTTTGCGCGCAAAAACAATCTGCTCGAACGTCTCCTGTGTCATGGGTGGCACAAGGACGCGGCGATTGTCCTGCATCTTCAGCGCGCGCTCGGCAATGAGGCGGCGCACTGCCTCACGAATGGGCATGGGGCTCACGCCCATATCCTCGGCGAGGCCGCGCAGCGTCACCGCGCTGCCGGGTAGAAAGCCGCCGAAGAGGATGCGATTGCGAAGCCCGCGATAGACGCTTTCGTGTGTGGTGACGGCGATTTCGCTCCGCGCTTCCGGGGTCCGCAGGCGCGGCGTGGCGCCTGCGCGCGTGCGTGCCGGCTTGGCCTCCGCTGCCTTGCTGCGACGGTGCATCAGCCTCAGCGCCGCGGCGCGCTCGTCTGCCCTATCTTTGCGCATTGCACAAATCCGCTTGATGGAAGCTCCGGCCTCCGTGGCGATCCGGAGGATTACTCTCAAGGAAAGACTTGTAGCGCGCGAATAATGTGATCACAATGGAAAGGTCAGGTTGGGGATCGGTGAAAATTCCGCGTGGTCGGCCGCCGGCTGCTCGGGGAGCTCCGTGGAGGAGAAGCCGAATGATCAAACTTGCTAGTGTGCGTGTGTCGATTGCGGGTTGCTGCGTCCTGGCTTTGCTCGCCGCCGGAGCCGCGACCGCCAAAGAGGTTCGGATCTACAATTGGTCCGACTATATCGACGACGAGATCCTGAAAGAGTTCGAGAAAGAGACCGGCATCAAGCTGGTCTACGACGTATTCGACAGCAACGAGATACTGGAGACCAAGCTGCTCGCCGGCGGCAGCGGCTACGACGTCGTGGTGCCGTCGGCGCCGTTCCTCGGCCGGCAGGTCAAGGCCAATGTGTTTCAGAAGCTCGACAAGTCCAAGCTTCCGAACCTCCAGCACATGTGGCCGCTGATCATGGAACGCACGGCGAAGCACGATCCCGGCAACGATTATTCGATCAACTACATGTGGGGGACGACGGGGATCGGCTACAACGAAGCCAAGATCAAGGAGCGGATGGCGGATGCGCCCGTCGATTCCTGGGCGCTCGTTTTCGATCCGGACGTGATCTCGAAGTTCAAGGACTGCGGCGTGCATGTCCTCGATGCCGCGGACGACGTGTTTCCCGCGGCCCTCAACTATCTCGGCCTCGATCCCAACAGCGGCAAGGCCGAGGATATCCAGAAGGCCGCGGATCTGCTCGCGAAGGTGAGGCCGTACATCCAGAAATTCCATTCGTCGGAGTACATCAACGCGCTCGCCAACGGCGACATCTGCATCGCGGTCGGCTACTCGGGCGACATCCTGCAAGCCCGCGACCGTGCGGCGGAGAGCGAAAACAACGTGACGGTGATCTACTCGCTGCCCAAGGAAGGCGCGCAGATGTGGTTCGATCAGATGGCCATTCCGGCGGACGCCAAGCATGTCGAGGAGGCACACGTTTTCCTCAACTACCTGATGAAGCCGGAAGTGATCGCGAAGGCATCGAACTACGCGAACTACGCCAACGGGAACCTCGCGTCGCAGGAGTTCGTCGACGAGCAGGTGAAGGGCGACAAGTCGATCTATCCGGATGACGAGACGTTGAAGCGGCTCTTCGTGAACGACGCTTACGAGGGGGCGGAGCAACGCATCGTGACGCGCGCCTGGACGAGGGTGGTGACCGGACAATAGACGCTCCAGACAGACGCGCTCGGAACCCTCCGGGCGCGTTTCTTCTTCAAGCCTCAAATGAAAGGAAGGACTTGTGAGGTGCGAATAATGTGATCACAATAGCAACAGGCCGGCGGCTGGAAACGGGCTGCGCGGCTTTGACCCTCCGATTCACAGGCTCCCGTGGGAGATACTCGAATGATAAAACTCTGTAGCGTCCGCGCGTCGATCGCGGGCTCGATTGCGCTGACGATGCTTTTCGTCGCCGGCGTGGCTTCGGCCAAGGAAGTCCGGATCTACAACTGGTCAGACTACATCGACGAGGATGTGCTCAAGGAGTTCGAGCAGGAGACCGGTATCAAGCCGATCTACGACGTGTTCGACAGCAACGAGCTCCTGGAAACGAAACTGCTCGCGGGCGGCAGCGGCTACGACGTGGTGGTGCCGACGGGGCCGTTCCTTTCGCGGCAGATCACGGCCGGCGTGTTCCAGAAGCTCGACAAGTCGAAGCTTCCGAATCTCAAGTACGCATGGCCGCTGATCCAGGAGCGCACCGCGCTTTACGACCCGGGCAACGAATACTCGGTCAACTACATGTGGGGTACGACGGGCATCGGCTACAACGAGGAGAAGATCAAGGAGCGCATGGCGGATGCGCCGGTCGACTCCTGGGATCTGATCTTCAAGCCCGAGATCGTCTCCAAGTTCAAGGATTGCGGCATCTTCCTTCTCGACGCCGCCGACGACATCATTCCTGTCGCGCTGCTCTATCTCGGCCTCGACCCCAACAGCAAGGATCCGGGTGATCTGCAGAAGGCCGGCGATCTGCTCGAGTCGATCCGCCCGAACATTCAGAAGTTCCATTCCTCCGAGTTCATCAATGCGCTGGCCAACGGTGATATCTGCATCGCGGTCGGGTACTCGGGCGACATCCTGCAGGCCCGCGATCGCGCCGATGAAGCCAAGAATGGCGTGACGATCGGCTACAAGATCCCGAAGGAAGGCGCGCAGATGTGGTTCGACCAGCTCGCCATTCCGGCGGATGCGAAGCACGTCGAGGAGGCCCACGCCTTCCTCAACTACATCCTGAAGCCGGAGGCGATCGCCAAGGCGTCGAACTACGTGAACTACGCCAACGGCAACCTCGAGAGCCAGAAGTTCATCAACAAGGAGATCCTGGAGGACACCTCCATCTTCCCCGACGAGGCCACCTTGAAGCGGCTGTTCGTCAAGGATCCCTATGATGCCAAAACTCAACGCGTGGTGACGCGGATCTGGACCAAGGTCGTCACGGGGCAATAGAAGACAGCAGGCCGCGCCTGGGATCTCCCAGGCGCGGTTTTCGTTCAGGGCGGGGCGCTCCGTGCGCTCTGCGAGCAAAGATCGAGGATCGTCGTCATGAGTGGGGCCCCTGCACAAAGCATGAGCACAAGCGCGGCGCCGGGCGCCGGACGGGCTACGGCACGCACGCCGGCGCCGCTGACCGGGTTCGCACCCTGGAAGGATCCGTCCAAGCGCCCCATCGTGCGCTTCGAGAACGTGGTGAAGCGCTTCGGCGATTTCGTCGCGGTCAAGGATTGCACGCTCGATATCTACGAGCGCGAGTTCTTTGCGCTGCTCGGCCCCTCGGGCTGCGGAAAGACGACGCTCTTGCGCATGCTCGCCGGCTTCGAGAAGCCGACCAGCGGACGCATCCTGGTCGCCGGCCAGGACATCACGGAGCTCGCGCCCTACGAGCGGCCCGTCAACATGATGTTCCAGTCGTATGCGCTCTTTCCGCACATGACGGTGGAGCAGAACATCGGCTTTGGGCTCAAGCAGGAGGGGATGCCGAAGGATCAGATCGGCCAGCGCGTCGAGGAGGCGATGAGCATGCTGGAGCTCACCCGCTTCGGCAAGCGCAAGCCGCACCAGTTGTCCGGCGGTCAGCAGCAGCGCGTGGCCCTCGCGCGCGCCATCGCCAAGAAACCTCGCATCGTGCTGCTCGACGAGCCGCTCGGCGCGCTCGACAAGCGCCTGCGCCAGACGGCGCAGTTCGAGCTCATGGGCATCCAGGAGCGCACCGGCACCACCTTCATCATCGTGACCCACGACCAGGAGGAGGCGATGACGGTCTCCTCGCGCATCGCGGTCATGGACCACGGCGAATTCGTGCAGATTGCGACGCCCGGCGACATCTACGAGGCGCCGAACTCGCGCTATGTGGCGAACTTCATCGGCGACGTAAACCTGCTCGAGGGCAAGGTCGTGAAGGTCTCCGACGGGTTCGCGGAGATCGACTGGGGCGGAGGCCTGGCACGCTTCAAGGCGGTGGCGCCGGAAGGCTGCGCGAGCGACCAGACCGTGTGGCTCGCACTGCGTCCCGAGAAGATCCACATCGACTTCGACAAGCCGACGGACGCAAGTAACGCCGTGGCTGGCAAGGTCGTCGATGTCGGCTATCTGGGGTCGATCTCGCACTATCACGTGGAGCTTGCGAACGGTCAGCGCGTGAAGGCGCTGCGCACCAACTCGTCGCGCCTCGTCGACCGTCCGATAAGCTGGGAGGATAAGGTGTGGCTCGAGTGGCCGCCCGAGACCGGCATCGTTGTGACGCGCTAGGGCAGGGAGGGTCGCATGCGCCGGTGGCTTCTGATCGCGGTGCCCTATCTGTGGCTCGTGGTGTTCTTCCTTGTTCCGTTCTTCATCGTGTTCAAGATCTCACTTTCGGACATCGCGACGGCGATCCCGCCCTATACGCCGACGTTCGACATCACCGACATCGGCGGGTTCCTGTCCCAGCTCGACTTCGAGAACTATGCCTTCATCGCGCAGGATTCGCTCTACGTGAACGCATACTTCTCGGCGCTCAAGATCGCCGCGATCTCGACGCTCATCACGCTGCTGGTTGCCTATCCGATTGCCTACGGCATGGCGCGGGCGCCGAAGGAATGGCAGCCGACGCTGGTCATGCTCGTCATCCTGCCGTTCTGGACCTCGTTCCTGATCCGCGTCTACGCGTGGATCGGCATCCTGAAGAAAGAGGGCCTGCTCAACATGTTCCTGATGAACCTCGGGGTCATCAGCGAGCCGCTCACCATCATGAACACGTCGACCGCGGTCTACATCGGCATCGTCTACTCGTACCTGCCGTTCATGATCCTGCCGCTCTACGCCAGTCTCGAGAAGATCAACCCGGCGTTGCTCGAAGCCGCCGCGGACCTGGGCTCGCCGCCGTGGAAGGCGTTCTGGCAGGTGACGTTCCCGCTCTCGCTGCCGGGCGTGCTGGCCGGTTGCTTCCTGGTCTTCATTCCGGCCACCGGCGAGTTCGTGATCCCGGATCTGCTCGGCGGCTCGGAGACGCTGATGATCGGCAAGACGCTGTGGGGCGAGTTCTTCGCCAACCGCGACTGGCCGGTGTCCTCCGCCGTCGCCGTGGTGCTGCTGCTCGTGCTCGTGGTCCCGATCGTGCTGTTCCAGCGCAATCAGGAAAAGCAGCGGGAGGCCGCGCGATGAAACGCTTCACCTGGTTCAACGCCACGTCGATCGCGCTCGGGTTCGCGTTCCTCTACATCCCGATCCTGCTGCTCGTGATCTACAGCTTCAACGAGTCGAAGCTGGTCACGGTGTGGGGCGGCTGGTCGACGAAGTGGTACGGCGAGCTGCTGCAGAACGAGGGTATCCTGAACGCCGCCTGGGTGACGCTCAGGGTGGCGGTGGTCTCCTCGACGCTGGCCGTCATCCTGGGCACGCTGGCGGCGATCGTTCTAGTGCGCATGGGGCGCTTCCCGGGGCGTACGCTGTTCTCCGGGCTTATCTTCGCCCCGCTGGTGATGCCCGAGGTGATCACCGGCCTCTCGATGCTGCTGCTGTTCGTCGCCATCGGGCTCGACCGCGGCTTCTGGACGGTGGTCATCGCGCACGCGACATTCTCGATGTGCTTCGCGGCGGTGGTCGTGCAGGCACGCCTCTACGACTTTGACAAGTCGGTGGAGGAGGCGGCGATGGACCTCGGCGCGACGCCCGTGCAGACGTTCCTGCAGGTGACGCTGCCGATTATCGCGCCGTCCGTCATCTCGGCCTGGCTGCTTGCGTTCACTCTGTCGCTCGATGACCTCGTGATCGCCAGCTTCGCCACGGGACCCGGCGCCACGACGCTGCCGATGAAGATCTACAGCCAGGTGCGGCTCGGCGTGACGCCGGAGATCAACGCGGTGTCGACGATCATGATCGGGCTCGTCACGCTGGGCGTGCTGGTGGCGTCCTACTCGACGAAACGCGCCAGCCAGCGGCAGGAGCGCGAGCTCAAGGCGGTCGATGCGGGCGCGAAGTAGCGACGCCTTTTCACCCGGCCGCGATTTTCAATCGCGGCCGACCTCTCTCCATCATGGCGGAGCCATGCTTCGCATGGACGGGGAGAGGTAAAGAAAGCGTGCCTCACGTCACCTCTCCCCCGTGGGGAGAGGTCGCGCGCGCCGCGCGCGGGTGAGGGGGCTTTGCAAGCTCAACAATTGCGCTCTAGAACAGCCCGTATGCCGGTCGAACACATCAACTCCTACTACGCCGCCACGGCCAACGACGACACGCGCTATCCGTCGCTCAAGGGCACGGTCAAAGCCGACGTGTGCGTGGTCGGCGGCGGGTTCTCTGGCATCGCAACGGCGCTGTCGCTCGCCGAGCGCGGCTACAAGGTGGCGGTGCT
>NZ_JADZBI010000091.1 GCF_020852195.1 Hyphomicrobium sp. | reverse complement strand
GCGAGCGGCACGGCGCCGAGCACCATGGCTCCCGTGGTCATCAGGATGGGGCGTAGGCGCAGGGTCGCGGCCTCTATCACCGCATCCATCCTGCGGCGGCCGGCAGTCTCGAGCTGGTTGGCGAACTCGACGATCAGGATGCCGTGCTTGGTGATCAGGCCGACGAGCGTCACGAGGCCGATCTGCGAGTAGACGTTGAGCGAGCCGCCCACGAGGTAGAGCATGCCGAGCGCGCCGCACATGGAGAGCGGCACCGTGATCAGGATGATCAGCGGGTCGCGGAAGCTCTCGAACTGGGCGGCGAGCACGAGGTAGATGAAGGCCAGGGCCAGCACGAAGACGAGGGCCAGGCTCTGGCTCGATGCGCGGTAGTCGCGGCCCTGGCCGTTGACGTCGGTCTGGATGTTCGGCGGCAGCACCTCGTCCACCGTGCGTTCGATATGCTCCAGAACCTCGCCGAGCGCGTAGCCCGGCGCGATGGTGCCGGAGATCGTTACGGCACGGAGCTGGTTGAACCGTTTCAGCTCCTTGGGAGCGACGCTCTCGACGACCTTCACGATGTTGGAGAGCTGGATCATTTCGCCGGTCGGCGAACGCAGGAAGATGGTGTCGAGCGCGGCCGGTGTCGAGCGGTCCGGGATGTCGAGCTGGACCATGACGTCGTACTGCTCGCCGTTCATTTCGAAGCGCGTTACCTGTCGGCCGCCGAGCAGCGTCTCCAGCGTGCGACCGACGACGTTCACGTCGAGGCGCAGGTCCGAGACCTTGGCGCGGTCGATGTCGATGCGGAACTCGGGGGTATTGAGCTTGAGGTCCGTCTCCAGGCTTTCGAGACCGCGATAGCCTTCGAGGGCCGTCATGAGCGTGGTGGAGAGCTTCTCCAGCTCCTCGTAGGTGCCGGACGACTGCACCACGAACTCGACCGGCTTCGATGAGCCGCGCTGCCCGAAGGCGTTCGGATTGGGGGCGAACGCGAACACGCCGGCGATGCGGCGCACCTTGGGGCTGATCTCGCGCGTGATCTCCTGCTGCGTCCGTGTGCGCTCGCTCCAGTCCTTTAAGGGGGCGAAGATCAGGAAGCCCGACACCTCGGGGTTGCCGTTGATGACGAGGCGCGACTCGATCTCCGGGATGTCGGCCAGGATGGCGTCGGCCTCGGCGCTGTAGCGGCTGGTGTAGGCGAGCGTCGCGCCTTCGGGGCCGGTGCCGCGCACGCGGATCACCCCCCGATCCTCGACCGGGGCCAGCTCGGATTTGAGGTTCTGGAAGAAAAAGGCGCTCGACGCGGCCACGGCGAGGCCGAAGAGAAGCACGGCCGGGCGATGGCGGAGCGCGAGCCGGAGGAGCCGCCCGTAGCCGGTCTCGAGACCTTTGAGCACGTTCTCAATGGCGACGAACACCCGCCCCGGCGTCGGATTGTGGCGCAAGAGGCGCGAGCACATCATCGGCGTCAGCGTGAGTGCGACGAAGCCCGACAAGATGACGGCGCTCGCCAGCGTCAGGGCGAACTCCAGGAACAGGCGTCCGGTCTTTCCAGGTGCGAATGCGATCGGCGCGTACACGGCCGCGAGGGTCAGCGTCATGGCGATGACGGCGAAGCCGATCTCTCGCGTGCCCTTGATCGCGGCCTCCACCGGCTTCATGCCGTGCTCGATGTGGCGATAGATGTTCTCCAGCACGACGATGGCGTCGTCGACGACGAGGCCGATGGCCAGCACCATGGCGAGCAGCGTCAGCGTATTCACGCTGAACCCGAAGACGAGCATCAGCGTGAACGTGGCAATGAGCGAGATCGGAATGGTGACGATGGGGATGATGGAGGCGCGTACCGAGCGCAGGAACAGGATGATGACGAGCACGACCAGCAGGATGGCTTCTGCGATGGCGTGATAGACGGCCTCGATGGAGCGCTCGATGAAGATCGCGTCGTCATTGGCGATATACGCCTGCATGCCGTTGGGCATGGTCTCGTTGATCCTGGGCAGCAGCGCGCGCACGGTCTTCGATACGTCGAGCGGGTTGGACACCGCCTGCTTGATGACGCCGACGGCGATTGCGGTGCCGCCCTCGAAGCGGCTTTCGCGGCGCTCGTCGAAGGCGCCGAGCTCCACGCGCGCCACCTCGCCGAGCTTCACCTGGTGGTTGCCCGAGACCTTGATGACGATGCTGCGGAACTCCTCGGGCGTCACGAGGCCGGTGTGGGAGAGCACGCTGAACTCCCGCTCCGCGCTCTCGATGCGACCGGAAGGCAGCTCGACGTTCTGGGCGCGCAGTGCGCTCTCGATGTCCTGCACGGTGAGCGCGAAGGCGGCGAGCCGCTCGCGGTCGATCCAGATGCGCATGGCATAGCGCCGCTCGCCGTAGATGGAGACGTCGGCGACGCCGTTCAGGTTCTTCAACTGGTCGATGACGAAGCGGTCGATGTAGTCGGTGATCTCGAGCGGGGAGAGGATCGGGCTGTTGAAGACCAGGAGCATGATCGGCTGCGCGTCGGCCTCGACCTTGGCAATGATCGGCTCGTCGATCTCGTCGGGGAGGCGCCCGCGGACGCGCGAGACGCGGTCGCGCACGTCGCTTGCGGCCACGTCCTGGTCGACGTCGGGGCGGAAGCGCACGCTGATGCGGCTCTCCTCGGAGCGGCTCCGGGAGTCGATCACGTCGATGCCGGGGATGCCGGCGATCGAGCCTTCAAGGATCTGAGTGACTTGCGACTCGATGATCTTGGCGGAGGCGCCGGGGTAGCGGGTCTGGACCGAGACGACGGGCTCGTCGACGTTCGGATACTCGCGCACGGTCAGACTATTGTAGGAGACGAACCCGAGCAGGACGATGACAAGGCTCAGGACGGTGGCGAAGACCGGGCGGCGGATGCAGAGCTCGGAGAGGCCCATCAGGTTCCCCGCGCACCGGGGGTGGCGCCGCCGACCACGACCTCGACGGGGCTGCCGTCCTTGAGCTTCTGCTGGCCGGCCGTGACCACCATGGCCTCCTCGCCGAGCCCGTCCAGGACCTCAACCAATCCCTTGTAGCGGCTGCCGAGCGTGACCTTGGCCTCGATCGCCTGGCCGTTCCTGATCAGGTAAACGATCTTGTCCTCGCCACGCGGCACGATGGCGGCTTCGGGGATGACCAGCACATTGCGCTTCACCTGTCCTTTGACGCGGATGCGCGCGAACAGGCCGGGGCGCAGGATCAGCTCAGGGTTCTCGAGGCGAGCGCGGATGTTGAGCGCGCGGCCGTTGACGTCGATGTGCGGGTCGATGGCGTAGATGGTGCCGGTGAAGGTGCGGCCGGGCAGGGCATCGACGGTGATCTCGACGGTCTGGCCGTTTTTCACCTGGGACAGGAACAGCTCGGGCAGCTTGAAGTCGATCTTAAGGGTATCGATCTTCTCGAGGTTGACGATTGCCTGGCCCGCCTCGACGTAGGCGCCAGGCGAGACCTTGCGAATGCCGGCGGTGCCGCTGAAGGGTGCGCGGATGGTGTGCTTCGACAGGCGCACCTTGGCAAGCTCCAGCGCGGCGCGCGTCGTCTCCGCGGTGGTCGAGGCCTCGTCGCGGGCGCGCTCGGTCACGTTGCCGGAACGGGCGAGCGAGTTGGCGCGTCCCAGGTTGCCCTGCGCGAGATTGAAGCGCGCCTGCGCGTCCGCCACCTCGGCCTTGGCCAGCGCATCGTCGAGCTGCACCATGACGCCGCCGGCGACGACGGGTGCGCCTTCGAAGAGCGGGATGGCCGTGATGCGGCCGGCGATCTCGGAGGTGATCTGCACGCTTTCGTCGGACTGCAGCGTGCCGATGGCGCGCAGGTCCTGCGTCGAGGTGGTGGATACGGCGGTTGCTGCCTCGACCGCGACGCCCGGCTCGGCCTTCTCGCTCGCCGGACTTTGCTTTTTCGCGGCGGTGGCCTTTGGCGCCGCTCCGCGGCTGTCCGTCGACGTCAAGATCTTGGAGAGGCCGGCACGGTCCGCCTGCTGCCGCGCCACGTCCCAGATCTTCCCGTCCGTCAGGTAGAACGCGGCGCCGCCCGAAAGAGCGAGCAGGGCGCATGCGATCCACACCTTCAGCATATCGGCACCTAGTCCTGGAACAGGGTCGCGTTAACAGGGCAGTCAGGCGACGGCGGAGATTTGATCAGGGTCCGGGGACGCTGTCCGGCGCGCCGGGCCTTTCGAGCTTGCCCGATCGCGTTCCCAAGATGGGGAGAACGCGGGAGCAGGCCAAAATCCGTCGAAATTTCTGAACCGAACCTGAACGGGCTGTGCTCACGACGAGCTTACGCCGGAAATATGGCAGGAGCTACAGCGCATGTGCCGCAAAGCGGTGCTCTAAGGGGCGGAGGACGCCTGCTTGTCTGGCGCGTCGGGCGGGTCCGCCAGCCGTGTCCGGGCGGGCGGGGCCAGCTCGCTGGTCGCGGGCTCGTGTCCCTCGGGCGTCCGCGGCGGCGGGATCGGACCATAGAAGGGCGTGACGTCGCGCGAGGAGGCTTTGGCCAGGACCGGCTGCAGCTCGGCATCGAGGGTTCCGAGCGGGACAGCCGGAGTCTTCGCGGTGAGATGGACAATCTTGAACCCCTTGGCCTTGAGCCCGGCGAGGATCGCGGGCAGGGCCTTGGCGGTCGGCCGCTTCAGGTCGTGGAACAGCAGGATGCCGCCGCCGCGCGCGGCGGCCTGCTTCAGTGTGCGCTCCGCGATGCGCTGGGGGCTACCGATGAAGCTGTCGTTGGAGATCACGTCGACGGTGAAGCTGGCGATGGAGCGCGACTGCAGATAGGTCAGCAGCTCGTCGCTGTCGTTCAATCCCGGAAAGCGGAAAAAAGGCGCGATGTCGGCCGATGCGGCGAGCGCCACCGCGGCGAACCCGCGCTCGATCTCGTCCTTGGCCTTGTCGATGGACAGCAGCCGCAGATTGTTCGGATGGGACCATGTGTGCGTGCCGACCGTGTGGCCGCGGGCCAGCACATCCTTGGTCATGGCCGGATAGTTGACCGCCATCTCGCCCACCGAGAAGAACGTGGCCTTGGTGCAGAACGTGTCGAGCGTGTCGAGGATCGGCTTCGTCACCCACGGCACGGGGCCGTCGTCGAAGGTCAAGACGACCTCGCCCTCGGCCAGGAAGCTCTCCTCCTTGTCGCGCTTGGTCATGGAGCCGAAGATTGCCCCGCCCGAGGTGTCGATCTCGATGAAGCGGGAGACGCCGAGGGCTTTGTCCGGGTCCGGGCAAGCCAAGGCTCCGGATGCGTACGCAACCAGAAGCGCAAGTGCCGCCCCGGCCGAGGCTTTGTTGGTCCAGCGCAAGAGGCCAGCTCCCCGTTTCCGATCCCTAGAGCGCGATCAGTTTGATTGAACCTGGATCGCGCTCCAGCCTTTTGATGAGACCGATGATTCACGCTTC
Source organism: Hyphomicrobium sp. (assembly GCF_020852195.1). Lineage (GTDB taxonomy): Bacteria > Pseudomonadota > Alphaproteobacteria > Rhizobiales > Hyphomicrobiaceae > Hyphomicrobium_C. Next base: position 9,334 of record NZ_JADZBI010000091.1, on the reverse strand, counting down.
GGACCGATAGGGTCCGAAGCGATCATGGTCTGGTCCTGATCGTCGCGCGGACTGTCGGCCAATTCGCCGGCTTCAACAAGCGCGCCTCGGCCGGGCGCCGCGATTTTCAGCGGCGGCGCGGCATTTGGGACTCGGTCAGTGGGGCTCAGTCGCTGCCGAAGGCTTTGAGCTGCCAGGGGTCGTTGGACGGGTTGGCCCAGTCGAACGGCTTGGCGGGACGGGGCGCCTGCGTGGCTGCCTTACCGGAGCTCTTGGCGGGCGGAGCGGATGCGCCGTCGTCGGGCTCGGCGCCGGAGACCGGCCATGTCGCGGCGCGGTCGGCCAGGGGGGTGTTGGCGGCCGCCACCGATTTCGCCTTCAAGGCCTTCTCGGCGATGGCGTCATCCTCGGGCAGGGTGATCGGCGTGTGCTTGGCGACCATGTGGACGACCTTGAAGCCGCGCGCCTTCAGCTCCTCGAGCAGGCTTGTCAACGCTCCTGCCGTCGAGGGCTGGATGTCGTGGAAGAGGAGGATGCCCTTCTTCTCGCGCCCGAGCCCGGCCAGAACGTTGCGCAGAACGACGCCGGGGCTCTTGGTGCGGAAATCTTTCGAATCCACGTGGATGCCGAAAATGCCGACGCCGCGGCTCTTGATGTAGTCGCGCGTGGCCTTGCTGTGGCCGAGGTAAGGGAAGCGGAAGAACGGTGCCGTGGGCGCGCCGGCGGCGGCGGCCACGGCGGAGACGCCGAGCTCGAACTCGCGCTTCATGGCCGCGGCGCTGAGCGTGCTCAAGTTCTTGTGCGACCAGGTGTGCGTGCCGATGGTGTGGCCGCGGCGCGCGACCTCCTGCAACGTCGCGGGATCGGAAATGGCCATGCGGCCGACCGCGAAGAAGGTCGCCTTCACGCACTGCTCATCGAGGGCGTCGAGGATCGGGCGCGTGTAACGGCGCATGGGGCCGTCGTCGAAGGTCAGCACGACTTCGCCGGGCTCTAGGAACTTCGGCTCGACCTTCATGTACTGGTCGCCGAACTCCGGTCCCGCCGTGGTGTCGATCTCGACGACGCGGGAGACCCCGAGGACGTCCGGGCGGTCGGCGCAGTCGAGCGTAAGGGTGGACTTGAGCTCGGCCGCGGCGCTTGCCGCAGGGTTGACCGTGAGCGCCTGCTCGCTTTCGCCAAGTGTCGCAGGGGAGGTGGTTTTCGCCGGATCGCCGGACGGCGTTTCCGCACGGATCTCGCAGGGCACGAGCGCCGCGCTCGTCGCGAGCGCGAAACCCAAGGCCAGCCATGTGCACCGACTGGCGCTCATCGTCCCTCTCCGTTTGCGCCCGGAATTCCAACCTGGCTGCACGGGCGCTCCCCACATTGAACCACGGTTCCTAAAAGAGTTTGTATCTAAATTGCAACCGCCCATGCGTGCCTTTCTTTTTTGGGCGAACGGAGTGTCGCGGCGGTGACGGCTGTGCTAGGCCGTGGCGCGTACGGTCTTGCCGTACCGCATGAGGCGGCTGCCACAGGGGCCGCGCGCGGGCCTTTCTGCGGCAGACTTACGACTTCTTGGAGCTTCCATGACAGGCTTGGACGAGCAGCAGGTCCACGCGGACGCCGATGCCATCAGCGTGGCCGATCTCGTGCGCGATGTGGCGCTCGCGTTGCACGACGGCGACAGTCAACGCGCCGCGCACCTCGTCATTAACCTTCACCCGCGCGATCTCGCCGACGTCATCGAGCTCTTGTCTCCGGAGCATCGCGTCGCGCTCATCCAGGCGCTGGGACCGGCCTTCAACTACGAAGTGCTGTCGGAGATCGACGATCATGTCCGCGACCAGCTCTCGGAGGCGCTGCCGAACGAGCTACTGGCCAAGGCCGTCACCGAGCTCGACACCGACGACGCCGCCTACCTGATCGAGAACCTCGAGCAGGCCGACCGCGAGGAGATCCTGGCGCAGCTTCCCAAGGGCGAGCGCGCCGTTCTCGAGCGTCAGCTCGAGTATCCCGAGGACTCGGCCGGCCGACTCATGCAGAGCGACTTCGTCGCCGTGGCGCCGTACTGGACCGTCGAGCAGGTCATCGAGCACGCGCGGGAAACCGACGATCTTCCTGACGTCTTTTCTGAGATCTTCGTCGTCGATCCGGCCTTCCGGGTCGTCGGCAGCGTCGATCTCTCGCGGCTTCTGCGTACGAAGAAGGACGTGCCGATCTCCGACATCATGGAGACCGATCTCGACGTCGTGCTCGCGACCGCCGACCAGGAGGAGGTGGCACGCCAGTTCGAGCGCTACGACCTGATGAGCGCGCCGGTCGTCGACGAGAACGGCAAGCTGGTCGGCGTGATCACGGTCGACGACGTGGTGGAGGTGATCCAGGACGAGGCCGACGAGGACATGAGGGCGCTCGGCGGCGTCGGCGACGAGAGCATCGGCGATACGGTCGTGCAGACGGCCCAGAGCCGCGTGCCATGGCTGATCGTTAATCTCGGCACGGCGGTGCTGGCGTCCTTCGTCATCAAGATGTTCGACGCCACCATCGAGCAGATGGTGGCGCTCGCCGTGCTGATGCCGGTGGTGGCCTCGATCGGCGGCAACGCAGGCACTCAGACCATGACGGTGACGGTGCGGGCGCTCGCAACCAACAAGCTCGGCGCGGCGAACGCCGCCCGCATCATCTCGCGCGAGACGCTGGTCGGGCTCATCAACGGGCTCGTGCTGTCAATCATCATGGCGGGCATCGTGTTCCTGTGGTTCGGCTCGAGCAAGCTCGGCGCCGTGATCGGCGCGGCGATGGTTGTCAACCTGCTGGCGGCGGCGCTGGGCGGGATCCTCATCCCGCTGGCGCTCGACCGCCTCAAGCTCGACCCGGCGCCGGCGTCCGGCGTGTTCGTGTCCATGATCACGGATTGTGTGGGTTTTTTCGCATTCCTCGGCCTTGCCTCGTTGATCCTGTTCTGAGTTTCCGGCGGCATGACGTTTTGATGACGGCTGGCGCAAGTTTGTGGCTTGCCGGCCGGCTGTCGGGCGTGGTTATCAGAGGCATGACACTCGCCTCGGACATAAACGCCGGTCGTCATGAACCAAGAGAAGCGCGTCAGGCATCTGCGCCAAATCCTGCTCTGGCCGGTCTACCTGCTCCCCCTCGACGAGGCGGCGCCGCTGCAGGACCATTGGGAGCAGTTCGAGAAACCGGGGCCGGGCAATCCCTGGCGGGAGATCGATGACGAGTTCGGCGATCCGCTGGAGTTCCAGACCCGCCATTACAACGAGTTCGTGACTTTCCTGCCCCCGGTGCAGCGCTTCCTGTACGGCCAGGGCCTCGGCCGCTCGGTGAGCAAGGTCTATGGCGAAAGCCCGATCCGGGTCATGCGCCGCTCGGACATCGCGCAGGCGCGCGTGACGCTCAACCGGGGCGACCAGCCGATCACGCTCAACATCGTGCATGTCGATCTCTATTTCTTCTTCGACATCGACGTCGCGATCCTCGCGCTCGAGGTGTCGGTGGACGACATCGCGTTCGAGACCGCCCAGAACCTGATGTTCCGTTTCGGCCGCGCCTACCCGGCCTATTGGGATGAGGAGGACGGCCGCGGCGGCCATTGCCCCTGGAAGGTCGAGTGGTTGGCCGCCGACGGTCGGGTGCTCGCCACCTCAGACTACGAGAACCGCGAGAAGTTCCTGTCCTTCGTCTGCCGCCATCGGGCGCCGACCACGGCCGCGCATTGGGAGTTCCTGATGTCGCCGCTCGTGTTGCACCACACGGACGTGAAGGGTCCCGTGCGCTACCGGCAACTTGAATACTACCGCATGCCGTACATGGCCTATCTCGCGCTCGACCGCGCGGAGACGGTCTCGCGGTCGGATTCCATCCGCCTCGCGCTCGGCAACGAGTCCGGCGAGGGGGACCTGCCCTACTCGGAGTCCTACCTCTCGGACTTCGAAACGCGTTACTGCTACGACCGCAACTTCATGTCGGGCGGGCAGAAGGCCGCGAGCGTGCGGTTCCATGCGTCGGGCGACACGCTGGTGGTGACCGGGGATGCATCGGATTCTTTCTACACCAGCCTCAACAGCGGCATCCTCTCGCGCTTCCGGCATCAGCATTTCCTGATGTTCCTGATCGCGCACTTCCAAAAGGCGGCGCTGCTCATGTTCTCCGACCGGCTGGTGGCCGCCGTGAGCCGGCTCGACATCACCAATCCAAAGGCCAACCGCATCTTCCGCCGCGACATCCGCAGCGCGCACGAGAACTTCCTGCGCTTCAATCATCGCTACTGGTTCGAGAACATCTCGCATCAGGCCCAGATGCGGGAGCTGTTCGCCATGACGCGGGGACACCTGCAGCTCGACAATCTCTATCGCGAGGTGCGCGAGGAATTGCAGGACATGGGCAGCTTCCTCGACGTGGAGGCGATGCGGAAGCAGAACGATACCGTGGTGCGCCTGACGGTGGTGACGACGTTCGGTCTGGTCGGTACGGTGACGACCGGGTTCATCGGCATGAACATCTTCGATTGGACCCAGCAGCCCACGTGGTGGCGCGTGGCGGCATTCTTAGCGGTGTTCGTGCCGACGACCCTGCTCACGCTCTACACCGTGGTCAAGTCGCGGCGGCTCTCTGATTTCCTCGATGCGCTCTCGGACGAGACGGTGTCGTGGGGCCGGCGCGGACGCGCGCTCCTGCGGGTATGGTTCGGCGCGCCTTCGCCGTGAGGGGGCTAGCTGGGGGTGGTACGGCAACGTGTCTGGATCCCGGCCGTCCATGCGGAGCATGGCTCCGCCATGACGCCGGGATGACATCTTTGGGACGGAGCCGGCTCTCCTAGTCGCCGCTGGGAGAGATGCGGAACTCGAGCAGGTCGAGACGGTTGCGCAACTCGTCGGCCAGCTTCTCGATGGCGCTCTTGTTGCCGGTGCGGATCATCATGCGGTACTCGAAGAAGCCCGCCTCGCGGTCCAGCCGGTAGCTCATGTTGGCGATGGAGAAGCCCTGCTTGGTGATGAGGTCGCGCACGTCCGTCTCGGTGAGCACCTTGTCCTTCGCGAAGCGCAGCACGAGCTGGCCGAAGGTGTGGCTCGGGATCCATCCCTCTATGCGGCGGAACACGGCCAGCGTGCCCAGGGTGGCGAGCGCGGCGAGCGTGGCCGGAAAGAAGAAGCCGACGCCGTAGAGGATGCCGATGGCGGACGTGATCCAGATCGATGCCGCCGTGGTGAGGCCGCGCACGGTCAGCCCGTCCTTGAAGATGACGCCCGCGCCGAGGAAGCCGATGCCGGTCATGATCCCCTGGGCGATGCGCGTCGGGTCGGTGCGCACGGTCTCCATGGGAACGGTCGATCCCAGCCAGTCCCACTGGTAGGCCGTAACCACCATCAGCAGGGCGGAGGCGAGGCAGACGAGGGCGTGTGTGCGGAAGCCCGCCGGTCGGCCGTGGAAGCTGCGCTCGAGCCCGATCAGGCTGCCCGCGGCCCAGGCCGCGCCGAGGTGAATGGTGATCTCAAGGAAGTGCTGTTTCATGTCCTCAAGCTCCGCGGTCAGGGACGGCGCCGATGCGACTTATCGTGCGGGAGGCGCGCGATGCCCGCGCCGCGAGGATCGCGTCGGTCACCTCGACGAAGCCGTCGCCACCGGGGCCGCGGGTGATCCAGGCCGGCGACTTCGGAATGTCGGCGAGGTGCTCGGTCACGGTGCTGACGCCCGCCGATTTGGGAATATGGGCGAACATCGGTGCATCGTTGGCGGAGTCGCCCACGAAGACGACGCGGTCGAGATCGGCGTCGATGTCGAGGCCAACGGCCTCGGGGAGGAACCTGCGGGCAGCGGCGATCTTGTCGTAGCCGCCGAGCCATCCGAGCCCCCAGATGGCGTTCAACGCGGCGTGCGCGCCGGCCGCCTCGAAGGCGCGTACGATCGCGCTGGCCGTTTTATGGTCGCTCGGCCGCGCGAACGCGGTGCTTGTCAGGCGAAACGGCTGGTCGTCGGCAAAGACCGCATCCGGGTAGGCTGCGCGGATGCGGGCGGCAATCTCCTGAAGCCGGTGCTGGGTGTCGGCAAGGGCTCCGGCATCGCCCCAGAACCGGCGCTCGATTGTGTTGCCCCGACGTGTGAAGCAGAAGCCGCCGTTCTCGCCGATGACGGCCGCGATGGGCCACATGCGGACCATCTGATCGCACCATCCTGCGGGCGCGGCGGTCACGGGAATGACGCGCACGCCGTCCGCCTGCAGCCGCTCGAGCGTGGCATACGTCCGAGCCGCGAGGCGGCCGTCGAACGTCAGCGTGTCGTCCATGTCGGTGAGGACGAAGTCAACGTGCGCGAGGTCCCCCGGCGGGGCGTCGGCAAGCGGTTTCATCAATGGACGGGTCATCGGCGGCGCTCTCTCCGGCCGGTAGAATCGTGCGGTCAAGGGATGGGGGAGCGCCGCGACCCCGTGGATGTACGACGGTAATGTGACTATGTGACAACGCGAACGATGAAGTGGTGATAAGCTTTCCAGCAGATCTGCGAAGGGCCAGCCGCAACGCGGGGAGCTGCTTCCCCGCCGATGTGTGCCTCCCGCCGCTTGCTCCTGGCTGGCTTGCGTGGATCCCGGCCTGGGCCGGGATGACGGTGGGAAGAGGCAAACGGTTTCCACAAAACTGACGTCATGTCGGCATCATGGCGGAGCCATGCTTCGCATGGACTGCCGGCACCCACGCAAGTCTCAACGCTCACGCGAGTCGGTTAAGGCACGCACGTCTCAGCGCGCCGAAGAAGTGAGGGTTTGCCGTGGCGTCAGCTCGTGGGCGCGTCGAGCTTGCGGGTCAGGTTCTCGAACTCGCGCCGTAGCTCCTCGTTCTTGAAGATCTGCTCGAAGGTCGGTGCCTCGAGCTTCTGAATGGCTTCGAACGACGACATGCTGTCGCGCATGAGGTTGCGCAGCTCGAGACTTGCTTCCACGGTGTCGAACGTGTTGTCGGCGATGCGCAGGTCGTGGACGGCGCGCGTGCGGGCGGCGGCGATCTGCTCGCGCTGCTGGGCGAGGTAGCGCCGGTAGCCCTTGGCCGCCTCCTCGGCGAGCTTCTGACTCTCGCGGTTGGCTTCGAGCGCACGCTGCTGGTCGGGGCGGTTCTCGGCGCGCATCAGCTCCAGCGTCTTGGCCTTGGCCGCCGTCAGATCCTTCAGAATGGCATCGAGCCGCGGCATGTACTGGGTGTCGATCTTGGCGATGGTTGCGTCCTGCGCGTGCACTAGGAGCGCGAAGAGGGCGGCATGCATCGCGAAATACTTGCGGGCCGCGCCGGGGTTCTCGGCGGTGGCCGTCATCAGCTTGGCGAGCTGCCCGTCGATGAGCTTGGCGGCGTGGAAGGTGGCGACGAGGCGCACGAGGTCGCCCGAGAGCACGCCGTCAAGCAAGAGGTCGAGCTGCTCGGGCGTAAGCTCGACGCCGGACTTCATCAGTGCCTCGGCGATCTCGCCCTTTGCGGTCCAGATCGCCGCCTCGTTCTCCTTGATGCGCGCGCGATGCTCTTCGATCTTGGTCGCGAGGCTGTCGACGGTGTCGGTCAGCACGCCGGGAAGCATGGCGTCCTTGGGGGCCGTGATCTGCTTCTCCTTGAGCGAGACGATGCCGCTCTCGAGATCGCGGATGTTGCGGCGGTGCTGCTCGATGCGCTTCTGCACCTCGACCACGGGCGCGTCGGTGACGATGCCGAGCGTCGCGTCGAGGAGCTTGCGGACGCGATCCTCGCGGTCCTCCCGGGTTTCGGTCCAGAGCGGCGTGACCAGGAACTCGTCCTTGGCGGGCAGCTTCTTGGCTTCCGCGCGCTGCTCGGCCACGTCTTTCAGGATGGAGTCGATGGCGCTCATCAACGCGCGGGCCTGCTCGTAGGAGGGATCGCCCTCGCGCGGATCAGCGGGCACGGCCTCTGCGCCGGGTGCAGCGGATCCCGGAGCGGCGCGCAAGAGATCGCCGATGCCATCCTTGGCGGGCGTCTCGGCATGGACGGGGACAGCCAGGAGCGTACCGGCCGCGACCAGTGCCAGGATCTTCAGACGTGCGGCGGGGCGAGCGGATGTGGTCAATCGAGCCTCCTCGAGCGGTCGTCATGAAGCGGCGCAATTCAGGCAAATCGATGTTGCCTGATCGGCGCTCCGTGCACCGGGAGAGCTAGGGAGCGCCTGCTGCCTGTACAACGGCCGCCAGGAGGGCCGACGTAATCTGGCGGGCGTCGGTGAGCACCGCCATATGGCTTGCGGGCGGCGCGCCGCGCAGCGATGGAAAGCGGGCCGGCTCGAGCGGCACGCCGGGCGGTGCGCCGGCGAGCGCGAGGCCGAGCTTCAGGTCCTTGGCACTCACGGCGAGCAGCCCGAAATCGGTGCCGCGTAGGGTGAAGACGAGGTAACCGTCGCGCGGCGTGACGGCGACATCCGGCAGCTTCTTGCGGATCTCCGCAATCACGTACACGGCGAGCGGGCGGTAAGCCTTGGCGCGCGCGAGAAGCGTGTCCATCGCGGCGGGATCGGCGGCCGGCGTGCTTGCGGGCGCGGCCGGCTGCGGCGCGGGTTGAGGTGCGGGCGGTGCCTGAGGGAGCGCCTCGGTCGCCGCGGGCGGGCGCGGTCTCGGCGGCACGGTGATGCGCGGGCGCGCTTCTGCGCGGCGGCGCTCCGATCCCGCGTAGATCGGCCGGCCGCCATTGTTGTGGATGCGCTCGAGCCAGGACGCCTTCGAGAACATGAAGCCCTGGCGCCGCAGCCAGTCGATGATGTCGTTCCTGTGCGTCAGGCCCTCGGCGGCGATGGCCGCCATCCACTCGTCGAGCGCGCGGCCGGTGTCGGCCTTCAGCGTCTCCAGGAACTGGCGCTCCCTCTCGCCGTAGTCGATGCTCATGGGAACACCTCCCGGTCCCCCTCCCCCGTGTGGGGAGGGGTTAGGGATGGGGGAAATCCCGACGGCCGATGCTGCGGAGTCCACCCCTCTCTGACCCTCCCCCACGTCATGTCGGAGACATGCCTTCGGCATGATGAGGGCGGGAAAGCGTGCGGAGGATCAGAAGGAAGGCGGCGGCGCATCGGGGTCAGATCCATCGCCGGGTGCGGGCCTTGTAGTCACGGTAGGCGTCGCCGAAGCGCGCTTCGAGGTGGCGCTCCTCAGGAAGGACCGCGAGCCAGGTCACGAGCGGGATGTACGGGACGGCCAGGATCGCGAACCAGATGTTGTGTGTGAGCTCCGCCACGCCTAGCAGCGCCAGCACGTGGCCGATGTAGATCGGGTTGCGGCGGAAGCGGAACGGCCCATCGGTGACGAGCACGTCCGCGGCCTTATCGGGCAGGATGGTGGTGCCGTGGCGGCGCAGCGTCCAGGCCGCCCAGGCGATCAGCG
>NZ_JADZBI010000090.1 GCF_020852195.1 Hyphomicrobium sp. | reverse complement strand
GAAGGCTAGCCTTCGCCACGACAAGGGAGGGAAAGGGAGGAGCGGACGGTGGATGTCCGATTCTTCGTACGATCAGGGCGCAGAAGCGTGCCGCCTTATCGCGGATCGGTTCCAGGGGGAAAAGGTTACCAGTCGGCCGCAGGATGCCGGGCTTCCGAAGCCGACACGAAGCCGCTAGATAAGGGAAGTTTCCTGGAGTTGCTGTGCGCTGACGGCGCCTCCGCGCACCGTCATCCCGGCGGAGGGCCGGGACCCATGCAAGCTTCCACAGGCGATCGTGGTACGTTTAGAGCACCTTTGGCCGCGGAGACTGGCGTAGATCCCGGCCTCCGCCGGGATGACGGAGAGATAGGCGAGGTGTCGGCAGAATTTGAAGCGAAGGCGATGACACTGGTTCTGGATCAAAGGCAGCCGCAAGGCGGCGAGGCGACGGGCACGGAGGCGGTGTTCCGGCCGACGCTGGCCGGCATGAGCCGCGAGCGGCTGCGTGAGGCGCTCGCCTCCGTGGGCGTGCCGGAGAAGCAGCTCCGCATGCGCACGACGCAGCTCTGGCGCTGGCTTTACATCATCGGCGCCACCTCGTTCGACCAGATGACGGACGTCTCGAAGGAGCTGCGCCAGGCGCTTGCGGCGCGCTTCACGCTCGACCGGCCGGAGATCGTCGCCGAGCAGGTGTCGGTGGACGGCACGCGCAAGTGGCTGCTGAGGTTGCCCAGGCGCGGGCACGAGGCGCGGGCGCCGGAGATCGAGACCGTCTACATCCCCGAGAGCGATCGCGGCACGCTCTGCATCTCGTCGCAGGTGGGCTGCACGCTCACCTGCAGCTTCTGCCACACCGGCACGCAGCGGCTGGTGCGCAACCTCGAAGCCTCCGAGATCGTCGGTCAGATCCTGCTCGCGCGCGACCGCATCGGTGACTGGCCGGGTGCCAAGCGGCCCGTCATGCCGGAGGCATGCTTCCAGCATGACAACGGTCTGCTGCCCGCAACGGACCGCAAGATCACCAACGTCGTGCTGATGGGCATGGGCGAGCCGCTTTACAATTTCGACAACGTGCAGGAAGCGATGGAGATCGCCTCCGACGGCGAGGGGCTGTCGCTCTCCAAGCGGCGCATCACGCTCTCGACGTCCGGCGTCGTGCCCGAGATCAAACGCTGGGGCGAGCTTTCCGGCACCATGCTCGCGATCTCGCTGCATGCGGTCAACGACGCGCTGCGCGACGAGCTGGTGCCGATCAACAAGAAGTACCCGCTGGCCGAGCTTCTGGAGGCGTGCCGCACCTATCCCGGCGCATCGAACGCCAAGCGCATCACCTTCGAGTACGTGATGCTGAAGGGCGTGAACGACAGCCTTTCGGACGCCAAGGCGCTGGTTCGCCTCCTGGCGGGAATCCCGGCCAAGATCAATCTCATTCCGTTCAATCCGTGGCCGGGCTCGCGCTACGAATGCTCGGACTGGGAGACCATCGAGCGTTTCGCGGACGTCGTGAACAGGGCGGGCTATGCGAGCCCGGTGCGCACGCCGCGCGGACGGGACATTCTGGCCGCGTGCGGGCAGCTCAAGAGCGAGAGCGTGAGGCTGCGCGCGCGGGAGCGGCAGAGCGCTGCCGGCGACCAAGCTGCTCCATCTCCCGAGCCGGGAGCCTGACGCGGCATGGTGCTCCGGACTCTCGGACGGCTGATCTGGATCCCGATCGCGTTCCTGCTCGCAGCGGCGGCGGCGATGTTCGTGCTCGTCACGCTCGGGCTCGAGACGATTACGCACGCGATCCACAACCTCGACGAGACAGATACGGTCTCCGCCGCCTTCGACGTGGCCTGGCAGGGAACCATCATCGCGTCGGGCGCGACGTTGATCCCCGCGCTCATCGTCGTCATCGTCGGCGAGGTGGCCCGCATCCGGTCGTGGCTCTACTACATGGTGGGCGGCGGCGTGGCCCTGGCGATCATCCCGCTGCTGGCGCGCGTCGATCCCGGCAACATGACCTATGCGCTGCCGGCGCTGTGGCATGTGTTCGCGACCGCGGGGTTCGCGGGCGGCCTCGTCTACTGGCTGCTCGCCGGCCGCAATGCTTGAGCGGCCGCGCGGCATCAGCTCGTTGTTCAGTCGCGCACCTTATCGGAAAACCGGTTTCCACTTTTCCGGAAGCACTCTAGGTTACCCGCGCGGGATAAAGCTTGGGGGCCTGGATGTTCGTCGCGATCATCAGGATCATTCTGGGATTTATCGCCGCCGTGCTGGTGGCCGGCGTGGTGCAGGTGCTGTTCGTCGCCGGCGGCGACTTCCTGCGCGGCGGCGCAACGGGCAACCACCTCCAAAGCCTCGGATTGCTGACGCTTCTCGCCGCCACTCAGTCGGCGGTGTTCTCGGCCCCGTTCGCGCTGCTGGCCGCCCTCTTCGCGGGATGGCTCGGGATCCGGTCGATCCTTTTTTTCGCCGCCGCCGGGATCGGGATCGCGCTTGCCGGGTTCTTTGCCCAGTACGTCGGAGAAGCCGGCCCCGAGACCATCCTCAACCGCTATGCCCTTTCGGCCTATGTCGCGTCGGGGCTCGCCGCCGGACTCGCGTACTGGTATGTGGCGGTGCCGAAAAAGCGGCCTGCTATAGCCTAAAGTCTCATCCTGCATGGCTTCTTTAGGTTAATTTTTTCAGCGCGCCATTGCGCGCGAGCGCATGGAAGCCTATCTTGTTGCGGTGCACAATCGTGCGTGCCATACCCTGCGCAACCGAGACAAGGACCCGCCATGATGGATCACGTCCAGAGCGACCTTTCCCAGCGCTTCGCCAAGAGCTATGCGACGGCCGCCTTCGGCTATGTTCAGGCGGCCTCCGCCGCCTATGCCGCCTTGGCCGACCAGACGCTCGATTTCTGGAGCCGTGCCGCCCGATCCGGCGCGCAGGACGACGAGCGGCCGCCGCGGCTGCAGCTCGTCTCCGGCCCGCGTCCCTATCGCTCGGCCGTCACGGGCCCCACGCATTCCGTCACAACGGGGATGCCCATCGACTTCATCCGCATGTCCAACGCCTGGGCCAACTCGCCGATGTTCGCGCCGATGCGGGCCTGGTGGGGCCTGTTCCCGCTGCAGGGCAACCCCGCGAGCTGGCCCATGGCCTACGCCATGATGACGGCCGGCGTTCCGCGTGCGGTGGCGCTGCCGACGGCGGAGGCAAACGTGGCCGCCATGGACGCCGCCGAGGCCGCGACGACGTCCTTCAACCGCGTGCTTTCGAGCTACCGCTCCGACAGCGGGTTCGCCGTGGCGCAGATCATCTCGCCCAAGACCTGGCTCGGCGCCATGCTGCTGGCGCCGTTCACGACGTCCTTCAAGCTTCCCTGGGCGTAGGGCCTACTGGCTCGGCGGAACTGTGACGACGATCGCGTTGCCTCCGCCGAATGCCGAGATCGAGCCGAACGACGGTCCTTGTGGCGCCGACTCCTCTGGAGGCTTCACGACGATCGGTCCCTTGGCTGTCTCCGTCTTTTCAGCCTGAGGCTTGCTTTCTGCGGCTGGCGGCTCCGCGTCCTTGGCGGGGGCCGGGGCCTTGGCTTCGGCGACAGGCTCGCTTGCCTTTTGCTTGACGACGGGCGGCGCTTCCGCTGCCGGAGGCTCGGTGCTGACCGCGGTCTTCGTCTTCTCAGGCTGCTTCGGCTTTTCCGCCTTCGGTGCCGGCTCCTCGTCCTCGATGCGCGTGACGGATGCCTTCACGGCCGGAGCCGCGGTCGTCTTAGCGGGCTCCTCCGGCGCCGCGGCTGTCTTCTTCGGAGGCGTGGTCTTCTTGGCGGCTTTCTTGGGTGGAGCGGGCGGACGGGCCGCGCAGCGCGCAGGCACCAGCGTGCCATCCTCAAGCATGACATCCGCCACCCAGGCGCAGGTCTTGAGATCGCGGCAGGCCGCCTCGAACAAGCTCGAACACTGAACCGCCGCGGCTTCCAACGCCTCGACATCCGCTCCGGGTGCGGCGGCCATCGGCGCGAGCGGCTTGCCGGCCCAGGGCAGAACCTCGGTCGACGTCTTCTTGGCAGCGGGTGCCGGAGCAGGCTCGGCTGCGGCTGCCCCCTTCACCTCGATCGCCGGTGCGGGCGTCTGCGCTGCGCCCGGGCCGGCCGCAACAGCGAGGCCCGCCAGCGCGAGAGCGGAGATCAGCAGCGAGGTCGTTGTTTGCTTCACAATCGTTTCCCCCGAAACGCTTGGATTCCGTCAACGCTTGGAACGCTTGATTCTTTTGGACTTACGCCCGGCACAGTAGCTTCTCTGGGCCAAAAAAACACGGCCAGATGATGGAGATTTTCCCTTCGGTAGACTAAAGGCAGGGCGCGGCCGAGACAGAGGCGCTGCCTAGGTCATTGACGGACCGATGTTTCATGCGTCGAGCCGGCAGGTGCCACAGGGTCACGGTCCGGCGGATTTGCTGTGGGTACGCTGGGACGCACTGCGCCTTGCGGCCCCGGGGCGGGTGCCTATAGTGCCCGCGCTTCTGGACGCATACCGAGAGGGAAAGAGGTCGGGGAAATGAGCACGAAAGACGGCAAGCCGAACATCAAGAAGGTGGTGCTCGCGTACTCGGGCGGTCTCGATACCTCGATCATTCTCAAATGGCTGCAGGAGACCTACGGCTGCGAGGTGGTCACCTTCACCGCCGACCTCGGGCAGGGCGAGGAGCTCGAGCCCGCACGCAAGAAGGCGGAGATGCTCGGCATCAAGAAGGAGAACATCTTCATCGAGGACCTGCGCGAGGAGTTCGTCCGCGATTACGTGTTCCCGATGTTCCGCGCCAATGCCCTTTACGAGGGCATCTACCTGCTCGGCACCTCCATCGCGCGGCCGCTGATCGGCAAAAAGCAGATCGAGATCGCGCGCAAGACCGGCGCGGATGCCGTCTGTCACGGTGCGACCGGCAAGGGCAATGACCAGGTGCGCTTCGAGCTCACCTATTATGCACTCGAGCCCGGCATCAAGATCATCGCGCCGTGGCGCGAGTGGACATTCAAGGGTCGCGAGGAGCTCTTGGAGTTCGCGCGCAAGAATCAGATCCCGGTCGCCAAGGACAAGGAGGGCGAGGCGCCGTTCTCGGTGGATGCCAACCTGCTGCACTCCTCCTCGGAGGGGAAG
>NZ_JADZBI010000089.1 GCF_020852195.1 Hyphomicrobium sp. | reverse complement strand
GTCTGGTAGTGCCACTTGTACTATCAGGTCTTCGCATCGAGGGCGACGACCGAGCAAAGGAACAGGTTGTCGCCTCCATCGGGGCTGCGGATCTTCTGGTTCCAGGGACCGCCGTTGCCGGTTCCGACCAGCAGCTGGTCGAACTCGGCATCATAGGTGAACCCGTTCCAGGTCTGGCCGCCGCCGCCGAGCTTCCACCATTCCCCGGTCCAGGTCTTGGCTGCCATCTCCTGGGCTTCGTCCTCGAAGCCGTCAGCAGGGTTTCCGGGAACGACATAGAACCGCCAAGCCTGCTCTCCGGTCTCGACGTGATAGGCGGTGATGAAGCCGCGGCCGCCGCCCTGCTCGGAACCGCCGTTGCCGATGATGACCAGGTCGCGGAACGCCTTAGGGGCGCCGCTGATATGAAGCGGCAGCTTCGGATCGAACGTCTGCGTGGTCCAGATCGGAGTTCCCGTCTTTGCGTCAAGGGCAATGAGGCGGCCGTCGGCCGTCGCGATGATCACCTTGCCTTTGTAGATGGTCAGTCCGCGGCTCCAGCCCCACAGCATGCGCGAGCGATCCCCCGCGTGCTTCAAGGTCTCGGGGTCGTACTCCCAGAGCAGCTTTCCTGTTTTCGCGTCTACGGCGCGCGCCTTGCTGTAGCTCCCCGTGAAATACATCACTCCATCGACGACGAGCGGAGTGCCGACGAGCGCACGGTCTTCCGGTAGCGGCAGCGACCAGGCCAAGCCAAGCTGTCCGACGCTGTCGACGTTGATCTGGTCGAGCGGGCTGAAACGCTGTTCGCTATGATCGCGCCCATAGGCCAGCCAGTTGTCCTTCTGGTTCGGGTCGGTCATAGCGGCATCGTCGACGACCGTTTCCGCCGAAGCACTGTTCCAAGTTCCCGGAAACGTACCGGCTACGGCCAGCAGCACTGCCGCGCCGGCAATACGCTTCAATCGGTTTACATTCATCCTTGTCGCCTCCTCACCGTTTTTCCTGTTTATGCGAACTCTGCCGTGCTTCCGACACAGGAGATCATCCCCAGCGTAGCTCGATCTCGATGCCCGGGCCGATCGTATGATGTCTGAAAATCTGGAGCGTGTAAGACGCCTGCAGCCACAGTCGGACCTCCCCATGCAGACTGGCTTTGGCCAAACCGGCTCGATCAAGCAGGGAGGGAAGGGGAGCCTGCGAAGACCCCTGTAAGCTGGCGTGTGCGCGGCAGCAGACGAGACCGTGTCATTCTTTCCTCCGGGGTGCGGGCACGCTGCGTGGCGTGCCCGTTCTCTTTTCTTCAACCATTATGGGGCAAGCGCCATGCCAAGTCGGATCTGCTTGGCTGCGTCCCAAATTCCGGGTCTGCATCGCGGCCGCTCGGAGACATCTGTCTCCGCATTGATCCAAGTGTTGTAATAATCGCTGTCACACTTCTGCATTGCTGCATCGCATTATCGGCGTGCTCCCGGGTGCCGCCATTGCCCAGGTGAAGCCGGATTTTCCGCCGGGCGACGGACTCTGCGCCGTGCAGCGAGACCCTGCGCGTGCGGTCGGCGTTTCTATCGCTGAAATCCGATGCCCGGCGCGGCGTGCCCCTTGATCCGCGTGCGACGATTGTTGCAGCGGCGAGACATCACGTGCTGCGGGGGATCGCGATACGCGGATGTTTTTCATAGTTCGTCAATGCCTTAACTGCCTGCGCAACTCTGGCACGAAGAATGCGTTGGCGTATCCGCACGCGAGAGATGGGGCTCATGGCAGGTCCATGCCGCGGTTGTCGCGCGAAATAAAAATGTTTCTGGGGAGGAGTCTTTGCTTCCAACACGCGATCAGAAGCTCTGGATGTACGAGACGATGCTCGTCAGCCGGTTCTTCGAAGAGACGATTGAGCAGATTTATCTCGAGGGGAAGAAGCCCGTCTTCAACATGGCCAAGGGACCCATTCCGGGAGAGATGCATCTCTCGAATGGTCAGGAGCCTTGTGCCGTGGGCGTCTGTGCGCACCTGACGCCGAGCGACATCGTCACCTCGACGCATCGTCCCCACCATGTGGCCATTGCCAAGGGCGTTGACCTCAAGAAGATGGCCGCGGAGATCTTCGGAAAGAAGACCGGCCTCAGCGGTGGCCGCGGTGGCCACATGCACATCTTCGATCCCGACGTGAACTTCAGTTGCTCAGGGATCATCGCGCAGGGAATGGGGCCGGCCGTCGGCGCCGCCCTTTCGCGAAAGCTGCAGGGCAAGGAGGGTGTTGCCGTCTCCTATATTGGAGAGGGTGCCGCCAACCAGGGAGCCTTCCACGAGGCGCTCAATCTGGCCGCGCTGTGGAAGCTGCCCGTAATCTTTGTCGTCGAGGACAACGCGTGGGGCATCTCGGTCTCCAAGGAGTCCTCCACGGCGGTGCCGAACAACGCGCTGCGGGCGCAGGCCTATGGCATGCCCGGCCATCTTGTAAAGGGGAACGATCCGATCGCGGTCTTCTCGGCCGCCGGCGAGGCTATCCGGCTCGCGCGCAGCGGCGGAGGGCCGACCCTGATCGATATCGAGACCGATCGCCTTGCCGGTCACTTCATGGGTGACGCGGAAGGGTACCGCCCCAAGGGAGAGCTCGATTCTCCGCGGGCGAGGGATGCGATACCCGCGCTGTTGAAGCGGCTGCAGGCCGAGGACGGGCTTACGGACGCCGACAACGCAGAGATCGTCGCCAGAGCTCGGCGCAAAGTGGATGAAGCCATCAAGTTCGCTCGCGAGAGCGAGTATCCGGCTCCGGAGGAAGCGTTGGAGAAGGTGTTCGCCTGACGGACGCTTCCACACCGGTTCAAAAACAAACGTAGCCCAAAAATTACAGGAGAAACGCCCCATGTCTTCCGTGGCTGCTGCTGCGGTCAACGAGCGCCGACTTACGATCGCTCGCGCCATGGCTGAATCGATTGCTCAAGAGATGCGGATTGATCCGCGAGTCTTCGTCATGGGCGAGGACGTTGCCCAACTCGGCGGCGTATTCGGAAATACGCGCGGATTGTTCGAGGAGTTCGGCGGCGAGCGCGTGCGCGACACCCCGATCTCCGAGACCGCCTTCATGGGCGCCGCCGTAGGGGCCGCCTCTGACGGCATGCGTCCGATCGTCGAGCTGATGTTCGTCGACTTCTTCGGCGTCTGCTTCGACGCCATCTACAACTCGATGGCCAAGAACATCTAT
>NZ_JADZBI010000088.1 GCF_020852195.1 Hyphomicrobium sp. | reverse complement strand
GGATGCCCTTCTCCCGTGACCCGTGCCGGCGCGCTTGGCGCTTGGTCCAGACGCCTGCCGAGGAGATGACCGTGATCGTCCGATGGCCGTCTCTGAGCGCCATAGCAAAACAATCTCGCACCAGTATTTGGACGCGGGAACCCAGGCGCTCTTTCGGGGGTGTTTGCCTGGCGGGCGGCAGAAATGCCATTACGTGGTGCATTTTGATGACTATGCTCTGTACCAAGGCAATCAGTACCAAGAGGCGTCGGACGGCCAGTCAATGACGCGGGGGGAAGAGTAGAGTGTCCGCTTCTCCTCGCTGATGCACCGGGGAGGGCCAATGCAGTCCATTCGTTATGCCGATCTCGTATTCCAGCCCGACATGCTGTCTGCGACGCGGGACGACGGAACGGTTCTGCGGCTGACCCGGCAGGAACGGGCCCTGATCCTGCAACTGACACAGCAGCCGAACCGGCTGGTGACGAGGCCGACGCTGCTCGAAGGTCTCGGCGATGCAGGCGGCGAACTCGGCGAACGTAATATCGACTATCTCATCAACCGGCTGCGCAAGCGCTTGGGCGACGACGCCCGAACGCCGCGGTTCATCGCCACCCAGTATGGCGAGGGATATGTCTGGGTTGCCACACCGATCGGGGTCGAGCCGGTTTCGGCCTTTCTTCTTGTTGGTCCTGTCTATGGCCTCGGTTCCGGAAACAGCCGTGCGACCGCCATCGTGGAGCGCGTCGTGAAGCACGTCGGGGCGGTGTTGGGGCAAAGCCACAAGGTGCGGCTCATGCCCCAGTGGCGGTTCGAGCAGGGGGCGGCGGGTGACATCGTCCATAGCCTAGAAATCGGTCTGCTTCCTGAAGACCGGCAGATGCATATGGCGCTCGTCCTCCGGGACGGTCGAACCAATACGCCGATCGCGCCCTTTCGCCTGACCTTGCCGCTGTCGCCGGATAACGCGGAGCTGGAGACATTCGCGCAATCCCTCGTGCAATCCATCTGGGCCCATGCCGCGCTCCCAGACGGCCAGCAGCCAACGCCGGGTGACCGGCCGTTGCATCTGCGGATGCACGACGCGGCGGTGCTGCTCGCCGCTGACCGCGAAAGCTGGCGCCACAATGCGCACCGGCTGGAGGAGGCGCATGCCGCCAATCCGGACGATCCTTCTCTTTCGGTGCTGCTCGCTCTCAACCGCTATGCCCAATTGATGCAGGGGCCTCTTTCAGCGGAGACGCCGCCCCTGTCGGACGAGGAATGGCTCGCCATCGAGGACGACATCGAGCGCCTGGCGCTCGATGCGCTGCCAAAAGCCCGGGGCGAGCCCATGCTGCTGCTCGGGATCGCAAAGGTCCTGCGCTTCGTCGATCGAGGCCATCTGCAGCTCGCCGGCACGCTGACTGACGAAGCATTTCAGGCGAGCACGGCCTTCGCGGCGGCATTCGCCATGAAAGCGCAGATCCTTGCTTGTCAGGGGGAGATCGATCGTGCCATCGACCTCTATGACCGCGCGATGGAGTTCAGCGAACCCGGTTCCGAGTTCCATGTCTATCTGCTCGTCCTCAAGGGAACGGCCTTGCTCGCGGCCGATCGGCGCAGCGACGCGGCCCAGTTGACCGCCGAGCTTTATACGGTCGCGCCCCTCACTCGACTCAAGCTCGGCTTGTTCTTTCTCTCGCCCAAGGCGCGCACCGTTCCACCGGCACTCAAACCGATTCTCGCCGCGGTCACGATCGAAGCCGGCCGACGGCTATTGACGCATCTCCACCGGGTCAGCGCCCGGCAGTTCGAGCGGCGTCACCATCAGAAGAATATCCTGCATGGACTGGCCGTTCATCTCAGCAATATCCACGGCCCTGACGTCATTCCGGCCAGTCTGGCACACCTCTTCCCCAAGCTCGCGACGAACCAGCGCGTTCCGCTATGATGCGCCCAGACGCAGTTCCAGACGATTGGCGTCTCCCGACCAGAAAATGGCGGCCAACATCCGCTGCAGGGCGAGCGATCTCCCCAACGGCGGCAAAAAAAGCCCAGCACCCAGCGTGATGAAGTGCTCGCTGCCCGGCAGCGCGGCGGCCGAACTCGATTCAGGCATAGCCCGTACGCCGCTCTTGCGTACCGAGAAGGAGGTTCCAGGCCATTCGCTTGCCGGCATCACCATCCGGCTCGATGCGCGAGGATTTAATCTTGGCGTCGAGCAGGAACGGCAGTGTCAGCGACAAGACTTTCGATTTACCGGTACCGTTGTTGCCCCGTAGCAGAAGATGGCCGCCGCGGAACCAGAACTCTTCGCTGTCGAAATGGAAAAGCTCGACGAGACCGAGCCGCAAGCTTTCGAGCTTCGCAATAGCGATCTCCGTGAGTTCGCTCTCCGAGCCAGCGACCCGCGCCGACTGCCGCCAGAACGTCCCGAAAGCCCGCTTGGCTTCCGCCGTGGCAGGTAGCCACACAGCGAAGACTCGCTGATTTGGGACCAACGAGGCAACAACCCGCACGGGTGAGTTGTATGTGGCTAGCGAGGGAATTCCGCTATCTGGCCGCTATATATACGTTAATCACTGGCCAGATCGATCTTGCGTAAGTCATTGATTTTGTTTGGTACCGCCTCCCCGGCTCGAACGGGGGACCTCTAGATCCACAATCTAGCGCTCTAACCAACTGAGCTAAGGCGGCTTACAAGAAATTACAGTGAGTTAGCTACTGTAGCTCGTCACCGTCAACACTACTCGTCACTGCCCTGTCACTGCTGCTCACGCGAGCTTGCGGCTTACCCGCAAATCAGTGACGGTCGCAACATGTCCAATGCCGTCACTGCTGCCCGTACAGAGCTACCTCGATACGTCGGCTACGTCGAAATTGCCGAGGCGACTGGCTTGGATAGGCGTCAGATACAGCGCCTGATGGCGCGTGGCAAGTTCCCAAAGCCGGACGGGATTCCAACCAAGGAAAACCGCTGGCGGCTGGCTGTGATCGTCGAATGGCTTGAACAGAGGAACGCCGATCAGATCGCCGCTATCAGTGACCGCGCAGTGACCGATCCGACGACGCTCAAAGCCGAACAGCTTCAGGATGTCATTTCCGACGCTGCCACCGAATTAGCGCGACGCGCAGGCGTCGCGCTGCCGACTGGCTCATTCGTCTCGGTCAATGTACCGCTGACCGCAGATGCGTTTGCACAGCTCGAGCAAGTACCGGCGATGCTCGTCGCGGCCGGGTTGATGCCGGTGCTACTACCGATCGCGCAGCATCTCTGTGGAGATCATGCGGACGCGCTGTTGGGCGGCACCGACGAGGATCGCCGTGCTGTTGCTATCGGCATTCTGAATCAACAGCTTGCGGATGATGCGCTGCGATAGCCCACAGGGCATCCCCCCACAATCGCGACGCGTGTTGCGACTCGTGCGTTAACGGATCTACTCTTCCCCTCATTTCACGCATGAATGTTGGGGGGACACAATGTTATTGCGATCCGCAACTACCTGTGCGTTTGCATTACTTGCCGCTGGCTGTTCTCAACCACAAACGATCCACTTGGCGGCTGCACCCGGACAAGAATCCATCATTCGCGACGGCGTGCCCGCCTTAGTTTCGCGCAAGAAGCACGTCGTGATGCTTAAGCCCAATTCGCGCGTCATAGACGGAAGCGCCCGGCCAGCGTTCACGATCGTCGTCAACAATATGAGCGGCGCGCCGCATGACCTTCTCGAGTCCTCTATCTCGGCGCGGCAAAACGTTGAAGGCAAGCATGTCGCCGTTCGCGTGCATCGATACGACGAGCTTGTGCAGGAGGAAAAGGACAAGCAAGCAGTCCAGGCGTTCGCAGCGGTGCTGTCGGGAACGGCTCGAGCAATGTCGGCCGCCAACGCCGGCTATGTTACCTCAACAGGCGGTGTGAACACCTACGGTTACGGCGGGCGAGCGTACGGGACTTACACCGCGACTACATACGATCCGCTTCGCGCGCAAATCGCACAGCAGGCTGCGAACGCGGAAACAGCGAATGACTTTGATCGACTTCGCATTGAAGGCGAGCGCAATCTGAGCGGCCTTCAGCAGACGATCCTCAAAGACAACACGGTGCTCCCTGGCGAATGGTACGGTGGCACGGTCGTACTTGACCGCCTGACGCATCCGACCAAAGGACCGACCGAGTACATCGTGCAAGTGGAGTTCGCAGGCGAAATGCACGAGTTTGCCGTAAAGCAAGTGGCCAGTTGAGCATGAGGTTCTTCTGGTGGCGTTTGACAACTGACGCCTATCGGGAGTCGAAATGAGCGATGAAGACTGGTCCCGGCTGTACCCCGAAAAGCAGCGAACCCCGTCCGATCGCGAATTTGGTCTTGGGATGGTGATTACTTCCGCCATTATGATGGGCGCACTGCTCTTTTTCTCGTTGGCGATCCTGACTCCTGAAACCGCCAAATGGCTCATCGAATGAGCCCTGCGCCAATGTCGCGCTTCTCGAAACCCGCCCCCAGCGATCCACATTCGATCCGCCGCGCACGGGCGGCATACCGCGAATGCTTCCTCCGGCACCCCGTGCAGCCACGGCCCCCAATCCGACTCCGCCGTTAGCAGGGACCGGCATCCGCTCGTGATTGATCGACGCGCGTTCGACGGCGGCGTCATGATCGAGTACGCGTCAAGCTCGACCGTTGTTGCATCATTGAGGTGTTGCCGTGGAAGAATACCATTCCTGGGTTGATCCGATCGCAATCGTTTCCTGCGCCGTCCTCGCGATTCTGCTGGCTGTTTCGATCAATTCGGAAGCTGCAATCTGGTTTCTGAGAGGCGGGAACATAACAGATTGGATGCAGGGGCTTGGGACTCTCTGCGGTGCAGTGATTGCCAGCCGCGCGTTATCGGTATGGAAGAGGCAAGAGAATGCAAGAAGACGCAGTGATCTTGCTTCCGAAATACTGCGTGTCGCAGACAACTCTTTTCACGCTGCGCGCCGTGCCTGCGCTCCGGTGGTCCTTAAGGATAAACTGCTGGTGCCAGATACGAATATTATCGAATACTTTCTTTCCGGAGAGGGCTCGCGGAGAGTTGCGGAGTGCGACGATGCGCAGCGAAAACTGCTGACCTTTCACAAGCTGGCAACTGATTTATTGGGACCGGAGGTCGGGGCGGCGGTTATCTATATGGAGATTGCTTGTCGCCAATTTCCTCGGGCGCGTCGGAACCTTGCGACCGTTGTGACCGAAGGGGCAGAGACTCACGCGAGCGCTGAATGGCAAGCCGAAGTTCGGAAACAGCTGAGGATTTTCGGAGTGACGTTCTCTGAGCGCGAAGAGGGGGACAACTCACCTGCGCAGGCGTGGCTTGACTTCAAAAGTGAACATTTGAGTGAGGTGCGAGGCACTTACGACAATCTAGTCGGCGCACTCGGAAAGTACATCTTTCTGCACTGAGACTGGCCCGCTTGGCGCCTTGTAGTTCGCTGAGTGCAACACTCTGACCGCCTGATATGCGAGGCCCTTGCCGTCAAGCAAGAAGCAGCGCCCGTAGGCGCCGCCCGTGATTGTCATGCCGTCGCAAGCTCGAGCCGCGTCCCTACGCGAGACGCCAACACGTTAACGCGACCACCATGCGCAAGCTCTTTGAGCGCCTTGTTCACGTAACCAACCGACACGCCGAACTCGCCAGCGAGCGCACGCTGTGAACATGCACGCGGGCCGCGTTCAAGATCGCCAAGGATGCGCGCCTTCAAGCGTTCAATCGTCGCCGTCGTATCCGCGTTCAGGCCCCGATTCGGCAGGCTTTGAACACCGGGCCGGGGTGGCGTGTTCACAGGCGCCTGCAGCGTCAGCGCGCCCCCGTCGCGCGGCTGTTCGTGAACGTTCACCGCAGCACTTGGTGGCTGCGCCACAGGGTGCTGCCTACCGAGCGCGAGCGCCACTGCGCCGACGACTTCGATCGCCACAACCGTTAACAGGCTGATCAAATCCGCGAGCCGATCGACAGGGAGCACGACACCCAGCGCCGCGAGGTAGCGGGCGACGGCGGCGGCGTCCGAATTCGCGGGCGTCGTCGGCTTGGCGGCGGTGAGCGCGGCGGTGGCGTTGTCCATGGTCTGCTGCAGTCGCTGGCGCTCATGCGCTATCGACTGCTCGGCGCGCAGGGGCTCGACTTTCTCCACGCAGACGGTGCGGAGGCGCTTGCTTTCGAGCCAGCCGGCGCACCCGCGCAGGCGCGTGTCCTTCAGCAGCACCGCCAGCTCGTTGTCGATCACGCCGGCCGGGCGTGCCGCGGGGAGCGCGGCGAGATCGGCGGCGGCGCGCTTGTACACAGCCTCGGCGCGCGTGCGGTCGCCGGTCGTGGCGTTATCGGTGCGTGTGGCCAGCTCGCGCCCCCCATGCTGGCTGCCCAAGCCCGCCACGATCACGAAAGCGAGCGCGATCAGCCATGCGGTGAATGCCGCGCGACGCATTGTGCCGCGTGTCGAAATCGCGGCAGCGAGGCCGGTCAGAGAGACAATGGCGAGGGCGATTCCTGCGACCGACCAGACCACAGCCTCAAGCTGAGTCGCACCCCTTGCGTAGCCAGCCGATGCTGCCAAGGCGATCGAAACGGCCGCCAAGAGCAAGCCTGCAGCCAGGAGTGCCAAGCGCAGCGGCTTGTTGGCGTCGGGAGTGTTGCAGTTGGTTGCGCCGATATGCGCAACAGGCTGCAATGCCGAAGGCTTTGAGGCGTCGTTAGGTGTAGGCGCATTGCGCGCTGGATTCGCGCCGGAAAGGGCGCTACGCGTAGTCATCGGGAGTTCTCCTGTTACCGCAGGTGAGCTTCAAGTGTGCGGCGCGACCTGCCAGGGTGGCGCCGTATGCGTTTAATGATACGTGAGTCGCGTTGCCGACTCGTTGCTGGTCATGCACTGCCGGCGCGCGCGTCGCTCGGACATGCATCGGTGGTCCCACGACGCGGCCCAGCGTGGCCAGTCTGCGCCCCGATTTTCCGCGCTCACGCATGCAAGAGCTGGGGCGGAGCAGGTGCCCCGGGGATGGTGTCGGCGCGCAGGCGTTGGAACGCTTTTGCTGAATTCGCTCAGAAATCTGGCCCGCTCGCAATTCTATTTCAACTTAGCCGGGGGAAGCATAGCGTCCATTGCTCGCGTATTCGACGTTAGCCGCACCAGTATTTCTAAAATCGAACGGCAAACACTCCAAGATGTAGCGTTTCCAAAACACTTGATCTGGCGTGACGAATCCTCGAGTTTTCATGACGTTACTTCAACGAGCAAAAGGAAACTCTCATGATCGTCATTCATATGCAAGCTGGGCGTGGCGCCTGGGTTGAAACCGATAACCAGTCGGCCGTGGGCGAGACGGCCATCTTTGTCGAAGACGGATGCGTGGACACGCCGCGTTTTGTCCGGCGTGCGCCGGCCGAGATCGTGTCCGAGATTACCAAGTACGCAGAGGCGGCACGCGGCAAGTCGCAGAGCTTCGGTATCGCGTGGGCTGTGGAGGCGGCCATCGAGGATCTGACCGCGGTCGCATCGCAAACGTGGTCAGATGCTGATGCCGACACACATCACGCCGCGGTTGAGGCGGCCCAGGCGCGCCTCACGGAGCGCATGCGGCTCGCGATGGGCCTCCGCCTACCCGTCCAGCACGACATCGAACAGCAGGCTGCCGAGCGGCTTGGGCGCGCTTGGCCCCCCGTTGACCTCGCGTGCGACTTCGCTGCCGAGCAACTGCGCACCGCCGCGCCGGGGGACGTAGACGCCATGGTGGGCGTGATCGAGGGACTCAGGACAGCGGTGGGGGCGATGCAGCCTGCGTCCGCATGAGACGCACGTCAGGGGGCTGGCCCGGCTTCCTGGCTGCTGCGCAGATTGAATGCGATCTCTAGTGAAAACCGTCTGTCATCATTCCTGTCAGCCCCGCGCCGATCACGAACCCCGCGATCGCGCCAAAGAAGCCGAACAGCATGAAGCCGGCAACTACGCCAACAAGAACGTTGACCAGCGGCACAAGCATGAGGCCGATCAGTATGACGGTCGCGAGGATTTCCAGCATTGCTGTCTCCGCCTTCGGACTCAATCACTAGGCTGATCAATACCACGGGCCGGGGCTGTTGATGCGATGCCGCCCAGATTATCCCCATGTCGCCCCCCGCGTAATTCCCCTCCCGATCTACCCAGGCACCGCGCTCATGTGTCGGCAGTACTCACGTACTGCAAGGCGCGGCCGTCGGCGCCCACCGATCGCGAGCACCTCGTCGGCGCCCATCTCGTGCCAATGGGTTATCGGGCAGCGCAGCAGCTGCTCTGCGCGTGCTTGCGTCCAGTCCGCGTTGACGAGCGCCAGCGTCGCCGGGCCGCGCGTCGCATCGGTGCGCAACCGCACCAGTTTGTGCGTCCGGCCGGGTACGGAATCTGCGCCGTCGGCAGCGAAAGATAGGGCGTCCGAAACTCGGTGCTTACGCCTAATAGGAAATTCATTAACCCCATCCCTTCTTTCTTTATAGGGATAAGCACCGAGTTTCTTTTCGACCTCAAACTGTCGCCGCATGTTCCTCACAAGCAGGGTGAACTTGCGACGTTGCTCAAGACCAACGAGGCCACGCCCGGACGCATCCGCCTTCGGGAACAGCCCTCCGTAAGATTGCTGATTAAGACGCGCATCCGAGAACACCGCGCCGTATGCCAGCGCCACCTCGACCGGCGACCGGTCGGCGTCTGACCACGCACGCAGCTGCACCAGCTCCGGGGGCAGCCCGCAGTCATACGCACCGAACACATGCACCGTGCAAGAGTTAGCGACAGTGCGATCGTAGGGCCGCATACGCGCCACGGCTTGCTTCACCTCGGCAGCAGCGGTTACCCGCTGCACAGCCGCAACCCGTGCGTCGGGGTGTTCCTCAGTCCAGCCAGATACCCGCCGCGCGATCTCGGTGACGGCGGGATTATGCGAATGCAGCGCCTCGGTCATCAACTCCAAGTCGATGTCGGATGGGCGTGGGCGACCGATCACGATGCAGCACGGCACGTCTTTGAAGTCGTTCAACCCGCGAAGCGCGCCGAAGTGCACGGCGACCACCGTAGAAGGCAGCCCCATGCCCCGTAGACGCTCGATGACGGCCTTTTGCGCTATCAGCAGGGTGGACACCTGTTCCCCGGCGACGGGCACGGCGCGCGAAATATGGGACACGGCTTCGGTTAACACGAAACGCCACAACATCTTGAGAGTCGTGTCCGCGTTTCGTCGTTTGCGGTCACTCTCGGCGCGGCCGGCAGCAACGAGCGTTTCTGCGTCCGCGAGCCGCGTGGGGAGATCGCCGTAAGCAGCGACCGCCCACGGCCGCGATGACAGCTCAAGCAACTGCGTGCGCAGCTCGTTGGCGGCGGCCTCTGCGGTGGTCGGCTTTGGCGGCGACAGCAGCGATGCGAGCGCGCCGGCCTTGTCTGCGTAATGGTGCACAGTCACGGCGCCCGCGGGGATGATCGGTGTAGCGTCGTAAACCTGTTGCTCGAAGGGCGCGCCCGTGGTGGCAACAAGAGCACGCCACACGTCCACGTCGGCCGTGCCGTCAAATGAGATTGACGACTCGGCTGCCGGCCGAGGTGCGCGCCGCACGCACTTCACCCGGTTAACGCGCGATTTGCCGCTGCCCTGGAAATATGCGGCCACGCCGAACACGTAACTGCGCCGCGCCGACGCGTCGATTGCTTGGTAGAGCAGCGTTGCTGCTTGCGATGTTCGCAAAGAGGCAACAGCGTCCTTCCGATTTGCGTCGGGCGTCTTATCGTTGGCGATGCGAGCGAACAGCGTCGCTTGCAACCGCGCTTCGAGCTCAATGGCATGCGCCGCCCCGGTGCCGGTGCGCGTCTCCGTGCGCATACCGCGTCGCGCTTCGAAGGTCACATCGGCAACGAGCGACGGAATGGCGCAGGTCAGCAGTTTGCCCGCCTCGCCCTCCTTTTTCGGGATGCTTGCCCCGACGGCAAGCCGCAGCTCAGTGCGATAGGTGCTGAGATCGAGCGTGGCGCGGCCTAGGCGAGCGCCGAGCGCGTAACCCTCACGCACCGCGTAGATGGTCGCCGTGTTGGCGAGATCGGCAATCGGCACGCTATCGCCGCCCGTTTGAATCGCGGCCCCGATGGTGCCCTCGTCGTTGATGACGAGATCCGCACGGCGCTCGACAGGCGAATTGGCCGCATGGTGCGCTTCGACAATCACGCCGTTGCCGTCGTCGTCAGCTTGGGCGAGCCAGGGGCAATTGCCGGCCTTTTCGGTCGCGCAGCCCGAGCACACATGTCTTTTCACGGGCACGCCGAAGCTCTCGGCCAGATCCGCCTTGGGTTTCGACACGGGATCGGGGCACATGCCCGGCTGCCCGCGCCCCTTATGGTGCCGCACCGATGCGACGAGATCGGTGTCGTAATGCATGCCGCCGCCCTGATCGCCGATGCCACGCGCGTGCGCTTTGATGTCAGCGACAAGCTGTTCCGCCAGCGCGTGCGTGGGCACAGCGATGCGTGTCAGATTGCTGCTGATGTGCCCTGCGTTCAGCACTTCCAGCAGCGCCGTGGTCTTGCCGGCTCCCGGTGCGTGTTTGAACAGCACATGTCGCTTGGCGCCGCGGGTGATCGCAGTTGCCTCGGCTTTGAAATCGGCTTTGAGTTGCGCGCGCACGTTGTCGATCGTTGGCGGCGGCACAGCTTGCGCAGTGCTAACCGCATGGGCTGCGCTCAAGTCGATTGCGTGCGCGGTGTTGACGCCGAGCGCGGACAAGCTGACGGGAGAAGACGCGACGACGGGCGCAGGTGCCGCGCCGATAATCACGCGCTTGGTCAGCTGCTGCGCTTTGCGTTCAAGAGCAGAATCCCAAGCGCGACGCAGTGAGCACTCGTTGCCATGGATGCGAAGTCGCTCACCGAGCCGCGCCGGTTCGCTCGTCTCACGGATTCGGTCTTGGATGATCGAAACCGCTTCGTTGAATGCAGCGTCGCCGCGATGCGCGGGCGCTGTCCAGGCCACATGGCAAAGCCAACGGTGCACGTTGACGCTGTAGCTGCCCGGCCCGAGCGCCTGCAGCAGCTCGGCAGCTGCAGCCTTGGTCATAGACTCGCTGCGTTGGCCCTTTGGCACATAGGCTGCGTCGCCAGTAACAAATGTTACTGCCGCGTCGGGAATGCTGGCCAAGTCACCTGCCACGAACCATGCGGCATCGCGCACTGGGCGCGGCAACTGCTGCGCGGTGACGATGTTGCCCTGCGCGACGCTGGCGAACAGACGCGGTGCCGTCGTGATGACCAGATGGCCCGGCGTGTAGAGGCTCGAGTCGATGATCTCGACGCCGGCACGCGTGTTGACCATCTGCGCAAAGCTGCGCATTGCAGCCAGCGTGCGCGGTGCCGCAAGCTCGAACACGAGTCGG
Source organism: Hyphomicrobium sp. (assembly GCF_020852195.1). GTDB lineage: Bacteria > Pseudomonadota > Alphaproteobacteria > Rhizobiales > Hyphomicrobiaceae > Hyphomicrobium_C. The sequence goes on along the minus strand of NZ_JADZBI010000088.1, from coordinate 22,111 downwards.
ACACGTGCCCCTTTGATGCCGGCAGAACTTGTAAACGCTGCGACGTAGGCGCACGCCGAAAGCTCCGGCATCGTATCCGAGATGTAGTCCGGCAGCACGCCGGACGCGGCTTCGGGTTCGCCGGGCATATGGTCGAGATCGACCAGCAGCCAACGCGACGGCACGTCGTCATATCGGCCCTGACGATCGGACACGAGCCAGCGACCGCGGGATGCATCCCTGCGCGCGTCGTGTTTCAAGCGGCCAAGAATGAGTCCGGCGTCGGGCTGCGCGGCCAAGCCATCGAGCAATTCAGCCCAATCGCGCAGCTCATCGAGCCAGACTTCATGGGAGGCGTGCGCGCCGAATGAGATGCGGGAAAGTTCTTCCCACTTGCCAGCAGTGGGATCGCAGGCGTCGTCCCACGTCCCGCGCGGATGCACCGGGTGATGCGTCGGATTCGCAAGGCGAAAGGTCTTCTGCACTTCATAGGAGGGGCCTCGCACACACAGTGAATGGTCGTGCGGGGTGGCGATTGTTACCCCGCGATTGGTGTGCGTTTGGGGGACCGCCGCCGGCGGGTGCTGCAAATGCAGATTTATCAGATCGCTTGGCAGTGCGGCGTTATTAACCGCAAACGCAGCAGCATTACGCCCATCAATGGGCGCAGAAACAGAATCCATTGGCATTGACTACTCGCATCGGTCAGTCCTGCGAACCGACGAGCCACGACAGCCCGCATTCGATTCGTGCCCAATGTTACCACAGTCTGTTATGCGGTCCGCGTAATGCGCTGTTTTGTCTTGGTGTTAATGCGACGATTTGATATACTGTGCGGGCATTCGGAGAGCGACACGACCTTGCCGGTTAATAACCTGCACTGCGCTCCCGAAAGTCTCTCGCTGGTTGGTCAAGACAAATGGGCGGGCTCCTCCAAGAGCCCGCCTTTCCTTTTTGCGGTCCGCCAGAATGGAATAGCGGACCTGTTATCATGGACCCATCTGAAACAGATGGAGGCCGTAAATGGCTCCACCGAAGAAACCTGAAAAGCTGGCGCTTTCTGCGCCCGTAAGAACATGGCTGCGCCGCGCGGATGCTGCTGCGCTCGGCCGTCAGGCTCGTGCGCACGGAAAACCTGTGTCGGTTTTCGTGCGCGACGTGGTGCTCGCCGTGCTGGCCAGGGAGGCCGCGCAGTGAACGCATCCGCAAACACGATGCCGCTAACCGCCTACATCGGCATCTACTCGCTCGTAACCGATCCGCTCCACCTATCGCCGATGGCTCCGAGCGAGGACCGCTGGTTTGCGAATGCACTCCGGCGCCTCAAACGCGGCTTCGTACATCCGGTGTTCTACGAGGAGCATGTCGTCTGCTTCATTCCCATTGCCAATGGGCTCAAGGTTACCGTCTCTGACTACAGACGCCTCTTTCATCTGGAATTCAACATCGCAGAGACGCCTGACGCAATCACGTTGCCGCACTGGTTGGATCAGGCGGAGGGACTGGCGTCGCAGGCACACACGCACCATGCGCTTGCCGTTCTGACTGCGCCTGGAGGTGAACTTTCCGAAGGGCGTTACCGCCCCTCGCGACGCGCCGCAAAGCGCAGACCGCGCAGCGCGAACGCTGCTGACGCGGCGGCATCCCATGGCCCGTGAACCAACAGACATCGATCCCGATCACGTGGTGGTCCTGTACGCCCTTTTGGGGCGCAACGAAGCCGCCGAGGCCGAGCTGCTACGCCGTTTCGATAACGCGCCGTTCTGGCAGCAACGCACGCTACGCCAGCGACTGGCGCAGGCAATCGAGTTGTTCGCCGACGCCCGCGACCGTCACGACCGCATGGGCATCTACCGCCGTTGACCGACCTCGATGCGCTCGTTGACGAAATGCTCGCGCGGAATCTCGCCCGTGCTCAGGCGCGCAATGTGCAGCAGTTGGCGGACGCGCCTTCGGCGCTAACGCTGGCTGCTGCCAAGCCCGTGAAGCGGAGACGCGAGCCGAAGCCGCCCGTGTCCGAGCCGCAGCATGAGGTGAGCACGTCGCTGACGCGCAGCGAGCACATGGCGCTCGAAAGGCTGGCGCGGGAGTACGGCATCACGACGGGGGAGATGCTGCGATGGTGTCTGCAGGCGTATTGTGAGGAGGCGGAGTGTCGGCGGGGCGACTAGGCGCAAGGGGGGCAGGCATTAAGGCCGTCGAGACGTGGCGACAATCCTGTCGATATAGCCGCTGAACACCTTGATGGGGGCAAAGACTCAGCAGGAACTGCGCCCAGCGCACAGTCGTAAGAGGGCCTGCCAATGACGTATACCGCCGCGGCGCTCGCAGAGCTTGCTGAAGAACAAGCCAAGGTGCCAGAAGCCACCGCACTGCTGACCGAAAGATTCCTCGCGTGGCCGTTCCGGAATGCTCGCGCCCGAGAGATGGCCCACCACGGCTTTGTTCGGCGCCTTAGGTCGATAGCGACGTGCGTACACAATGTCTTTGGCGAACTGCCGCCGGGGCAGGCCGAACCACCCGACGACGAAGTACGCCACAACGCCGAAGTCAACGTGCAGGCGTCCGTCGTGCATGCGTACGGGGCATGCGACAACCTCGCTTGGGTTTGGGTATGCGAACGGAACATTACGCAAGCCAGCGGCGCGCCGCTCCCTGACCAATGGGTCGGTTTGAAGCCTGGGAACAACGCAGTTCGGAACAGCTTTAGTGCTGAATTCCGTGCTCACCTAGCCACGTTTGATCCTTGGTTCAACGAGTATCTGAAAGATTTCCGCGACGCCTTGGCTCACAGAATCCCTCTCTACATTCCGCCGTATGTCGTATTCGCAGCCGATGCCGATAAATACAAGCAACTCGAGCAGGACGAAATGCAGGCCTTGCTCCATGGCGATTTGGATCTTGCGACTCAGCTCAAGGCACAGCGCGATGAGTTGATGCACTTCCGAGCCTGGATGCAGCATTCGTTTGTCGAGGAAGCTGGCCGTGTTGGTTTTCACGCGCAGCTTCTAGCGGACTTCAACACGGTCGTTGATCTCGGCAATCGCGTTCTGGACGAACTTGAGGCGGCCAACGCCGATGCAGCAGCATAGCGGCGCATCGAAAGGCGTCGGTAGCAACACTACCGACGCCATGTCCGCTCCGATGCAAGAGCCTACTGCACCGGCGCCGGCCGATACCCGTGCCCGCTGGCACCCGCCGCAGCCAGCGCAGCGTTCCACCGCGTCGTGAGCGCACCAACATCAACACCGCGCTGTGCCAGCTGCCGTCGGATCTGCGGTATCGAGCGGTGCCAATCGTCACGCAGAAGCTGAGAGACAAGTGCAGCGCGCTTGGGGTTCATGGGGTCCAACGCGTAGCGTGCAGCGATGCGGGTGAGCGACGCTTTCGGCTGCGTCGCCACGCTCGACGGATCGACGCCGGCGAGCGCGGCCCTGAGCCCGCCAGTGTGGTCGGGGAAGTTCTGTCTCAGTGCTTGTGCCCCGCGCACGCCCCTGGCTTCCCTGTCGATCACGCCGGGCAGAGACTCGAGTGCAGCACGCTGCCGATTGCCCAGCACGGGCGCAGTCTCGTCGGCCAACGGTGAAAGGATATCCGCGAGGTTGCGCGCACGAGCGGGCGACTCTGCCACGTTCCTGATGGCGTTCGGCGCAGTCGCAGTATTGCGCACGTCATCCCGGAGGTTCTGCAGCACGCCGAGACGTGCGTACTGCCGATCACGGGGGGCCATGTCGGCAAGCTGCGCCGTGAATTCTTCGGTGCCCGCGCTGTCTTTCAGCTTCACGCCGCGTCCTGCTTCGATGGCGCGTAGGCTATCGCTGTCGGCGGCATAGGCGGCACGCACGTCTCGATACTCCGGGCGGGCTTGATATGCCGAACGCAGGAAGTTGTCGCGTTGCTCGGCAAGCCGGGCGCCGTGCTGACCAGAGCCCGAACGAAATGCTCTGTCCACCGCATCGTCGAGAGCGCGAACCAGGTAGTCGGTTTGCTTGCCGGTCATCGCGGACACGTCATTGATCTCGAGTCCGTTCTCGTCGCGGATCCAGCGGTTCGCCCGATTGATCGCCGCCTGCATGGTCGGACGTGTGGGGTCGATAGCAGCGCTCATGTCCGACACGGCGTTGCGCCCATAGAGTGCGTCATAACCACGGCTCGCGCCGAGCCGACGGGCATCTTGAATGGCGAATGCGACATCGCCGGCCCGTTCGCCGGCCATGGCGTCATCAATGGCGCGCTCGACACGACGACCTGCGCCGCCTTCCGCGTCCGCAATGGTGTCAATGAGCTGACGCCGAGCAACCGGCGACGCTTCGGCCGCCCGGTGCGCGAGCTGATTCACGGACTGATTGCCCGCCAGCGCAAGCGGCAGCCCCGTGTCCTCAAGCTCCTGCAATACAGCGTCTGTGCTGCGCCCGCTGGCGCGGGCTTCGGCACGTAACGCGTCGGCCAAAGCTTCCCGCGCGAACTTCTCGCTGCCGATGCCCAACCGCGCCGCGGCGATGCCTGTCGCCGCGCGACCAGCTGCGCCGACAGCCGGAACAACGGCGCCCGCGGTGCCGCCGAGCGCAGCGCTGAAAGCGGCATTGGGGAGTCGCTCGGCAAGGTGATCGGCCATCGTGGCGTCGGGATTGGACGCGCCTTCGCTGCCAGCGAAACCGGCAGCGCCGCCGAGCCCTGCGCCGTATTTCGCCGCGCGCCAAATGCTTGGCGCAGTGCGCAAGCTCTGCACAGCGGCGCCGCCCGGCACGAGCGCACCCGCTCCCATTTCGAGCAACAGGCTGCCGGGCTTGTTGCGCGCCGCGGCGAGGTCGTTGCGGATGGACTCGAGCGCCTGATCGTAAGTCTCACTGCCGAGCGATCGGATCGCGGCTTCTGCTTCATCCGCTAACCCAAGGCTGGCTCCTTGTGCAACGAGGCGAGCGCCGTCTTTCGAGAACAGCGTATCCTTCCAGCCGCCCCCGCCGCGATCCTCTTCGAACTTCGCGTGCGCCTTTGCGCGCTGCGCTTTCTCTTGCGGCGTCTGCTCGTAACCGAGCATGTTCCGCACGTCGCTCACGATGCCTTCGATTAAGCCGCGCTCAGGCACGCTTTCGGCAGCACCCGGTGCTTGCGCACCCTGTGCTGCAGCAGCAGCCCTATCGTCCTCGTCGAACTGGTCGAAGAAATTCGGCTTCCGCGGCTCGTCGAATTGATCGAAGAAATTGCCACCTTGCGGCTGCTGCGCATACTTCGCAAACCGATTGCTACCCGTCGTCGTGACCTCGGGTGCGTATTTCGTGAAGCGGTTCGGCCGCGCGGCTTCGGCTTCGGCGATCAAGTCGTCGAACATGCCAGCCGGCTTCTTGGTCTTCTCGGCCATCAATTGGGCGCTCCCTCGGGCGGCACGACGAGGCGCCCATAGAAGTGATTGATCATCAGCAGCACGGTTTCGAGAATTTCGGGAGTCACTCCGAGATCCATGCCGGCTGCATTCAGCTGTTTCAGTTTGCCGACGAACATGTGCACGCCCAGCTCGGCCTCGCTGCACTCGACGATGAGGGCGTCCGTTTCTTCAGGCGTCATCATTTGGACAACCCGAGCAAGCCTCGGATGCCGTCACGGATCCCGATCCTGTCAGGGCCGAATGCGGATTCACCGAAGCCTCTGCCCCAACTGGAGTCGTTTCTCGACGCGCCCGAGCCCTTTCGGGCATTGCCCAACTCGCTCAGAAACATCGACGTGCCGAGCCCCTTGCTGGCCCCTGACATGAGCCCTTCGAACGCCCCCGCGCCTTGAGACATATTTTGATTCATGAGCGCGCCTGCGAGTGCCATTCTGCGCTGGCTCTGCTAGCGGTCTTTCTGATCCAGGGTCAGCTTTCCGATGAGGTTCAACGCGTTCGGCATTGGCGGTCCGTAGGGGTCCATCTTCTACTCCTCCCTTTGAGTTCTCATGCAGCAGCCTGCTGCCGGGCAGCCAGCTGCTGCGACACGGCCTCAAAACCGACGCAGGTCACGACAATGCGGCTGCCGTCGATCACGGCGAAGATGCGGCCGGCGGGCGTGTTCAGCGTGGAGATCCGCAGCCCGGCGCGGTGGGCAAGGCGGCGGAGGTGGTTCGTTCTGACCTTGTCGGACAACAGGTGCTCCTGCGGCTGATGCTGTGGGCATCATTGTACAGGAGCGGTGTGCGGTTTTCGGTGAGGAGGCGGGCAGATGTTTACGGCATCCCCGCACTTGCCGTGCGGGCCTCCGATGCAATCAACTGCTCAACAAGCCTGTTACAGGGCAAACCGAGCTCGTAGCGGAGAAGATCCAAAAAGAACCCCTGCAAAAGGCGTTCTGTACGCGGCGTTAGTTGCGGCGGCTGGCCCTTGTGAAAAAGATCCGCTCGCATCCGTATGCAATGCCGCAATTCCAAACCATCGCGAACGGCCTTCAAATCGATGTTGTAGGCGTTCGCGAGGTGGCCTGTGACTTCCTTTTCTCCACCATCGGCGATGACCTCCAAAGCCAACCAATAAAGCGTGAATCTAAAGGTATCGTCATGCTCGAGCGCCGCGCGACCAAAGATCGATGCACCGTAAGCAATCCGACTCCGCAAATCGGCGTCGGACAGTTCAATGGCCTTCGCAAGGTCTGATAAGTCAGTTGAGTGCCCCCATCGCGCGAAGTCCCACGCCTGAGGCGCGCGGATCGCGTCGCTGATGAACGATTGCCGAAGCTCATCTCCGGCGGCAACGACGAACTCTGCCGCTCTACCAATGAGGAAGCCTCGCCCGAGTGAGGCAACAAACAACCCCAGTGAGCGGGCAATCGCCTCGCGGGCTTCCTTTTCCTGCGTGCCGGTATTGGTGTGAACGACCGGAGCGCAGATAGAAAGGTACTTTCCATCAGGAAGCGATAGCTCGCCTAACTTGGCGGTGAGTGTCACCGGCCTGGAGGGACTACGAACTATCTCAACCTTTGGAGCTTTGAAGCCCCTCAACTCAACTATATGCAGGGCGATCGGGAATGGCGGATGCCCCACAGTGAGCGCGCCACACAACTCGCCGATTTGATCGACAAGCTCTTGGTCAATACTGAAAAGCTGGAACAAGGTCGAGTTGTACCGCTGTTCTAGCCTAGCGAACTCGTTTGCTGTGGCTATGCGGAAGTCTCTATGCGCCGGGTTCGCCATTGGGGGTCACACCCTGCTTGAACTCATCACAATGGGTAGTGCGCGCCAGCTGCGTGTCGCAACGGTTTCCGAGACTTGTCCACTGCGCCTACAAGCGACCCAGTAAAATTTCCCAGAAAATTTTCTGCGCCCGCGTCTCCCACTCGCATTTCGTCGGCAAGAACCCGCCACCCCTCCCGAGTCTGCGCCCTATGCGTGAGCGCGCTGGTATCTGGTACCCGTGCAGTTCCATCGAGATGGGTTCCCTTGGGCTCAAGCCCGGGGGCGGGTCCGCCGGCACCCCGGCCGCGCCGGGTCCCTTCGCGCGACGCCCCCGGCCGCCCCGTGCGCCGTATGCTGCGCCAGCTGCTGCCGGCGCCGACGACGTGCACCGTGTGGGCGCGCGCTGCTGCGTGCTGGTGGCTGGCGGTACTTCGTACAGCTGGCCACAGGCGAGTGGGGGTTTCGGATTCTGCAGCGGGGGTTGCGCGGAACAGTTGTCACCTGACTCCGTTATCGAGCCGGCAGGGCGCTGCATCACCCGTGTGACTCAGAGGCGCTGATACGGGAAACCGTGTCGGCGCTTCGTTGGTTTTGGGGCGCAGCAGCAACAGAAATTCCACTCGACAACACCCCTGATTCTGACTTACGCAAATTGAAGTCTTCGTAATCCAGAAGCATCGGGGGATTGAGAATGAACACGCTGGCACTGCAGAATGACGGCCCTTACAACCTGCTTGCAGAGCATGAGGTTGAGGAGGTGCGCGAGTTGCTACGGGGTGCCCGAGCGGACTCAACACGCAGGTTATACGGACGGTGCTTCGCGGCCTTCATGGAATGGTGCGCGCCGCGCGGCGCGCGGCCCATGCCAGCCGAGCCGCAGCACGTCAAAGCGTACCTCGCGAGCCTGAAGCGCAGGGGGCTTGCCCCCAGCACGATCAACACACATCTCGCGGCCATTGTTCATGCGCACCGGCACGCCGGCGTCGGCTTCGACACGTCGCTCTATGAGGGCGTCATGGACGGCGTGCGTCGGCTCAACAAGCGCAAGCCCAGGAAGGCCAAGGCCGCGACGCGCGAAGTGCTGGACGCCACGCTCCCCGAGTTCGGGGATGATCTGCGCGGGCTGCGCGACCGGGCAATCATCCTGTTGGGCTTCTGGGCAGCGCGTCGGCGCAGCGAGCTTGCCGGCCTAGACGTAACGTCGGCACTCACTGACGGCGCCGCGGGCCATGTCGAGTTCGTTAAAGAGGGGCTTGTGATCCGCCTGAACGTGTCAAAGACAAATCAGGAAGGCGGCGAGGAGAGTTACGCCGTGCCCTACGGTTGCGAACCCTGCGCGGTTGAAGCCGTACAGGCATGGATGCAGGCGGCCGGCATTGCCGAGGGCGCGTTGTTCCGGCAGATCAACCGCCACGGCAAGGTTGGCGGTCGCATCAGCGGCCACTCAATCAACGCGATTGTGAAAGCGCGTTTGGGCGATGATTTCTCTGGCCACGCGCTGCGCCGCGGCTTCCTCGTTGACGCTGCCAACAACGGACTCGACGTGCTGGCGCTGGCGCGCCAGTCGGGGCACGCATCAGTGAACATGGTGCGGGAATACGTGAAGGAAGCCGAGCTGTTCAAGGTGAATCCGGCTGCGCTGTTGGCGGGGAAACGGGGGCGGGGCTGATCAACCGCCGCCGCTCTGACGGCTCGCCAGATACTCTTTAATGGGATTGGCGCGCGGTTCGGATTGGCCTGCAATACGATCCACCTTGTCTGCGAGTTGCATGAGAATGGGCGCCTCGAGCACGGCGCGTTCCAGCGCCTGCTGCCGATTACGTGTGTCCCGCCAGTAGACGAACCCGACCACAAACGCGACCATGGCCAACGTTGAGGGTTCGTAGGCGAGAAACGCCAGCGCTACGACGGCGACCGCGATTGATCCCCACTGATAGCGCTTGAGCACCTGTGCTTGGCTCGCGAAGTGCCCCTGCACTCTATCGAAGTCACTGGAACTGAGCATGCTGCCCGCCAATCCTTGCCTAAGATGCAAGGCTACGCGCGCTCTGCTGGCTGATCAAACAACTGTGTGCACTTATCCGCGGAATTCAGCACGTCGCATCGCGTCTGTGGCCGCTGCTTGTAGCGCGCGGCAGCGCCGCGCGCTACAAGCATGAGCTACGTCGGCTTCTGCCCCACAATCCGCCGCACCTCGCGCTCCCAGCACTCTAACGCGTCGCGACGCTCGGCAAGGTATTCGTGGCGGTTATAGATGCCGCTTACCTTGCTCCCGCGCGCGCCACGGCCTTGCACGCGGTCGATCATCTCGGTTGAGATGCCGAGCCGCCCCAGATTGGTCGCCATCGTGCGCCGCAAGTCATGAATGCCGGTGTTCGGCTTTCCGTCCGTGTCAACGAATTCGAGTTTGACCGCGATGCGCGCATACGCACGATCAGGGGCGTGGCGCGTGACCGCCTGTTCCATCATGCGGTGGCGATCGAATGCGGGAAATACGAACGCGGACTCGCCTGCTTCGGCGATGGCCGCGGCAACGATCTCGGCCGCGGTTTGCGCGAGCGGCACGACATGCGGCAAGCCGCTCTTGGTGCGCTCGCCGGGGATCTCCCAAAGATCACCCTGTATCTCAGCGCGCGCCATCCCGCATGCCTCGGAGAGACGCACGCCCGTCAGCAAGAGAAGTCGCAACAGACGCGCCATCCGTGGCGTCGCCTGCTCGTCCAAAGCAACCCACCATTTCTTGATCTCGTCGGCCGACAACACGCGGTCGCGCGACTTCTCTTTGGCGCGCTTCCTGATGCCGCGCGCGGGGTGATCGTCAATCTTGTCCTCAGCCACGGCCCAATTGAGCACCGCGGTTATGAGCGCCTGTGACCTGTTGGCCTGGATGCCGCTCGCCACTCGGGCAATCTTGTCGAGAACATCAACATAGTCACCGCGCTTAAGCTCACTGACGACTGCATTCCCCAGGTGCTTTTTGATGTGCCGCTTGTAAAGCGCATCGTCGGCTTCCCAGCTCTTTTTGTTTGGCTTTGCGTGGCGCTTCAGCCAGTCGTCAAATAGGCTGCCGAAGGTGACGCGGCCCGCGCGGCGGCCGCGCAGCGTTACATTCGCAGCGCGGTCGGTTGCCGACTTCCACGCCTGGGCGAGCGAAAGACGCTCTACGTCGTCAAGGCGGACAAAACCGCCGCCCTTGCGCTGATCGCGCCAATAATAGACGCGGCGGAAGTCATCGCGCTCGCGTTGCGTCTCGTCGGTCGGCGCGTTCGGCTTCACGCTGACATCTACATAGAGGCCCTTGCGGCCGTCTATCGTCCAACGAGTGCGCGTCTGGCCCCATTTCGGTCGGCAGCCGCGTATCGCGCGGTCATTGTCAGCGAGCTTCTGCATGTGCTCGACATAGCAGCTAGGCAATTCCCCGTCACTGCCCTGTCACTGCTGGTTACGTCGCGTCACGCCTGATCATGTCGCGCGCTGACGTGAATTGACGGCTACAACAACATGAAATTCCTTGCTTATTAACCCGTCCTGGCGCGACACTGAGCGAAGCCGAAAACATCAATGTTTTCTGTGGAGCGTGATCCACAATCTAGCGCTCTAACCAACTGAGCTAAGGCGGCTTATTCGTGAGCTCACTCGCGCGCCGACGCCGGTGACGCAAAACCGGATCGCCTCGCCGCCGAGGAGATGCAGCTTATAGAAGCGCCGCCCCTCGGCTGCAACCCTCATTGCTAGGCTCCAGCCAGGCCGACGGACGCTCCTTCCGCACTCGATACCGCACGGCAGGCTCGCCCGTCGCCAGGGCGCAGCCGGCGGGCAAATTCACACTTTTCCTCATCGGGTTAAGGGCTGGTCCTGCAACGGAGTTTGGGCCGGAGCGATCATGCTCTAAGCTCCGCCCATGAAACGGGCGCACATCAAGGCGTTTGCCGAAGACCTGCCCGCGCTGGCACTCTCCCAGCTTGAGGCCGGCGGTCGCGCCGCGTGGATGATCGACATCGCTGGCGGGCGCATCCTCGCTGCCAGTGCGGCCGGAAGCGTGCTGCTCGGCCTCGAGGACGACGGTGCGCCGCCGTTGCTCGATGCGAGCATGCCGGCGTTGGCCCGGTTGCGCAGCCTCGCCGCGGCGCCTGGCCGGGACAGCGCCGCAGCGGAGCGCCTGGTGCTCTGGGGCCGGGACGGTGCCGTCTCCCTCCGCTGCCGCGTCGAGATTCTCGGCGCGGCGCCCCACAGCCTTGCCGTCGTCACCGCGCTGTCGGACGCATCCGGGGCGACGGTGCCTCGTACTGCGGGGCCACCTGCGCCCTTCACCGGCGATGACGCCAAGCTCAAGGAGATCGCGCGGCGCATCCGCGAGGGCCAAATGACAGGCGCCCAGCCCGAACGGCGAACCAGCGTGGGCAAAAGGGCGCAGCCGCCCGACGACGCAGGCGCCTCCGGTTCTGCCGCTCCGTCCGAGGGGGCCGGGCCGACCCGCGCAACGAATCCGGCCCACGCCGAGCCTTTCTTGCCGGTGTCCGTCAGCGCCAGCCTCGCCCACGAGCTCAAGACGCCGGTTGCCGCCATCGCCGCCGCGGCGGAGATCATGAAGGACGAGCGCTTCGGGCCGCTCGGGGGCGCGCGCTACGTCGGCTACGCGAGCGACATTTACGGCAGCGCGCAGCACGTGCTGCGGCTCATCGACCGCATGCTCGCCGATAGCCGCGTGGAGACGGACGCTGCGCGCGACCTCGCCTTTGCCGAGATCGATGTCGGAGACGTGCTGCAGGCGCTGGTCTCCCAGCTCGGCCCGCTGGCCGAAGCGGCCGGCATCGCGCTCACGCTCGACCTCACCCCCCGCCTGCCGCATGTCATCGCAGACGCGACCAGCCTCCGGCAGATGGTGTTCAACCTCGTGACCAACGCGCTCAAGTTCACGCAGCACGGAGGGCACGTGACAGTCGGCGCGCATTACAACGGGGAGGGGCCGCTCGTGATCGCCGTCTCGGATACCGGGCCCGGTCTCCCGCATCGCGAGCTCGAGCGGCTGCGCGCGCCAGACCAGTGCCCACGGCCGGGGGCACGCGGCGCAGCGGACGGGCTGGGCCTGGGCCTTGGCCTTCCTCTGGTGCAGGCCCTCGCCGCGGCCAACGGAGCGGAACTCGTCATCGAGAGCACACCCGGCAAGGGCACATCGGCGTCGATCTTCTTCGCAAAGGATCGGGTGGTCCCGGTCTGAACGGCTGCCCCCCTCCGCCACGGGATAGCGGGCAGCCAATATTGCAGAATTGTGGAAGTGCGTCAGACGCCGCCGACAATTGTTGACTTTCTTGACGTAGTTATCGCGTGCTGCTCTATGGACGGCGCGTCTTGCAGGCTCGATCGCGAGAAACCCCCGTTGCACACGCGATGGCCAGCCGATAGCGGGACCTTGACCCCCGATTATTGGAGAACGACCCATGAGTGTCTCTCGATCCACCCTTCGCGGCACGGCGCTTGCGCTGGCGTCGCCGATGCTTGCTGCACTGGCCCTGCTTGCCGCCCCGAGCCTGGAGGCGCGCGCCGCAGGGGAGGTGAACGTCTACTCCTATCGCGAGCCGGGCCTCACTGACCCGATCTTCAAGACCTTCGAGAAAGAGACGGGAATCAAAGTCAACGTCATCTATTCCCGGGACGGCCTCATCGAGCGCATCGCAGCCGAGGGCCGCAACAGCCCGGCGGACATCCTGCTCACGCCGGATTCCGGCCTGCTTATCCGCGCCAAGGAAGCCGGCATCACGCAGCCGCTGACGTCCAAGGTCATCGAGGAGTCCGTCGACGCCGCGCTACGCGATCCCGAGGGACACTGGGTGGCGCTTACGCGGCGCGCGCGCGTGGTTTACGCTTCGAAGGAGCGCGTGCAGCAGGACCAGATCACCTACGAGGAGCTTGCCGACCCGAAATGGAAGGGCAAGATCTGCGTCCGCTCCGGCCAGCATACCTACAACATCGCGCTCATCGCTTCGATCATTGCCCATGACGGCGAGGAGAAGGCGGAAGCCTGGCTCAAGGGACTGCGCGACAACCTGGCCCGCAAGCCGGCCGGTGGCGACCGCGAGGGCGTGCGCGATATCCACGCCGGTCTCTGCGACCTCGCCATCTCCAACACTTACTACATGGCGGCGATGCTCAAGAACCCGGAGCAGAAGGTGTGGGCCGAGTCGGTGCGCATCATCTTCCCGAACGCGGCGGACCGCGGCACCCACGTCAACGTCTCCGGCGCCTCGCTCATCGCGCATGCACCGAACAAGGACAACGCCGTGAAGCTCGTCGAGTACCTTGCCTCGCCCGAGGCGCAGGAGATCTATGCGGAGCGGAACGGCGAGTACCCGGTGATCGCCGGCGCCAAGACGTCCGACCTCGTCAAGAGCTGGGGCGAGCTCAAGGCCGACCCGATCCCGCTGTCCGAGATTGCCAAGCTGCGCAAGAAGGCGTCCGAGCTGGTCGACAAGGTCCGCTTCGACGCCGGGCCTAGCTCCTGATATCTGCGAGCGGCGGAGCAGATGACGCTCCGCCGCTCACTCGCGCCCTTCTGATCCGGCTGCGCTCTCGTGGCGTGCAAGGACGAAAGTCCTGGGGACGGGTGATACGCTCGTTGCTCATCCCGCAAATGGGCGCATCCCCAATCCGGTTAACCCAACTTCCGAAATCAGGAAGATCTTGACGCCGCGTTGCCGGCGCCGCCATGGTCCCGGCGATGAGCCTTACGCCCCCGACCTCAGCCGATCCCCAGCGCGGCGCCCTCGAAAGCCTGAGACGCGCTTTCTCGGCTTGGCGGGCCAGCTCCCACGCCCCGGGCTGGAGTTTCACGGCCGCACTCGTGCTCGCCGTCATTGCGCTGCCGATCGCGGCCGTTCTCTATCTCGCCGCCACCGCGAATGCGAACGACTGGCCGCATCTGGTCAGCTCCGTGCTGCCGATTGCCTTGCAGAATACCCTGTTGCTCGTGCTCGGCACCGGCCTCGTCACGCTGGTCGTCGGCACGGGCACCGCGTGGCTCGTCACCATGTACAGGTTTCCGGGACGCGCCGTGCTCGACCGGCTGCTCGTGCTGCCGCTCGCGATCCCGACCTACATCGCCGCCTATTGCTACGGCGAGTTGTTCGACTACGCCGGCCCGGTGCAGACCGGGTTGCGCTCGCTGTTCGGATGGACGGTGGCGGACTACTGGTTTCCGGACATCCGCTCGCTCGGCGGGGCGACGCTCGTTATGTCGGCGGTGGTCTACCCCTATGTCTATCTCGCCGCACGGGCGACGTTCGTGCAGCAGTCGGTGTGCGCGCTCGAGGTCGCGCGCACGCTGGGACGGACTTCCATGGGAACGTTCTGGGCCGTGGCGCTGCCGCTTGCGCGGCCGGCGCTCGCCGCCGGCGCCGCGCTCGTTGCCATGGAGACGCTGAACGACCTCGGCGCCGTGCAGCATCTCGGCGTGGAGACGCTCTCGGCCAGCATCTATGCGACGTGGCTGCAGCGCTCGAACCTCGGCGGGGCGGCGCAGCTCGCGACCGTCATGCTCGTGCTCATCGTGCTCTTGCTTGCGGCCGAACGCATCGCGCGCGGCGGTGCGAAGATCCACCACACGACGGGACGCTACCGCGCCATTCCGTTCCAGGACATCGAAGGCTGGCGCGGCTATGGAGCAGCCTTCCTCTGCTCGCTGCCGTTCATCGTTGGCTTCATGGTGCCGTTCCTGCTGCTCGCGCGCTTTGCCGTGAGACACATCTCGGTGGCCATCGAGGGCGGATTCCTGCGCGCGGCCTGGAACAGCCTCTTCCTCGCCACGCTTGCCGCCCTGGTCGCGGTCGCGCTCGGCCTGCTGCTCAGCTACGCGCCGCGCGTGGCCAAGACCGGCTTCACACGCTTTGCCGCGCAGATGTCGGGGTTCGGCTATGCGCTGCCGGGCGCGGTGCTGGCGCTCGGCGTGCTGATACCGCTCGCCGCTCTTGATAACAGCGTCGATGCGCTGGCGCGCGACCTCCTCGGCGTATCGACCGGCCTCATCCTCTCCGGATCGGTGGCGGCGCTCGTCTATGCCTACGTGATCCGCTTCCTTGCCGTTGCGCGCGGCGGCATCGAGGCCGGGCTTGAGCGTATCTCGCCCAACCTCGACGCGGCGGCGCGCGCGCTCGGCGAGACGGCCGCGTCGGCGCTCTGGCGCATCCATCTGCCGCTGCTGGCGCCGGCGCTCGGCGTGGCGGGGCTGCTCGTGTTCGTCGATGCGCTGAAGGAGCTTCCGGCGACGCTGCTTTTGCGCCCGTTCAACTTCGAGACGCTGGCAACGCACGTCTACGCGTTCGCGGCTCTCGAGCAGATCGAAAGCGGCGCGCTCGGTGCGCTTTCCATCGTGCTCGCGGGGCTGGTGCCGCTGGTGGTGCTGCACCGCGCGATCGCCGGGCGCGCGGGCGACAGCGGGGCGTAGGGCAGGCGCAGGGTTGCCGTGTGGCCCCCCTGGATCCCGGATAAGGCTTCGGCTCGCGCCTTCGCCTTTCCGGGATGACACGTTGAGGGCGCGGCGCTCCTGTCATCCCGGCCGAGCGGCGCAAGCCGCGAGAGCCGGGACCCAGGGGCCGCACGTCGCCGCGCAGCCTACTTGTTCTCGACGCCTTCCACGTTCAGCGTCAGCTCGACCTCCTTGGAGGCCGGACCGAGATCGAAGTTGATGCCGAAGTCGGCGAGCGCAAGTTTCGTCGTGCCGTGGAAGCCGGTGCGGTCGCCGCCCCAGGGATCCGCGCCGCCGCCCACGTACTCGGCGTCGATGGTGACCTCCTTGGTGACGCCGCGCAGGGTCAGGTCGCCCGTGATCTTCGCCTTGCCGTTGCCGGCGGGCTCGACCTTCTTGCTGACGAAGGTCGCCTTGGGGAACTTCGCAACGTCGAGGAAGTCGGGATCACGCAGGTGCTTGTCGCGCTCGGCGTGGTTCGAGTTCACGCTCGCCGTCTCGATCTCGACGCTGACCTTGGAAGCCTCCGGGGCCTTCTCGTCGTAGCTGTAGCTGCCGGTGAAGCGATCGAAGCGCCCAGTCAGCCAGCTAAAGCCGAGATGCTGGATGCGGAAATTGATCGAGGCATGGGCGCCCTTGCTGTCGATCGTGTAGTCGGCCGCGGGAGCGGCGGCAGGCAAGGCGAGAGCGGCCACAAGAGCGAGGGGAGCAAGACGAAGCTTCATGGGACAGTCCTTTGCGATGGATGAACTCAACTCGTGGGAGGTCCGGACCACATGCGCGAAAGCGAGCGCCCGCGGTCGATGACGTGGTGCTTCACGGCCGCGGCCGCATGAACGGCTGCGATCAGGATCACTAGGTACGCAAGAATTGTGTGAACGGCGCCGGCGGTGTCCTCCAGGCCCTTGTTCTCGCCGGGCGAGGGGACGCTGAAGAGCCCGAACACCTCGATCGGACGGCCGTCTGCCGTCGAGATCAGATAGCCGCTCACCATCAGTGCAAGGAGCAGAGGGTAGAACCCCCAGTGCACGATGCGCGAGGCCGTGCGCTCGAACGGCTTGAGGTCGTCGTCGCTCGGCCTCACGTTGGCGAGGCGCCAGCCGAAGCGGAGCGCGAGAGCGATGAGAAGCAGGATACCGACGCTTTTGTGAAGGCTCGGCGCCGAGTGATAGTAAGGGCTGTAGTAGCTGAGGCCCACCATCCAGAGTCCGAGGCCGAACATGGCGAAGATGGCGAGCGCCATCAGCCAATGAAACAGACGGCTCACGAGGCCGTAGCCGGCGGACGTGTCGCGGATCAGCATGCGTGCGGCTCCCCCTCGAGCTCAAGCCGGCGTTCGCACGTAGGTATGGTGCGGGCGCAGCGTTTCAAGATCGCCGCGCAAGCCTGTCAGCGTGCCGACGGCGCGCTCCTGTCGGAGATGGGCTCAAAAAGCCTACTACCTAAGCAAACAAAAAAGCCGCGGGCGTGTTGCCCGCGGCCATGCACGTGAGTGGAGCGACGTCTTCGCGTCTAGAACGAGAAGTAGATGCCGACGCGCGGACGACGATAGTAGCGGTAGGGGCGGTAATAGTACGGATAGTAGCCGCCGTAATAGTACGGCCGGTAATAGTGGCGCCGGTGCCAGCGATGGCGATGATAATGCCGATGCCGCTTCCAACGCCTCCGAACTTCCTGGACTGCGCTTTCCCCAGCGGTAGCCGATTTGGCTATTCCGGCGCCCGCGGCGGTCATGGCCTGAGCGGGAGCGGGTGCAGTGGCAGCAAAGATGATAGCGCCTGCTCCGAGCATGGCCATGGCGATAAGGCTTCGCATGGCTGTGTTTCCTTTCATAGGTTGGTCCCGGCTGATGAACGGTATACTACGATTTCGGAGCCGCATCAGATCACTTTAATTCGCTTGTAGTTAGGCGATCATGATGCTGTCAGTGCGCGAACTATTTCGCGCTGCAATGCCGCATCGCAGCAGTCCCTTCTTGATCGTGTTGTCGCCGAAAATGTAAATTCCAGCGCAATTGTCACATGCCAACGCCGTTCCGGCATCCGGGGTTCCTGACTTCACCTCGTCGCGCACGTGCGGGTCGCGACGCATTTGGATCAAGTTAGCACCCTAGGTGTCGAGCGAGGTTGTTCGCGATCAACCGAAGGTCACGCTCAGGTCTTCAACTCAGGCGCCTCAATTGTCCCGCGCATCCCCTGTCGAGTCCGCATCCCTGCCCTACCTGCCGCACGTCGACGGCCTGCGCGCGCTTGCTGTCGCGCTCGTCGTCGTCTTTCATGCCTGGCCTTCAGTGCTGCCGGGCGGCTTCGTCGGCGTCGATGTGTTCTTCGTCATCTCGGGCTTCATCATCACGCGCCAGATCGCAGCCGACATGGAGCAGGGGAACTTTTCCTATGCCGGCTTCCTCGGCCGCAGAGCACGGCGGCTGGTGCCGGCTGCCGCCGTCTGCTGCCTTCTTGTCACGGCGGTGTCGGTCCTCGTGCTCATGCCGGACGCTCTCTCTACCTACAGCGAGAGCCTGATCGCCGTCTGGACGATGACGGCCAATATCTACTTCTACCTCAACTCCGGATATTTCGACGCGCCGTCCGCCGAGGCACCGCTGCTCCACATGTGGTCGCTCGCCGTCGTGGACCAGTTCTATCTCACCTGGCCGCTGCTGCTCCTGCTCATGGTCCGCAAGCTCGTGACACGCCCGCGGATCGTCGCGGCGGCACTGGCGCTGGCGGTGCTCTCCCTTGTCCATTCGGAGCTCAGTGCGCGCAGCGATGCAAACCTCGCGTTCTACCTACCGCTCTCGCGCGCCTTCGAACTCATTGCCGGCTGTGCGCTCGCGCTCGCCCTTCCCTTCATCAAGGCGCCTACCGTATCGAAACGGGCGGTGCTGGATTTCGCCGGGCTCGTGCTCGTCACGGGGTCGGCCGCCGCACTTCATGCCGGCATATCCTTTCCGGGCCTGGCGGCGGTGCCGGCCATCGTGGGCAGCGTGCTCCTGATCGCCGCCGGCCTGTTTGGCCCGACGCCGGTCTCGCGGCTTCTCTCGCTCAAGCCCGTCGTGCTTACCGGCAAGATGAGCTACTCGATCTACCTCTACCATTGGCCGGCGCTCGCGCTCGCGGCCTACTGGCTGGGGCGCGGCCCGGATGCGCCCGAAGCCGCAGCACTCGTCGCCGTCAGTCTGATACTCGCGGCGCTCTCCTGGCTCCTGGTCGAGCAGGCGCTAACGCGGCGTATGGGACTCTACACGCTTCCGCCGGCCGCGCTCTTCAAGCGTACGGCGGCGGCGGGGACTGCATTCGCCGTGCTGGCCGCCGTGGGCATTCTCGGGCGCGGCCTGCCGCAGCGGCTGGATGTTCGCGCCTACGAGGTGTACCGCGCCGCCTCGCAAGGAAATCCCTTGCGCCGCTCCTGCGACGGCCACGATCTGGCGTTCCGACATACCCCCCACTGCACGTTCGGCGCCCCGCTAGCCGAGCGCGCATCCTACGACATCGCCGTGTTCGGCGACTCGAACGCCGATCACTTCGTGCCGATGATCGCCGAGCTCGCCGGCAAGGCAGGGCTTTCCGGGCGGCAGGTGACGCAAAGCACCTGCCCGCCATTGATCGGCGTCGGGTACCACCGTCCCACCAGCCAGGAGGAGACGTGCGCGCGCTACCAGGAAACGATCGTGGAGTTTCTCGACCAGAACCCGGGGCTCAAGATCGCCATCCTCTCGTGGTCCTGGACCGATGAGACGCCGGTCGCCAACCGGGTCGCGGATCTGTCGGCGGCCCGTGACGCGCGCACGTTCGGCGAGTTCACCGCGGCAACGGTCGCCATCTTCCGCAAGCGCGGCATCAAGGTGCTGATCATCGGCCAGGTGCCGCACTTCCAGACGTTCTCACTCCGATGCCTGGCGCAGGCGGCGCGCAAGGACACGGAAGAGGTCGACTGCACGGTCCCGCGCGAAGAGGTCGACCGCGACATCGGTCCCTATCAAGCCGCCATAGAGGACATCGACCGCGCCGACGACGGCGTGTCGTTCCTCGACATGCGTGCGCTGCTCTGCAGCGACGTCCTCTGCAGCGCGTTCAAGGACGACGTGCTGCTCTACCGCGACAGGGGCCACCTCAATGCGCTCGGCTCGGCCTACCTCGCGCGCTATGCGTCGCTGCCGGAGCTTGATGCGAAGTGAGCCAAGGGCGCGCAGCGCCTCAAGGAACGACTGCCGCGACCAAACCGGGCCTTGCTTGTGCCCGCTCCCTCTCCGGCCGTCTCAGCTCGACGATCAGATTGTCGTCGAAGAGCGACATCCAGTTCTTCCAGCGGAACTCGTAGCCGATGCTCTCCGCCAGGGTGCACAGCGAGCGCGGCGTGAAATAGTTGACGTGATCGGGGAAGCGGAAGCCACACCAGGTCGAGCCCATGATGTAGCGGTTCGCTGAGTTGTAGTTGGGGGAGCGCAGCAGGATCGTTCCGCCCGGCTTCAGGCGCTTGAATGCCCGCTCCAGGATGAGACGCGGCTGGGCCTCGTGCTCGAGGTAGCTGCGCATGATGATGCTGTCGAAGAAGTCTTCGGGAAACCGCTCGATGCCGGTGGTGGCGGGCTCGTGATAGACGGCGCCGCCGCGCGCCTCGAAGATCGGGCGTGCCTTGCGGCTCAAGCCCTCGCTGATCTCAATGCCGTAGGGCGTTGGCCCCTCCGGAATGCGCGTCGATCCTCCGCAGCCGATCTCGAGCACGCGGCCCATATCGGGTACGCTGCGCGCGTGACGCGCGCGATCCACGAGCTTGCCGAGCTTCAGCCGAAAGCGCGTCAGCGCGTCCAGGCGCGCGTGCCTGTTGGTCCTTTTGCGCCGTGCCTTCTCCTCGGCGTGCTGCTTCTCCCAGGCGAGGTTCACCGAAAGGTCCTCGTACGCCGGCACCTCGCCGAGATAGACGAAGCCGCATGCGTTACACGCCACGACAGGCCAGCGGCTGCGTGTGTACTTATGTACGACGGTGGCACCGGACTGCAGGCACACCTCGCACGTAGGTCGCGCGTGCGACCTGATGTCGGACGTCAATGTAAGGTCCCTTGCTTGGACACACGTCGCCCTTCGGCGGCGCGCGGCCCCGTTGCTCCTGAACAAGGAAAACTTATCGACCTGCAGGTTCCTAGGCAAGCAACCGGAGGGGGACGCCCGCGGACTGCGCACCGGAGGAGCACGCACGCGCGCCCTTACCCGGAAGCGATCGATCTGCGATGGCTTCCGGATGGGGTGGCTGCTTTTCGATCCAATCCGGAAAGAGGCTAGCCCAGCTGGCCGCACCTCAACGCGGCGATCTCCGCATTCAGCGTATCGCGGAGGAAGGTCATGGCCGCGGTACGAAGGCCCTCCTCGTCCATCGAGCCTTTGATCGGGACCTCGACGGTTGCCTCGAGCCATTGACGCGACGCGTTCACGTCCGTCTCGTTGTCACCCAGCACAATATGAACCAGCATTGCACGGCCGACGCCGTGCATTTCGAACTGATGCAGCTTCAAGGCCCCCACCCTTCGACAGCCCCGCTTCCTTCGACAGTCCGCACGCGTCTTTCGTAGCAGGCAGATTTGGCTGCCTTGAGGCGAAGTTTGTGCGCGAGAGAGCACAAGGACGCCGCTGCGCCTCGTGCGCTGTACCGCGCTTCCGTTGGCCGGCAGATCGCGCCCGCTCAGTTGCCCTGGGCGCGCACGTACTCGTCCCACGTCACGACGCCATCCTTATCGGCATCGACCCCGGCGAAGGCCTTGTCGTAGGCGTTGAAGGACTTGATCTTCGACGCCTTGCCGATGCCGGCAGCGGCGTTGAGGTCGATAAAGGCCTTGAACTCCTGCGCCGTCAGTGCACCGCTGGCGCTCACGTTCGCTTGCTTGAAGTTCGCTTCCGCCGCCTCCAACGCAGCCGGCGCGAGCTGGGCAACGGCCGCGCCTCCTGCCACGACAAGTCCTGCGGCCAATGCGGCCGCGCGCGATGCCAAGCCCTTCATGGTGTCCCCCCATCGTTCCCGACAGCAGGAAGCTGTCGTGCCTTCCCAAACTCAGCGTATCGCCCTCGACCTCATGCCGAGGACGATAAAAAACCACAAGCGCCAGCCCCCATCACAGCGGGATGTTGTCGTGCTTCTTCCAGGGGTTCTCGAGGGTTTTGTTGCGCAGCATGTTCAGTGCACGGCAGATGCGCCGGCGGGTGCCGTGCGGCAGGATCACCTCGTCGATGTAGCCGCGCTCGGCAGCCACGAACGGATTGGCGAAGCGCTTCTGGTACTCGTCGATGCGGAGCTTGATCTTCTCGGGGTCGCCGAGGTCGGCGCGGTAGAGGATCTCGGCCGCGCCCTTGGCGCCCATGACGGCGATCTCGGCCGACGGCCAAGCGTAGTTCACGTCGCCGCGGATGTGCTTCGAGCTCATGACGTCGTAGGCGCCGCCGTAAGCCTTGCGCGTGATCAGCGTGACTTTGGGCACGGTCGCCTCGGCGAAGGCGAAAAGCAGCTTGGCGCCGTGCTTGATCAGGCCGCCGTACTCCTGCGCCG
>NZ_JADZBI010000087.1 GCF_020852195.1 Hyphomicrobium sp. | reverse complement strand
CGCGGCTCGCCCGCGCAGATGCGCCAGCTCGCCGGCATGCGCGGCCTGATGGCCAAGCCCTCGGGCGAGATCATCGAGACGCCGATCATCTCCAACTTCAAGGAGGGCCTGTCGGTTCTCGAGTACTTCAACTCGACCCACGGCGCTCGCAAGGGTCTCGCCGACACGGCGCTCAAGACCGCCAACTCGGGCTACCTGACGCGCCGTCTCGTCGACGTCGCCCAGGACAGCATCATCATCGAGGAGAACTGCGGCACCGATCGCGGCATCAAGGTGCAGGCCGTGGTCGACGCCGGTCAGGTTATCGTCTCGCTCGGCGCGCGCGTGCTGGGCCGCACCGCGGCCGAGGACATCGTCGCCACCGCGGAGAACGGCGACCAGACCGTCATCTTGAAGGCCGGCGAGTTGATCGAGGAGAAGCACGCCGAGGCCATCGAGAAGGGGCAGATCCAGGAGGTCCGCATCCGCTCGGTCTTGACCTGCGAGACCGTGACCGGCGTCTGCGCCAAGTGCTACGGCCGCGACCTCGCGCGCGGCACGCCCGTCAACATCGGCGAGGCGGTCGGCGTCATCGCCGCCCAGTCGATCGGCGAACCGGGCACGCAGCTTACGATGCGCACGTTCCACATCGGCGGCACGGCGAACGTCGTCGATCAGTCGTTCATCGAGAGCAACTTCAACGGCAAGGTCAAGATCAAGAACCGCGCCATCGTCAAGGACGGCCAGGGCCGACTGATCGCCATGGGCCGCACCATGTCGATCGTCATCGTCGACCAGTCGGGCAAGGAGCTTGCGACCCACAAGGTCCAGTACGGCGCCCGCCTGCACGTCGACGACGGCGACGAGGTGAAGCGCGGCACCAAGCTCGCACAGTGGGACCCCTACACGCGGCCGATCCTCACCGAGGCTTCGGGCAAGATCGAGTTCGAGGACCTGATCGAGGGCGCCTCCGTGCGCGAGCAGACGGACGAGGTGAAGGGCACGACCAACCGCGTCATCGTCGATTGGCGGGCGACCCCGCGCGGCGCCGAGCTGAAGCCCGCGATCGTCATCAAGGACGGCAAGGGCAAGCCCGTGAAGGTGGCCCGCGGCGGCGACGCCCGTTACCTGCTGACGGTCGATGCCATTCTCTCGGTCGAGCCCGGCCAGGACGTGAAGGCGGGCGACGTCATCGCGCGCATTCCGCTGGCCTCCGCCAAGCAGAGCGACATCACGGGCGGTCTGCCGCGCGTGGCCGAGCTCTTCGAGGCCCGCCGTCCGAAGGACCACGCCATCATCGCCGAGGTTTCGGGCACGGTGGAGTTCGGCAAGGACTACAAGAACAAGCAGCGCATCACCATCAAGCCCGACGATGAGAATGCGGAGCCGGTCGAGTACCTGATCCCGCGCGGCAAGAGCCTGGCCGTCCAGCCCGGCGACCGCGTGGACCGGGGCGACTACATCTACGACGGCAATCCCGCGCCCCACGACATCCTTGCCATCAAGGGCGTCGAGGAACTCGCCAACTACCTCATCAACGAGATCCAGGACGTCTATCGTCTGCAGGGCGTGACCATCAACGACAAGCACATCGAGGTCATCGTCCGGCAGATGCTGCAGAAGGTGGAGATCACCGACACCGGTGACACCGACTTCATCAAGGGCGAGCAGATCGACCGCATCGAGTTCGACGAGGAGAACGCCAAGATCGAGAAGACGGGCAAGCGCCCGGCCTCCGCGACCCCGGTTCTGCTCGGCATCACCAAGGCATCGCTGCAGACCCGCTCGTTCATCTCGGCGGCCTCCTTCCAGGAGACCACCCGGGTGCTGACCGACGCCGCCGTCGTCGGCAAGTCGGACACGCTCGAGGGCCTGAAGGAGAACGTCATCGTCGGCCGTCTGATCCCGGCCGGTACCGGCGGCATGCTGCGCGGCCTGCGCCGCATCGCGGCCAAGCGCGATGAGCTGATCAGCCAGGAGAAGGCCCAGAGCGAGGCCGAAAAGGCCCTCGTGCCTCCGGGCACCGAGGCCGGCCCGGTCCGCCGCCGCCGCCGGGTGGCCGAGTAGGTCCACCCGCAGCGCGAAGTCGTATTAAGGGAAGGCGGCCGGGCAACCGGCCGCCTTCTTGCTTTGCTGCAGAGCCGCAAAGGCGAGGCGCGTGCGCGGCTGGCCATCCGCCGGCACTTGCCCTATAAGCCGGCGAGAATTTTGGTATCCTCCTGTGCGGAGGGCAGCCGCGCGCCAGTCGGCCCGGCATGAATGTGGAGAAGAGAGAATGCCCGCAGCCTGGTCACCCGAGAGCTGGCGCTCGCTGCCGATCGTCCAGGTGCCTGACTATCCCGACGCCGCCGCGCTGAAGGAGGTCGAGGGACGTCTGGCGACGTTCCCGCCGCTCGTCTTTGCCGGTGAGGCGCGCGAGCTGAAGAAGGCTCTCGGCGAGGTCGCTCTCGGCGAGGGGTTCATGCTGCAAGGCGGCGATTGCGCCGAGAGCTTCCTCGAGCACCGCGCCGACAACATCCGCGACTTCTTCCGCGTTTTCCTGCAGATGGCGGTGGTCCTGACCTATGCCGGCGGCAGCCCCGTCGTGAAGGTGGGCCGCATCGCGGGGCAGTTCGCCAAGCCGCGCTCCTCCCCCACCGAGAAGAAGGATGGCGTGGAGCTGCCGAGCTACCGCGGCGACATCATCAACGGTGCCGACTTCACGCCCGAAGCGCGCATCCCCGATCCCGCACGCCAGCTCGAGGCCTATAGGCAGTCCGCCGCCACGCTGAACCTGATCCGCGCCTTCGCCACCGGCGGCTACGCGGACCTCGAGCGCGTGCATCAGTGGAACATGGGCTTCGTCAAGGACAGCCCCCAGGGCCACCGCTACCAGGAGCTCGCCGACCGCATCGCCGAGACGCTGGGCTTCATGCGTGCCTGCGGCATCACGAGCGCCAACACGGCGCAGCTCCGCACGACGAGCTTCTACATCAGTCACGAGGCGCTGCTCTTGAACTACGAGCAGGCGCTGACGCGTCTCGATTCCACGAGCGGCGACTGGTATGCGACGAGCGGCCATATGCTCTGGATCGGCGACCGCACGCGCCAGCCGGATCACGCGCACGTCGAGTTCTGCCGTGGCATCAGGAATCCGATCGGCTTGAAGTGCGGGCCCTCGCTCGACGCGGACGCCCTCCTGCGCCTGATCGACATCCTGAACCCGAAGGACGAGCCGGGCCGGCTGACGCTGATCTGCCGCTTCGGGCACGAGAAGGTAGGCCAGCACCTGCCCAAGCTGATCCGCGCCGTGAAGAAGGCAGGGCGCACCGTGGTCTGGGCCTGCGATCCCATGCACGGCAACACCATCAGCGCCGCCAACGGCTTCAAGACGCGTCCCTTCGACCGCATCCTGAAGGAGGTCGAGGCGTTCTTCGACGTGCACCGCGCCGAGGGCACGCACGCGGGCGGCATCCACGTCGAGATGACCGGCCAGAACGTGACGGAATGCACGGGCGGCGCGACCGCGATCTCCGAGACCGATCTCCTGGATCGCTATCACACGCAGTGCGATCCGCGCCTCAACGCCGATCAGTCGCTGGAGCTGGCCTTCCTCGTTGCCGAGCGCATGAAGCTCGAGCGCGAGGCGCGCAGCGCCCCGCCCCGGCCCGCCGCGGCGGCCGGCTAGACCATGATCGCTTCGAACCCCTATCGGTCCGAAGCGTAAAACAGGCGGTCGGAACCCTCGCTGCCGCCAGGCGTTTTTCCTCCCGTGAGGGTGTGCCGATGTGCGCGCCCGCTGCAAGCGGAGGATCACGATGAAAAGCCTCAGCAGGCAGGGGAGCCGTTCGCTCTCCAGTTTTCTCGCGCTGATCGGGGCCGAGGACCGGGATTTGGACGACAACGAGTTTGCCGGGACCTGGCGCGTCCAGGATTCGGAGGGCAATCCGTTCGAGATCACGCTGTTGGCGTCAGGCGTGGCCGAGGCCGATCGGTCGGATGAAGGCATGACGGGCACCTGGGACGTGGACGGCTTGTCGGCCGTCATCACATGGGACACCGGCTGGACCACCAAGATCACCCGAACCGGGGACGGCTATACGAAAACTGCCTACGACGCGACCGCCGCCGCTCCGACAAATACCTCGTCCGCCGAGAAGCTCGACTGACCTAACCTCACTTCTCTCCCTCTGGGACGTGTTGCGTAACGGCGAAAATTCCCCTCCCCCTGTTGGGGAGGGGCTAGCCCTTCCCCTTCGCGCGCTCGATGGCCTCGGTGATCCGTCGCTCGGCCTCGGCGGTATCGCCCCAATGGCCGATCTTGGCCCATTTGCCGGGCTCAAGATCCTTGTAGTGCGAGAAGAAGTGCTCGATCTGCTGCAGCGAGATCGAGGGCATGTCCGAGTAGTTGTGGATCTTCTCGTAGCGCCGCGACACCTTGGTCGACGGCACCGCAAGGATCTTCTCGTCGCCGCCGCCTTCATCCTCCATGACCAGCACGCCGACAGGACGGCAATTGATCACCGCCCCCGGCACGATGGTGCGCGTGTTGCAGACCAGCACGTCGATGGGGTCGCCGTCGTCGGAGAGCGTGTGCGGCACGAACCCATAGTTCCCGGGATAGCGCATCGGCGTGTAGAGGAACCGGTCGACGATGAGCGTGCCCGAAGCCTTGTCCATCTCGTATTTGATCGGCTCCCCGCCCACCGAGACCTCGATGATGACGTTGATGTCCTGCGGCGGGTTCTTTCCGAGCGGGATCGCGTCGAGGCGCATGAGCAAGCCTTCATTCTGATGCAGAGATGCTGTGCCTTAAGGCCGGGACCCGCACAAGGGGATGCGGTGTCGCCGCTCCTTGTCCATTGGTCGAAGGTTAATTCTGACCTGTGGCCCCGAGGGCAATCATAAGCAGAGGCAGCGTAACGAGCGATCCGAGCGTCGACAGCAGGATAACCGCAGAGGTGACGACCGCCGGAAGCCTGTAGAACTCGGCGAGCATGAAGGGCCCGGTCCCCGTCGGCATGGCCGAGAGCAACACCGCCATCGCTGCCAGCCGCGGCGGTACGGCGAGGGCCGTGGCAAGTCCCCAGGTCAAGGCCGGCTGCACGAACAGCTTGATCGCCGCGAGCACGCTGGCGGTGCGCGCCTCCGCGGCCGCCACCGGCCGGGGTTCAGCGAGGAAGAGGCCGATCACCACCAGCGCCAGCGGGCTTGCCGCCCCGCCGAGCAGCTTGAGGAAGGTTTCGGCCGCGGTCGGCAGGCCGATTCCCGTCGCCCCGTAGAGGGCGCCGAGCGCCGGCGCGATCAGGAGCGGATTGCGCGCAAGGGACGCGCCGACCTTGCCTGCGAGCCGCAGCGGATGGTGCGCGCTGTGGCGGCCGACCTCGATCAGGACGATCGACGAGGCGAACAGCACGCACACCGTGATGATGGAGGTCAGTGTCACCGGCACCAGGCTGTCCTGGCCGAACACCATGAGCAGCACCGGAAAGCCCATGTAGGCCGTGTTGGCGTAGGACCCGAGAAGTCCGTCGATGCTCGCCGGCCCGAGCGGTCGTCCGGCGAGCAGGCTGACGCCGAGCGTGCCGTAGAACACGATGCCGCAGGTGACACCGTACGCGATGATGAAGCCCGGCTGCGCGAGCTCGCTGGGCTTCGCGTGTGCCATGACGTCGAAGAGCAGCGCCGGCAGCGCGAGATAGACGACGAAGCGGTTGAGTTCCGACACGGCCGCAAGCCCGATCACGCCGATGCGCCGGCAGAGGTAGCCGGCAGCGATGAGCGCAAAGACGGGAGCCACGATCGAGAGAATGGAGAGCATGCGGAGGAGGACTCGGGGGCAGGGGAGACGCCTCTGTTCTGTAATGACTGGCCCCGCCCAGGTCCACCCGCACGAATGGAGGCCAGGGTCTGCGGTTTTTGCAGGGCCAGACAGATTATGCGGGATCGGGCCTGACGCAGTTCCGTGTGGAACCTCCGCCGGGCTCAACCTCCGCTATCAAGCACCGGAATCGACGCAGCGTCTGCCGGAGGGAGCGAGGTGGATCGGATTCGGACCGGACCGGCATATGCGGCCGCGGCCTGTGCCGCCATAGGGTCTCTTCTCCTCACCTCCCCCGCGCCGGGCGCCCAGAACGGCGGTGACGCACCGCCGGCAAGAAACGAGCCGCGGTTCGATGACCGCATTGTCCCCTTTCCCACGTGGTCGAAGACGGTGGCTGACAACGGCTGCCCCTTGCAAGCGAATCCTGCCGCCTATGATCCGGATTCGCTCTCGAACCGCTCGCGGATCCCGTTCTGGGAGTTGATAGGGCATGTGGTCGGCCGCTACGCGGCCCGCGACATTCTGGATCCGCCGGAGAAATTCGCGAAATCGCTCGAGCCCCTCGATCCGCACATGCGCACGCTCGTGCTCCTATACTCCTTGCAGACCGGAATGGGCCGCGATGGCCTTTATACCTACTTCTATCGCAGGTCAGGACAACACGCCCCGGCTGTGCGCGACGCCCTGCACGCCGCGGGTCTGGCGGAGCAGCGTGCCGTCTTCACCAAAGCCATGGCACTGTTCGGAAGGACCTACCCGTCCGACACCGAGCTGCGCATAAAGGCTTTGGGCTATGCCACGCCTTCAGGCAAGCTGAATGCTCTCGATCATAGCCTTCTTGCCTTGAGCGACACGTTCGGATCGCAGCGGGGTTGGATCGCGACCATCGTTGCATACGTCAACCGCACACCCGGCCTCTGGCAGCGCATCGAATCCACGCGCACGAAGCTGAGCGACGCAGCGCGCTTCGAGCATCTGAGCGGTGCGCTGCTCGCCGCCCTCGATTTCTGGCAGCCCCATGAGGAGATTCGTCAACGGCTCGCCGCGCTGGCCAAGCCGGAGCGTACCGTCCTGCTCCTCGCCGCATTCAATGACGAGTTCGAGAACGGCGGCGTGCGTCAGTTCTTCTACAACGCGGCGGGTTCGGTTGCGCCCGAGATCCAGGAGGCGCTGGCCGACGTCGGGCTCGAGCGCCAGGCTGATCTGGTGAAGCGCGGCATCGCCATGTTCCAGGCGCCCTATCCGCGGGATACCCAGCATCGCCGCGAGACGCACTTTCACAATCGCGCCGACTGGACCGACTGGGACGAGCGCCTCTCGGTCCTCACCAACGAGTTCTATGCGCTGGACGGCGGCCCGCAAGTGCTCCGCATCGGCGGCGATCTGCAGATTCAGGGCGGCCCCGGCCTGCGCCATGCCATGCTGTCCTTCGTGCGCGACCACGACATGCTGCCCTGCTGAGAGCGCTGCCGCCGATGCCCCTGGACCCGGGGCCATCGCCGCCCTAAATCTTGCCGCCATGAGCAAAAACACATCCCCCACCGGGGCCGCCTTCCTCAAAATTGCGCTCGCCCAGTTGAATCCCACCGTGGGCGACCTCGCAGGCAACGAGCAGAAGCTGGTCGACGCCCGTGCCAAGGCCGCGGCCGAAGGCGCCGACCTGGTCGTGTTTCCCGAGTTGTTCCTGACCGGCTATCCGCCGGAGGACCTGGTGCTGAAGCCGGCCTTCCACAGCGCGGCCCGCGCCCGCGCCGAGGCGCTCGCCGCGCGCCTCGGGCCAGGCCCTGCCGTGCTGGTCGGCACCGTGTGGCCCGAGGACGGCGCCATCTACAACGCGGTGGTCCTCATCGACGGCGGCGAGATCGCGGCCGTTCGCTTCAAGGTCGACCTCCCCAACTACGGCGTCTTCGACGAGAAGCGCGTGTTTACGGCAGGCGCGCTTCCGAGCCCCATCAGCTTCCGCGGCGTGCGCCTCGGCGTGCCGATCTGCGAGGACATCTGGAAGGAGGATGTCACGGAGTGCCTGGCCGAGTGCGGCGCCGAGATCCTGATCGTCCCCAACGGCTCGCCCTTCGACTGGAAGAAGCCCGACGTGCGCATGAACGTCGCCGTGGCGCGCGTCACCGAGGCCGGCCTGCCGCTCGCCTACGTCAACCAGGTTGGCGGCCAGGATGAGTTGGTCTTCGACGGCGCCTCCTTCGTGCTCAATGCTGATCACGTCCTCGCCGGCCAGCTCTCGGCCTGGGAGGAAGAGATCGCCATCACCGAATGGACACGGACGACAAGCGGCTGGGCGTGCACCAAGGCGCCCGTGCACCGGCTGACGGAGGGCGACGCGGCGGCCTATCACGCCTGCGTGCTGGGCCTGCGCGACTATGTGGACAAGAACCGCTTTCCCGGCGTCGTTCTAGGGCTCTCGGGCGGCATCGACAGCGCGCTCGTCGCCGCCATGGCCGTCGACGCCCTGGGCCCGGAGCGCGTGCACGCCATCATGATGCCCTACCGCTACACCTCCAACCAAAGCATCGCCGACGCCACCTCCTGCGCGGAGGCGCTCGGCATCCGCTTCGACACCGTCCCCATCGAGCCTCCCGTTCAGGGCTTTGCGGACGCACTCGCGCCGCTCTTCACCGGCAAGCAGCCGGACCTCACCGAGGAGAACATCCAGAGCCGTACGCGTGGCGTCGTCGTCATGGCCATCTCGAACAAGTTCGGCGCCATGGTGCTGACCACGGGCAACAAGAGCGAGATGAGCGTCGGCTACGCGACGCTCTACGGCGACATGAACGGCGGCTTCAACCCCGTGAAGGACCTCTACAAGCTTGAGATCTACCGCCTCGCGCGCTGGCGCAACGCCAACGTCCCGAAAGGTGGGCTTGGTCCCAAGGGCGAGGTGATCCCGGAGAGTATTATCACGCGCCCGCCGACGGCCGAGCTGCGCGAGAACCAGACCGACCAGGACAGCCTGCCGCCCTACGACGTGCTGGACGACATCCTTGCCTGCCTCGTCGAGCAGGAGATGCCGGTCGCCGACGTGATCACGCGCGGCCACGACCCGGAGGTGGTGCGGAAAGTCGAGCGGCTTCTCTATCTCGCCGAGTACAAGCGCCGCCAGGCCGCGCCGGGCGTCAAAATCTCGAGCCGCAACTTCGGCCGCGACCGCCGCTATCCCATCACCAACCGCTTCCGCGAGTAGGGCTCGCTGCCGGACGAATGAGAGACGGATCTATTGCGCCTTCTTGCCGTCGGCGCAGAACGTCATCGCCATCTGGCACACGCCGTAGACGCGCTCGCAATCCCAGCGGGCATCCCGCTGTGCAAGCTCGATGGTCTTTCCCGCCGACGCGCGCCAGCGCGTGGGATCGCCGGGCGACTCGGCCAGTGCCCAGCACTCCTGCTTCGAGATGGTCGCGATCACGGTGCAGCCCTGGTCGAACCGCTCGCGACACTTCTTCATGGCGGCCGCCTCCGCCGCCTCGCGGCTCGGCTCCTCCACGCGGCCGAAGATGTTGCCGCCCCTGTCGACCACGGCGCCCCAGCAGTCGGCGGCCGAGAACAGTCCGCCGCACTCCGCGAACGGGTTCTTGCCCCCGCTTACGTAGAGCACGGCGCCGGCGAGCGCCACCAGCCCCGCCGCCACCGCAGCGGTGAGCGCCTTGGATCTGCGCGTCGCCTGGCCGAGCTTCGAGAGGCTGGTGCGGATGAGCCGGGTATAGACGAGCGGGATGCCCGCGCCGGTGCGCTGCGTGGCAAGCTGCGTGCGCACCGCCGTCGTCGCGGTGGGCTCGGCCGAGACCACCGCGCTGCCGCCGAGCAGCATCGGCCGCCAGTCGCGCACGGACCGCGGCCGCTCACCGGGCGGAAGCTTGAGCCCTTCGTCGATGGCCGCGAGAAAGCTCTCGCGATAGTGCCCTGCGGCCGCCTTGGCTGCCGGCTCGAGATCGTCGGAAAGCTGCCGCGACGTCGCCTCGTCCGGCCGTTCCCCGGTGACGGCCCGGTAGAGCGTGGCCGCGAAGGCGTAGATGTCGGTCCAGGGGCCGTAGCGGTCGGCGTTCGAGGTGTACTGCTCGGGTGCCGAGTAGCCGCTCTTGAACACCAGCGCCGATACGAGCTGCGAGTGCTGCTTAATCTCGAAGCGCGAGGCGCCGAAGTCGAGCAGGATCGGCGCCCCGTCGGCCGCGCGGATCATGATGTTCTCGGGCGAGATGTCGAGGTGCCAGGTGCGGTTCTCGTGCACGAGCGCGAGCGCGGAGAGGAGGGGCCCCGCCACGAGGTCGAGCTCGTCCTGGGTCGGCCGACTGTCGAGGCCGCGCAGCCACTTCTCGAAGGTCATGCCGCGGACCAGATCGAGCACCATGTAGGCCGTGTCGTTCTGCTCGAACACGCGCCGCACGCCGATGATGTTGGGGTGGTTGAACTGCGCGAGCAGGCGCGCCTCGTCGAAGAACTTCTTGAGCCCCCAGCGGTAGTCCTCCTCGGCGTTGGCCCTTGAGAGGAAGCGGAGACTGCCGCCCTCGCGGCGCACGAGATCCTCGGGAAAGAATTCCTTGAGTGCGAACTCCTTGTTCAGCATCTCGTCTTTTATGAGGTACGTGATGCCGAATCCACCGCGGCCCAGAAGTCCGGTGATCAGGTACTGATCGATCCGCGTGCCCGGCGAGAGCACCGCGTCGTTCTGAGCCTCCATGGAGCGACGCCCTCCTCGCGACGTCCCGCAACGCGAAATCCAGCATGCCCCATTCGCCTTGCGCCGGAAAGAGTTACTCTCGATGCCGCTCGGCGGGATGGCGGAGGCGATGCTAACGCTAACGGGAGACCGACCTGTGGGCACAGGGCTGGCGATGTTGAACGGTAAACATCGCGAGCGTAGTATGATTTTCCTACCTGTCTGGGACCACACTGGAGACGCGAGCATGCGGCGCCCGGCGAGGCAGCGCGAAACGAGTGTTGCGATCGCCCTGCTGCTCTCCGTATTGGGTTCGTTCGGCGCCGCCGCAGCCCAGACCAAGCTCGTGGCGAATTGCCGGGAGCCCGCCGAGGCCAAGGGCGTGCCGCAAGCGACGCTCGCCTGCGACGTCCGCGCCAGCGGCTTCGCGGTCATGAAGGACGTGAAGGCGGCGCTCAAGGGTAAGAGCGACGGCCTCGAGGCCAGGTTCGAGGCATATGACCCCGCCGAGCAGGGCACCACCACAGCCTACCTGATCCAGCTCATACCGACTAGTCGCCGCACCACGCTCTCCCAGATGGGGGACGCCGTGGTGACCTTCACGGATCAGCGCCAGGGCAAGCGCCGCTTCACCGCCTACACGTTCGCCAACGACCTGACTGTCATTGCTGACTCCGGCGCCTCCAAGGCGGAGTTCGTGCGCCAGATCATTGCCGTCAAGCCGGCGAGCGCCACGGTCCAGCTCTACAAAGCCGCAGCCGAGGCCGTCGAGGCCCTGGCCAAGGAGAGCGGCGACCGAAAGGCGCTGGTCATCCTCGGCGACGGCACCTCCGACGACACGGGCTACGGCCACGACCAGGTGGTGACGGCCGCGCGCGACGCCGGCGTCGTCATCCATGTGCTGGGCTACTATGACGACCGCGCCGCGCGGCCCAACTTCCAGAAGCTGTCGCGTCTCGCCGAGGACACCGGCGGCTATGCGGCCGAGGTCAAGCAAGGCCCCGGCGCGGCGCGGGACTTCTCCAAGGACATCGTCACCACCCGCTTCGTCGGCGAGATTCTGGAGAACGGCGGCACGCTGAGCGTGAACCTCAAAGGCCCGGCGGGGGCGCAGACGCTGGTGCTCTCGGCCAACCTGACTGACGGGCAGCGCCTCGAGACCGAGCAGAAGGTCGAGATCCCCGCCCCGCCGCAGCCGAGCTTCGAGACCACCTTCCAGCGCGAGCCTGAGCCTCCACCGGAGCCCGGCGTGCTGGATTGGCTCGCGGACAACGCCGTCCTTATCGGGGTCCTGGCCGCGCTCCTCGGCCTGGGCGCCTTTGGCGCCATGAGATACGGACGAGGGTTCCTGGGGCAGGAGGAGGCGTCCGCCACCGCAGGCGATGCCCCCGCCACCGAGGCCGACGCCGACCTAGACGAGCTGACGAGCGGGAGTGGCGCCGGCGAGCTGCTGCGGGACGCTCAAGGCCGCCCGGTCGTCTACGGGTGGCTCGAGATGCTGGACGGCAACGCCTCGCGCCATCCGCTGCGGACGACCAACGTGCGCGTCGGCCGCCATCGCGACAACGACATCTGCCTGCAGAACGACTCGATCTCGCGTCGTCACGCGGTTCTGCACTACAACGCCGACACGCGCCGCTTCGTGATCACCGACCTCGGCGGCGGCAACGGCGTCATCGTCAACAGAACCAAGTACAAGTCGCGCGAGCTCAACGACGGCGACATGGTGGAGCTCGGCGAGGTGCGGCTGCGGTTCCGCGCCGAGACGGAGTTTCTGGCCTGAGTGGATGAGCCGGGGTGCCGGAGATCAAGGAGATCCGACGATGAGCAACGATCCGCGCCACCCTGACGACGACGGTGACGCCGAGGGCGACAAGAAGACCCGCCTGATCATGCGGCCCGACGTCAATGAAGCCACCTCCGGCACACCGCCCGGCGGCACCGTGATCGGCACCACGCGGCTCGTCGGCGGCCTAGCGTCGCCCGCGCAAGCGCTGCACGCCCCGCCACGGCACGCCGGCGCCCAGGCCAAGACCCAGGTCGTGCGCGAGGGCACCGTCGATATCGAGCCGGTTGCCGGCTGGATCGTCATCGTCAAGGGCCCCGGTCGCGGCGGCTTCCGCCCGGTCTACGTCGGCATGAACTCGGTCGGCCGCGCGCCGAGCCAGCGCATCCCGCTCGATTTCGGCGACGAGAGCATCTCGCGCGAGGAGCATGCGTTCATCGCCTACGACGACGAGACGCGGACCTTCTACCTGCAACACGGCGGCAAGTCGAACCTGGTGCGGCTCGGCGGCAAGCCGGTGCTGCAGCCGACCGAGCTCAAGGCGGGCGACCTCTTCCGCATCGGCAACACGACGTTCCGCTTCGTCGCCTGTTGCGGTCCCGACTTCGACTGGACGACCGAGGTCGAAGACGCATGACATGGCGCGTGGCAGGCGCAGCCCGAGCCACGACCGGTACACGTGCCAATCAAGAAGACGCCTTCGCGATCTGGCCGTCCGGAGCCCAAGCCGCCACCCGGCGCGGAGAGGGCCTGCTCGCGGTGGTCGCCGATGGGATGGGAGGGCACGCTGGCGGCGAGATCGCCGGCAACCTCGCCTGTGAGACCTTCGTGGCGACGTTTACCGCCACCGACCGTGCGGTGGGCGACCGCCTCGAGGCCGCACTCGAAGCCGGCAACGAGGCCATCGCGGCCCGCGCGGCCGGGAACGGCAAGCTGCGCGGCATGGGCTGCACGCTGGTCGGCGCCTGGATCGACGCCGCTGGCTTGCGCTGGATCAGCGTCGGGGATTCGCTGCTGCTCCTGTTCCGTGCGCCCGACGTGCTGCGCCTCAACGCCGACCATTCCCTTGGCGCCTTCCTCGACAACCAGGCCCGCCTGAACAAGATCTCGCCCGCCGAGGCCGAGGCCAATCCGTACCGCAACGCGCTGCGCTCGGCGCTCACGGGCAAGGCCATCGAGATCCTGGACCTGCGCGCCGAGCCCTATCCGCTTGCCGACGGGGATTGGCTGATCCTGGCCAGCGACGGCATCGCGACGCTCGACGGCAACGAGATCGGCGACATCGTCTACGCCGGCCGGCATGGCCCACCGGATCAGATGGCGGAGCGCCTGATCGCGGCCGTGCTGGCGAAGAAGGCACCGGACCAGGACAACACGACCGTTCTGGCGCTGAAGGTTGCAGCGGATGTCGCGGGCATCGAGGCCGACGAGGCGCCGACCCGCATCCTGCGGCCGGAGGCAGCGCCGGTCGCGGCGCTGCTGCCCGACGAGGACAACGGCGTGGAGACGACGCAACGCATCGTCCAGCCGCCGGCCTACGAGGCATTCCTCCGCCGCCACCGCAGCGCGGTCGTGGGGCTCGGCATGGGCTTGATGTTTCTTATCGGCTGGCTGCTCCGCGCCCTGCTGGAATAGCCTGTGTCATCCCGGCGAAGGCCGGCACCCACGCAAGTCTCCACAAACGCGACGACCGCGTGTTTGGAGAGGCCGCTACGACCCGAGCAGCTTGCGCGCCGCCACATCGGGGCTCGTGCGGCCGGACAGCACCTCGTCGGCGA
This sequence comes from Hyphomicrobium sp., assembly GCF_020852195.1. Taxonomy (GTDB): domain Bacteria; phylum Pseudomonadota; class Alphaproteobacteria; order Rhizobiales; family Hyphomicrobiaceae; genus Hyphomicrobium_C. Next base: position 4,565 of record NZ_JADZBI010000087.1, on the reverse strand, counting down.
GCCCGTCGATCTCGCGGCCGCGGTCCTCCTTGATGCGCCGCGCCACCACGTCCGCAGCCGCGCGCGCGATGAGATAGCGGGCGCGCCGCCGCCGCCGCGCCATCGGTCCCGCATCAGCGCCCCGCGCGCCGACCTCGCGCACGGTCTTGACCAGCTCCGGCACGCCGTCGCCCGTCGTGGCCGTAGTCTTGAGCACAGGAACGGGCGTGCGCAGCGAGCGGATCGAGAGCGCGCCGAGAAGCTGCTGCAGCGTCAGCTCCGCGCCTTCGCGGTCGCCCTTGTTGACCACCAGGATGTCGGCGATCTCGAGCAGTCCCGACTTCATGGCCTGGATGTCGTCGCCGAGTCCCGGTGCCGAGATCACGACGCGCACGTCGGCGACCTCGGCCACGTCCATCTCGCTCTGCCCCGTGCCGACCGTCTCGAGCAGGATCAGGTCGAAGCCCGCAGCATCGAGCGCGTCGATCACGCGCACGGCTGCCGGCGAGAGCCCACCGAGGTAGCCGCGGCTCGCCAGCGACCGCACAAATACGCCGTCGTCGTCGAGCGCCGCAGTCATGCGGATGCGGTCGCCCAGGATGGCGCCGCCCGACACTGGGCTCGACGGATCGACGGCGATGACGCCGACCGTGCCGCCCTCGGAGCGCACATGTGCGATCACGGCGTTGACGAGCGTGGACTTGCCGGCCCCTGGCGGCCCGGTGAAGCCGACGACCAGCGCCTTGCCGAGGTAGGGCTGCAGCGCTTCGAGCAGCGGCGGCGCGGAGGTCGAGAGCTTCTCGAGCTCCGTCACCGCGGCCGCGATGGCGCGCCGCTCACCCGCCCGCAGGCGCCGGACGAGGTCCGGAATCGCGTCGAGCTTGAGCGTCGAGCGGGGGGCTGGCGGCGCGGCTTGGGTCGTATCATCCATGTCGGCGCTGATACGCGTGAGGCGGCCCGGAGGCAACCCCTCGCGCCGTCACATCCGCACTTCTCCTGCCCCCTTGTGCAGGGGGTGAGGGAGGCCGTCGGGGGCTATCGCTCAGAACCACAGCCCCGGCCAGCGGTAGCGGGGACGCATGTCGCCCGGCCCGTAGCCGACCAGCGAGAACATGGGTTGCTCGACGATCACCAGCCGCTCGTGGCGGGGCTCGTCCGGAGCGGCATCGAGCGCCATCAGGCGTTGGATGCGGTCCTCCGTGTCGGGGTGCGAGCGCAAGAGCGAGGGGTGCGGCACCCGGCGCGCGGGCACAGGGAACATGAGGTCCTCCCAGAAGTGCCCGGTGTAGGTCTCGAGCCGGCGCAGCGCCGAGGCCAGCGCCTTGGCATCGCCCGTGAGCGCCGCCGCCTGCCGGTCGGCCTCGAACTCCCGCGCGCGGGAAAGGCCGAGCTGCAGGAAGCTGGACAGCGCCGGCGCCAGGTAGAGGAAGATCACCGCCCACCACGATATGGTGTCGCCGCCAGTCAGAAGCGCGAAGACGTTGAATAGGGCAAGGCCGAGCGCGACGTAGCTCATGAGCTGCAGCACGCGCGTGATCACGTCCGCGAGCCCCATCACGAGCAGGTCGTTGTTGCGGATGTGCGCCATCTCGTGGGCGAGCACGCCTGCCGTCTCGGCGAGCGAGAGGCGCCTCAGCAACCCTTCCGTGACGGCGATGGCGGAATGCTCACGCGAGCCGGCGGCGAAGGCGTTCAGCGTCGCGCTTGGGATGACGTAGAGGTCCGGCCGCTGCGGCAGCTCGGCCCGGTAGGCCAGCACGTCCACGAGGCTCGAAAGCTGGCTCTCGTCCGGCGGGATGCGGGTCGCTTGGTAGAGCCGCATGACGGCTTCCGGCGGGATGCGCACGACGAGCGGCCAGACCAGCGCCAGCAGGATGGCCGCGGCGGCGAGCCCCGCCACGCCCCAGAGCAGCACCGTGGGGATCGTCACCAGCACGAAGAAACCGAGAAAAAGCAGCGCCGCGTGCCAGAGATTGGGTCGCGAGAGGCTGCCGAGCGCCTTGCTGCCGAGAGACGCGTCGAGGAAAGGAGGCATCTGCGCCCTCCGCGCCGAGTGGAATTCCAATGAATGAGAACGGGAGCCCCGCACAACCCCTGGTCGCCCCGAACCGTGAGATCTGGCCTGGAAAAGCGACTTTCCTATGATTAAGTACGGATGCAGAGGAGGATCGGGAGGCCTGCGCAGGCGCCCTGCAGCCTGCCGCGCGGCATCGTCGATCACTTCTTGCGATTCCGGTCGCCGCAGGGTGTTGACCGGGAATCCGCAAATGGTTATAGGAACGCCACTCTCACGGTAGGTGGTAGGCCATCTTAGCGCTCGTTTTGCGCTCCAGCCTAAACGCTGCCGTCCCAAAGCAGAGGACATTTTCGGACCAAGATCGCTGGCGAGCCGCGAGGCAAGCCGGATGATCCTCTGGTTTTTTCCGTGCCAGGCTTCCGGGGCTCCGGAGCTCGGCAGGTTTCGTTTGGCGCATGCGCGCATCTGAGACGCGCGGTGCTGGGACGATCCGGGAACGGTTTGGAGCCGAAAGAGAAGCGGGGCGCTTGATGCCGACGATACAACAGCTCATCCGGAAACCCCGGAGCCCGAAGGTCTATCGCGAGAAGTCGCGCCACATGGAGGCGTGCCCTCAAAAGCGTGGCGTGTGCACCCGCGTCTATACGACGACGCCGAAGAAGCCGAACTCGGCGCTTCGCAAGGTCGCCAAGATCCGCCTGACCAACGGCTACGAGGTGATCGGCTACATCCCGGGCGAGGGCCATAACCTTCAGGAGCACTCGGTGGTCCTGATCCGCGGTGGCCGCGTCAAGGACCTGCCCGGTGTCCGTTACCACATCCTGCGCGGCGTGCTCGACACCCAGGGCGTCGCCAACCGCAAGCAGCGTCGTTCGAAATACGGAGCGAAGCGGCCGAAGTAGGCCGCCGCGCCAAAGGTATCCCGGACGAGCCGCTTTGGAGCGGAAGGATCCGGGATCTCGAAGTTCCAAGGTGGCTCGCCGGGAGTGAGCCGGAAGAAAGATTGAAGCGAAGGACCAGGACACATGTCCCGTCGTCACAGTGCAGAGAAGCGCGAAGTCAATCCGGATCCGAAGTACGCGGATCTGGTGCTGACCAAGTTCATGAATGCAGTCATGTCGGACGGCAAGAAGTCCGTTGCCGAGCGCATCGTGTACGGCGCCCTCGAGCGCATGGAGCAGAAGGCGAAGTCGGACCCGATCGCCATGTTCCACCAGGCGCTCGACAACGTCATGCCGGCCGTCGAGGTTCGCTCGCGGCGCGTTGGCGGCGCAACTTATCAGGTCCCGGTTGAGGTGCGCTCCGAGCGCCGTCAGGCTCTCGCCATCCGCTGGATCATCACCGCCGCGCGCAGCCGCAACGAGAACACCATGGTGGAGCGTCTGTCGGGCGAGCTGCTCGACGCCGCCGCAAACCGCGGCACGGCGGTCAAGAAGCGCGAGGACACCCACAAGATGGCGGACGCCAACCGGGCGTTCTCGCACTACCGCTGGTAAATGGAATTCTGAGGCAAGCGCATGGCCCGCCAATACCCCATCGAGGACTACCGCAACTTCGGCATCATGGCCCACATCGATGCCGGCAAGACGACCACGACCGAGCGGATCCTCTATTACACCGGCAAGAGCCACAAGATCGGCGAGGTGCATGAAGGCGCCGCGACGATGGACTGGATGGAGCAGGAGCAGGAGCGCGGCATCACCATCACCTCGGCCGCAACCACCGCGTTCTGGAACGACAAGCGCCTCAACATCATCGACACGCCGGGCCATGTCGACTTCACCATCGAGGTGGAGCGTTCGCTGCGCGTGCTCGACGGCGCCGTCTGCGTGCTCGATTCCAACCAGGGCGTGGAGCCGCAGACCGAGACGGTCTGGCGCCAGGGCGACAAGTATCGCGTGCCGCGCATCGTGTTCGCCAACAAGATGGACAAGATCGGCGCCGACTTCTTCAAATGTCTCGACGACATCGTGAAGCGTCTGGGCGCGAAGCCGGTCGCGATCCAGCTTCCGATCGGGGCGGAAAGCCAGTTCAAGGGCATCATCGACCTCGTCCGCATGAAGGCGGTGGTGTGGGACGACGAGTCGCTCGGCGCGAAATACCACGACGAGGAAATCCCGGCCGACCTGCTCGATCAGGCCAAGGAATATCGCGAGAAGATGGTGGAAGCTGCGGTCGAGCTCGACGACGACGCGCTGACTGCGTTCCTCGAAGGCAACGAGCCTGACGAGGCCACGCTGAAGCGGCTGATCCGCAAGGCGGTGCTGACGGCGGCCTTCTTCCCGGTGCTGTGCGGCTCGGCCTTCAAGAACAAGGGCGTGCAGCCGCTGCTCGACGCGGTGGTGGATTACTTGCCGTCGCCGCTCGACGTGCCGGCGATCAAGGGCATCGACCCCAAGGGCAACGAGGTGGTGCGCAACGCGAGCGACGCCGAGCCGATGTCGCTGCTCGCCTTCAAGATCATGGACGATCCGTTCGTCGGCACCATCACCTTCTGCCGCATCTATTCCGGCGTGCTGCAAAGCGGCACCGGCGTCGTGAATTCGACGCGCGAGAAGAAGGAGCGCGT
>NZ_JADZBI010000086.1 GCF_020852195.1 Hyphomicrobium sp. | reverse complement strand
GCTAGACCATGATCGCTTCGGACCCTATCAGTCCGAAGCGTGAATCATCGGTCTCATCAAAAGGCTAGAGCGCGATCCCGATTCAATCAAAGCTGATCGTGCTCTAGGGCCGCGCGGAGACTCCGGCGCCCGCCCCCGTCTTCGCCGTCTCGCCGCTCCAGTCGCGCTTGATGCCGAGGTAGTCGATCAGCGGCGCCGAAACGAAAATCGACGAGTACGTGCCGACAAGCACGCCGAACAGCATGCAGAACGTGAAGTTGCGGATCACCTCGCCGCCGAGGAAGAACAGCGACAGCAGCACGGCGATCGTCGTGACGCCCGTAAGCACGGTGCGCGACAGCGTCTCGTTGATCGAGAGGTCGAGCAGCTCGGTCAGCGGCATCTTCTTGTACTTGCGCAAATTCTCGCGGATGCGGTCGGCCACCACGACCGAGTCGTTGATCGAGTAGCCGAGGATGGTGAGCAGCGCGGAGACGATGGCGAGATCGAACTCGAGCCAGAACAGCGAGAAGATGCCGGCCGTGATGACGACGTCGTGCACCAGCCCGACGAGAACGCCGACCGAGAACTGCCACTCGAAGCGGACCCAGACATAGGCGACGATGGCCACCATCGCCGCAAGGATGGCGATCAGGCCATTGAACCTGAGCTCGCTCGAGACCGCCGGACCGACCACCTCGATGCGCCTGAGCTCGAAGTCGTTGCCGAGCGCTGCCAGCACCTTGTCCGCTGCGGCCTGCTGCGCCTCCTCCTCGCCGGGCTGCTGCTCGATGCGGATCAGCACGTCGGCCTCCGTGCCGAAGCTCTGGATCTGCACGTCGCCGAGGCCGAGCCCGCTGAGTGTGCCGCGCATCGCGGAAACGTCGGCGGCACCCGACTTGGCACGCACCTCGATCATCGAGCCGCCCTTGAAGTCGACGCCGTAGTTGAAGCCCTTGGTCAGGATGATGCCGAGCGAAAGCAGCGTGAGCAGCGTCGAGATGACGAGGCAATGCAGCTTGTAGCGCATGAACGGCAATCGCGTTCCGTGCGGAAAGAAGTCGTTACCCTTGAAGTCGGGTACCAGGAACATGGGGTGGAACCTTCCCTAAATCGGCACCGAGACCGCGCTCGTGCGCTTGTTGTGTTTTGTGGCGCTCTTGAGCCAGAGGGCGACGAGCAGACGCGTCACCGTGACGGCGGCGAAGACGGACGTGAGGATGCCGAGCGTCAGCGTGACGGCGAAGCCGCGGATCGGCCCCGACCCGAGCCAGAACATGATGACGGCGGCGGCGAGCGTCGTGAGCTGGCTGTCGAGAATGGTGACGAACGCGCGCCGGAAGCCGGTCTCGATGGCCGCGACGGGCGTGCGCCCAGCCCTGAGCTCCTCGCGGATGCGCTCGTAGATCAGCACGTTGGCGTCGACTGCCATAGCGATGGTGAGCACGAAGCCCGCGATGCCGGGCAGCGTCAGCGTCGTGCCGATGGCGCTCATCAGCGCCAGAATGAGGATTCCGTGCACGATAAGGCCGAGCACCGCGTAGACGCCGAACGTGCCGTAGGCGAGCGTCGTCAGGATGACGGTGGCGATGAGCCCGACGATGCCGGCCACCTTGCCCGCCTCGATGCTGTCCGCGCCGAGCGACGGGCCGACCGTGCGCTCCTCGACGATGGTGAGCTTCGCCGGCAGCGCGCCCGAGCGGAGCTGAATGGCGAGGTTGTTGGCACTCTCGACCGAGAAGTTGCCCGAGATCTGCCCCGAGCCGCCGAGGATCGCCTCGCGGATCACCGGCGCCGAGATCACCTTGTCGTCGAGAACAATGGCAAACGGCTCGCCGACGTGCGTCTTGGAGAAGTTGCCAAACTTGCGCGCACCCGACTGGTTGAAGCGGAAGGTGATGATGGGCGCATTCGTCTGACTGTCGAAGGCGGGCTGGGCATCGACGAGATCGTCGCCCTGCACCACGGCCGTCTCCTGCAGCACATAAGCCGACTGGTAGCCCTGCTCCTCCTCGGCCGCCTCGTAGACACGGAAGCCGGCCGGGGGACGCGAGCTCTTCGCCTCCTCGGCCGAGACCGTCGGATGCACGGCATGGAACGACAGCTTGGCCGTCTTGCCGATCAGCTCCTTGAGCTGCTTGGTGTCGCTGAGGCCGGGATACTGCACGAGCACGCGATCGCGCCCCTGCTGCACCACCGTCGACTCCGCTGTGCCGAGCGCGTTCACGCGCCGGTTGATGGTCTCAATCGACGCCGCCGCCGCATGCGAGAGGCGCTCCTGGATGCCGTATTCCGTCGGCCTGATGAGGATCACCCCCGGCTCGCTGCCGCGCTCCACCTCGGAATCGTTGCGCGCGGTCCCGAGGATGAGGTTGCCGATCGGCTGGATGAGCTTCTTGAGCTCGGTAAGGGCCTTGTCGGTCTCCTCGGGCTTCACGAGGCGCACCTGCACGGCATCACCCGCGACGCCGATGGCTGAGAATCCGATCTTCTTTTCGCGCAGCGTCCGGCGCGCATCCTCGCGCAGGTTGTTGAGCCAGTCCGTGCGTAGCTCCTTCTGGTCGAGCGCGAGCAGGAGGTGCGCGCCGCCCTGCAGGTCGAGGCCGAGAGGCATCTGCCGCTTGGGCAGGATGCCCGGCCACGACTCGACGGTCTCCTTGGAGAAGAAGTTGGGAAGCGCGAACAGGACGCCGACGAAAATCGTCCCCACGATCGCGATGATCTTCCAACGCTCGAAATGCAGCATGCCGGAGCGAACCCCTCCCTGGGTGGTTGCAGTGTGCAAAGCGCGCGGCCGCCCCAGGCGTCGCGCAGCACATGGCTTATTTCGTGACCGTAGCGTCCTTCACCGGCTCGCTCTTCGAGCGGACGTCGAGCAGCGTGCTCTTGAGGACGCGGACCTTGAGTGTATCCGACAGGTCGACCTCGATCTCGTCCGAGTTGTCCGGCACGCGCGAAACCTTGCCGATGAACCCGCCCGAGGTCACGACCGTGTCACCACGGCGCACCCGCTCGACCATCTCGCGATGCTGCTTCTGGCGCTGGCTCTGCGGCCGTATCACGAGGAAGTAGAAGATGAGCACCATCAACAGCATGGGGATGAGCAGCCCGCTGAACGGGTCTGCCATCGGGCTGCTGGACTGGGCGTAAGCCGAAGAGATGAACATGAGGGACTGGTCCTTGCCGGATCGTCTGTCGGTGGGGGTGAAGCGAAACGCGGCCAGCCTCGCAGGAGCATCCTCCGCAAGCTGTCCGCCCCAAGATCGGCCGCGACTATAGTGCCCGGGGCCTCGTTTGCAACCCTCGCCGGCACGGGAGGGAAACCCTGCCCAGCACGCAATCTGGCACCATCGGCACCGGTCGGGCTATAGAGAGCCCGAACCCAATCCACGGGCGCCGCCGCGCCGGCAAAAGTCTGGCAAGCGCCCGGAAATCAAGGAAAAGATATCAGGCACCGCGATCATGAGCCACGACTCCGACCTAGCCGCCCGTCTCGACCGCATTGCCGCCGCCCTGGAGCGGCTGGCCCCCTCGCCGCCAGCACCCGCACGCTTCGACGAGGCGGACGCCTTCTTCTGGCACGCGGGGACGCTCTCCTTCGAGCCGGTCGCAGCCGTGAACCGAGTGCCCCGCGCGCTCCTCAAGGGCATCGACGGCGCCGCCCGCCAGCTTCTCGACAATACGCGCCGTTTCGCCGAGGGCCTGCCGGCCAACAACGCACTGCTCTGGGGCGCGCGCGGCATGGGGAAGTCGAGCCTGGTCAAGGCCGTCCACGCCGAGGTGCAGGCGGGCCTGGCGAAAGCCAAGGCCAAGCCTGCGGGCGGGCTGAAGCTGGTCGAGATCCATCGCGAGGACATCGCCACGTTGCCGGCCGCGCTGACGGCCCTGCGCGCTTCACCACATCGCTTCATCGTGTTCTGCGACGACCTTTCCTTCGACCGCGACGACACGAGCTACAAATCGCTGAAAGCCGTGCTCGAGGGCGGCATCGAGGGGCGCCCGGCCAACGTCCTCTTCTACGCCACGTCGAACCGCCGCCATCTGATGCCGCGCGACATGGTCGACAACGAGCGCTCGACCGCCATCAATCCCTCCGAGGCCGTGGAGGAGAAGGTGTCGCTGTCGGACCGCTTCGGGCTCTGGCTCGGCTTCCACAACTGCAGCCAGGACGACTACCTGGCCATGGTCGAAGGCTACGCCAAGCATTTCAAGCTGCCGATCGCGCGCGACGATCTGGTCCGCGAGGCACTGGAGTGGAGCGTGACGCGCGGCGGCCGCTCGGGTCGCGTCGCCTGGCAGTTCACGCAGGATCTGGCGGGGCGGCTCGGCAAGACGTTGCCGCTCTGAGGAGCAGCAACGGGCAACAGGCAGCGTTCGTCTCAGCCGTATACCGTCCGCTGCCGGCTGCCCGCTGCCTGTTGCCCGGCCTGACTACAGCCGTTCCATGAACGGCGTCGGATCGACGGGCTTCTGGCCCTGGCGCAGCTCGAAGTGCACCTGCGGCTGATCCACCTGGCCCGTGCGTCCGGCCTTGGCGATCACCTGTCCGCGCTTGATGCGGTCGCCGCGCTTGACGAGGATCTCGTCGGCATGCGCGTAGGCGGTCACCCAGCCGTTGTCGTGGCGCACGAGCACGAGGTTGCCGTAGCCCTTGAGCTCGTCACCCGCGTAGGCCACCACGCCGTTCTCGGCCGCATGGATGTCCGTGCCGATGGGCGCGGCGAGGTTGACGCCGTCGTTGTGCGTGCCGTCCGGACGCGGCCCGAAGGCGCTGATCACTTTTCCGGCCACCGGCCAGCGCAGCTTCGAGAAGCCCGCAACGGCGGTCGAAGTCTGCGGATTGGACGGCGACACCGCGTCGCTGGCCGAGCCCTGCTCCGCCTTCGCGACTCGCTCCGGAGCCGGCCCCGCCGTGCCCGTGCCGTTGAGCATGGTCGGCTGCTGCGGCGTGGAGGCTGCCGGCGGCGTGCTCGGCGTCTCGCCGAGCCGCACCACGCCGGGAGCCGGCGACGGCGTCGGCTCGCTCGCCGTCGAAGCCGGAGGCGAATAGCGCGGAGGCTCGGCTGCAGGCGGCGGCGCCTCGGCAACCGTCGCGCCCTCGCTTGCCGGTTCGCCCGGAACCTTCAGCACAGTGCCGGGCATCACCTTCCGCGAGTCCGTGATGCGGTTGTAGCGCTCGAGATCGGAGAGCTTCACGCCGTTCTGGCGCGCGATGCCGTAGAGCGAGTCGCCCTGGCGCACGGTGTAGCTGCGAGTCCAGTCGGACGGCGCCTCGGCGGCGGGCTGCTGCTGCACTGGCCGCACGGCCACCGTCTCGTAGTTCTCGCGCGGAGGCCGCGCGGTGACCGTCGCCGCCGGAGGCCGCGTCTCCGCTGCCGGCAGATGGAGCTGCTGTCCAGGGCGCAGATCGTTGGAGGTGAGGCCATTGGCGGATTTCAATGCGTTGACGGAAACCCCGTGGCGCCGCGAGAGCGAATAAAGCGTATCGCCGGGGCGAACCTCGATCATGTCGCCCGTGGCACCGGTGCCGCGCGACGCGACCGGCGGAACGCCTCCGGAGGAGCCGCCGTAGCCCGGCGCACCCGAGTTTCCGTGGGGCGAGTATCCATGGGACGACGCGCCCGACGATCCGCGGGACGGCGCTGCATAGCTCGGCTGTGACTGCGGCGGGGGCGTCCGCTGGCTGGAGTCGTAGGACGGCGCGGCGCTGTAGCCCTGGCCATAGCCGGCATCGCCGTTGTAGGGCGCGCCCTGCTGGGGCGGGATCGCTGCGGTCGTCATCGGCGCGAGCTCGGAGCGGGCCACGCTGCTGCCGCCGGAGGCCCGGCGATCATACCCCGCCGACCCGTACTCGGCCGACGCCACGCGGCCGGTCGTGCCGGAGGACGCATAGCCCGACTGCGTGCGCGCCCCGTCGGAATACCCCAGGTCGAACCGGGAGACGCTGGCGCTGCAGCCAGCCAGCACGGAGGCGGCGAAGACCGCCCCGATCTTCACGCGTCCGACACCGAGGGTGAATAGATGACATTTACGCAAGGAACTTAACATGCCACTCACCTTGAATACCCTCATCAGGTAACCCTTAACGAGTTAAGAGAACCTTAACGCGTGCCTGAAGCGCGAATCAGAAGCGGGGGAAATCGAGGACAGCAGCCGGCCGCATGCCGAAAATCCGGCTCCCCGCACGCGTCTTCCTTACGCTGCGATTGTGCTGCGATGACGGAGAAATCTCGGCGACTTGGCGGCTGACGCTCAGCCCGCGTCCTTGAGCCGGCCAGGGCCGCCGAGCCTGAGCGAGGCCCCGAGCGCCTCGCGCACCGCCTCGTGCGTGAGGTTGAGATGCAGCGGCGTCACCGAGATGAGGCCGTCCGCGATGGCGCGCAGATCCGTTCCCGGCGGCGGATCGGACCGGCGGCGCTCGAACCCGACCCAGAAATAGGGATCGCCCCACGTATCGTTGCGCTCCTCGATGCGCAGGCCGCCCTGATCGCGGCGTCCTTGCCGCGTCGCCACGATGCCCTTGACGTCGCCTGGCGCCAGATCCGGATAGTTGACGTTCATGAGCGTCATCGCCGGCCAGTCGGCGGCAAGCAGTTGCTCGACGATACGCGGCCCATGCTCGAGCGGCGTCTTCCAGTGCTGCTTGCCTTCGGGATCGAAGCCGATGGTGAGGCTCATGGCGATCGAGCGGATGCCGAGCAGCGTGCCCTCCATGGCGCCCGCGATGGTGCCCGAGTAGGTCACGTCCTCGGCGAGGTTCGCGCCGTGGTTGACGCCCGACAGCACGAGGTCCGGCGCCTTGTCCTTGAGCACGTGCTTGACGCCCATGATCACGCAGTCTGCGGGCGTGCCGCGCACGGCGAACGCGCGTTCACCGATCTCGCGGTGGCGCAGCGGCACCTGCAGCGTCAGCGCGTGCGAGGCGCCGCTCTGGTTCATCTCCGGCGCCACGATCCACACGTCGTCGGAGAGCGCGCGGGCGATCTGATGCAGCACGGAGAGCCCATGCGCCCCAGCCCCGTCATCGTTCGTCACCAGAATGCGCATCGCGTCTCCGACTTTCCCCCCTCTCCCCATAAGAACAAGGGAGAGGGAACCGTTTAGACCGCCTCGATCCTCGTCACACCGCCCATGTAGGGCTGCAAAACTTCAGGAATTATGACGGATCCGTCGGCCTGTTGATAGTTTTCGAGCACGGCAACGAGCGTCCGCCCGACGGCGAGCCCCGAGCCGTTAAGGGTATGCACGAAACGGACGTCCTTGGCCCCCTTCGGCCGGTAGCGTGCGCCCATGCGCCGCGCCTGGAAGTCACCGCACACCGAGCACGACGAGATCTCGCGGTAGGCGTCCTGCCCCGGCAGCCACACCTCAATGTCGTAGGTCTTCTGCGAGGCGAACCCCATGTCGCCCGTGCAGAGCAACATGGTGCGGTAGGGCAGCCCGAGCCGACGCAATACCTCCTCGGCGCAGTTCGTCATGCGCTCGTGCTCTGAAAAGCTTTCCTCCGGCGTGGTGATCGACACCAGCTCGACCTTGGAGAACTGGTGCTGGCGGATCATGCCGCGCGTGTCCTTGCCGGCCGCGCCCGCCTCCGACCGGAAGCACGGCGTCCACGCCGTGAGCCGGATCGGCAGCTCGGCTTCGTCCAGGATGCGCTCGCGCACGACGTTGGTCAGCGAGACCTCGGCCGTCGGGATGAGCCAGTAGCCGTTCGTCGTCTGGAACAGGTCCTCGGCGAACTTCGGCAGGTTGCCGGTGCCGTAGGCCGCCTCGTCGCGCACGAGCAGCGGCGGATTGACCTCGGTGTAGCCGCCAAGTTTTTCGGTGGCGCGACCCGTGTGCAGGTCGAGCATGAAGCTCGCGATGGCGCGCTCGAGCCGCGCGATCGCTCCCTTGAGGAACACGAAGCGCGCGCCCGAAACCTTGCCCGCCGTCTCGAAGTCCATCAGGCCCAGCGCCTCGCCGATCTCGAAATGCTGCTTGGGCGCGAAATCGAACGTGCGCGGCTCCCCGACGCGCCGCACCTCGGTGTTGCCCATCTCGTCCTTGCCGACCGGTACGTCCTCGCGCGGCAGATTGGGAATGACGGCCAGGGCGCTCTCGAGCGCGGTGGTGAGTTGCCGCTCCTCCTCCTCGCCGCCCTGGATGACCTCCTTCAGCTCGGCGACCTCGGCCATGAGCTGCTGCGCCAGCGCCTCGTCCTTGGCGCCCTTCGCCTTGCCGATCTCCTTGGACACCGCGTTGCGCCGGCTCTGCGCCTCCTGCAGCTTCGTCAGGTGCCGCCGCCGCGCATCGTCGAGCTCGAGCACTTTCGCGCTCGCCGGCTCGAGCCCGCGGTTCCGGAGCCCGGCGTCAAACGCCTCGGCGTTGTCTCTGATCCACTTGATGTCGAACACGGGAGGTCCTCGAAGATTGGCAACGTCGCTTCATCTTCGTCATCCCGGCGGAGGCCGGGACCCACGACACGTCGCCGCTCGGGTGGGCTGCTAGCGTGGATGGCCGCGTACGCAGCCATGACGTGAGGAAAATAACGTCGGATGCACGCGACGGTATAGGCTGCCCCAAGCCCAGGGTCTAGAGACCTAGGTCGCCGCCGCGTCCCCTGCGGCATCCTTGGCCGCCTGCTGCTTCTCGACCCAGGCCACCGCCACGATCGAAAGCTCGTAGAGCAGCGTCGTCGGCAGCGCCATGATGATCATACTGATCGCGTCCGGCGGCGTCAGCACGGCCGCCACGGCGAAAATGCCGACGATGGCGAACCGCCGCCCGCTGCGCAGCGTCTCCGACGTCACGACGCCGGCGCGCGCGAGCAGCGTCAGCACCACCGGAAGCTGGAAGCAGAGCCCGAAGCCGAAAATGAGCGTCATGATCAGCGACAGGTACTCCGACACCTTCGGCATCAGCTCGATGGTGGCGGGTCCGCTTTCGCTCGCCGTGTGCGCGAGCCCGATCGAGAACTTGATCAGGATCGGCATGGCGACGAAATACACGACCGCCGCGCCCAGCACGAAGAACACCGGCGTCGCGATGAGATAGGGCAGGAACGCCTGCCGCTCGTTCTTGTAGAGCCCGGGCGCCACGAACTTGTAGACTTGGATCGCAGCCACCGGGAACGACAGGAACGCCGCCCCGAACAAGGCGAGCTTGAGATGCGTGAAGATCTGCTCGAGGAAATGCGTCGCGATCAGGCGCACGTGCTCGCTGCCCGAGGCCCAGACGTAGGGCCAGACCAGTATGTCGTAGATATGCCGTGCGATGGCGAAGCAGAGGAGGAACATCACGAAGAAGGCGATCGACGCATAGATCAGCCGCTGGCGTAGCTCGATAAGGTGATCGATCAGCGGCGCCTTGGAAGCGTCGATGTCGTCTTGTCCGGGACGCGGCAGGCTTTCCTGCATCAGGTGGACCCCACCGTGGATTTCGAGTCCGCCTCGCCGGCCGGCACCGGCTGCTGATCCGGCTCGGGCGATGTCGCCTCTGGCGCGGCAGAGGGCTCCGCCGCCAAAGCCTTGGGCGTCGTCTCACTCTTGGTCTCGAGTTTGGCCTCGGGCTCGATCTTCGCCGACGCCTTTACGCTCTCGACGGAGCGCGTCGCCTCGTCCAGCGAGGACTTGACGCCTTCGCTGACGGCCTGGACTTCCTTCTTGATCTGATCGAGCTCGGCTTCGCGCATGGCCTGCTCGAACACGGCGCGAAACTCGTTGGCCTGCCGCCGCACGACGCCGGCATAGCGGCCGAGCGTGTTGAGAAAGCGCGGCAACTCCTTCGGCCCCACAAAGATCAACGTGACGAGGCCGAGGATGAGAAGCTCGCTCCAACTGATGTCGAACATCGGAACGTTCCGGTTTGCGGCCGCGCCGAACCGGCGATCAGCCCGCCTTCGACTTGTCGCGCTCGGCGGCCGGCGCGTTGTCGATCACTTTGGTCTCGACGGTCGGCGTCTCGTCCTCGCTGAGCCCCTTCTTGAAGCTCTTGATGCCCTTGGCAACGTCGCCCATCAGGTCGGAGATCTTGTTACGCCCGAACAGCAGGACGACGACGACGAGCAGCAGCAGCAGATGGGTCGCACTCAACCCCATGAAAAGGCCTCCTTCTCGGCCCGATGGCTCGGCCATGAGCGGCGCGCGGGCGCCCGGTGTTTGCCGTGGTTGGCGCGCACTATTGCAGAAACGCCCCCCTGCCGCAAGCGCGCCTCAGACCCCGGAGCTGGGCATTACAAATTTGAAATTCAAGGGGTTTTATCGCCGTTCGACGGAAAGATCAGAACCTCCCGCGGATCGATGTGGAGCCGCACCTCGCTCCCCTCCGCAAGCGGCTGCCCAGCGCCCGTGCGCACGTTGAGCGGCGCCTCGAAACCTTCGGCCACGACCTCGTAACGCACGGCATCACCCAGGAACTTGGCGCCCCGCACCCGGCCCATGAGCCCGGCGCCCTCGTCTTGTCCGTTGCCGCTCGCGGCCTTGAGCCCCACGCCGCGCTCACGGATGCAGAGCATCGCAAGCGTCCCGTCGGCGAGACCCGGCGCCGGCAGCGCGCCGATTGGCGTCGCGACGCGACCGTCCGCAACGCGCACCTCGAGCTCATTGATCTCTGAGAACAGCCTGGCGACGAACAGCGCCACCGGACGATGGTAGAGATCCTCGGCGCGTCCCGTCTGCACGAGCCGGCCCGCGCGCATCACCGCGATGCGATCGCCAAGCCGCATCGCCTCCTCCGGATGGTGCGTGACGATCATGCTCGTCGCCCGCGTTTCGCGGATCAGCGCCAGCGTCTCCTCCTGCATGGCCTCGCGCAACTGCACGTCGAGCCCGGAGAACGGCTCGTCCATGAGCATCACCGCCGGGCGCGGAACGATGGCCCGCGCCAGCGCCACGCGCTGCTGCTGGCCACCCGAGAGGATGTGCGGATACTGGTCCGCATAGCGCTCGAGCCCGACGCGCGAGAGCATCAGCAGCGCCTCGCGCTGCGCATCCTCGCGCGGCAGCGCCTTCAGTCCGAACGCGACGTTCTCCAGGATCGTCAGGTGGGGAAACAGCGCGAAGTCCTGGAACATCAGCCCCACGCCGCGGTCCTCGGGCTGCACGAACCGCTCAGGCCCCGCCACCACGCGATCGTTGATCAGGATGCGCCCGCCGCTCGGCCGCTCGATGCCGGCCGCGAGCCTGAGCAGCGTGGTCTTCCCGCACCCCGAGGGACCGAGCAGGCACACGACTTCACCCGGCGCGATGTCCAGCGAAAGCGCGTCGACCGCAGCACGCTCCCCGTAGGTCTTGGAGACGGCATCGAACGTGAGCCGCGCGGCAAACGTCGCGCCCGCCCGCGCCCGCACGCCACCCGGCAGCGCATCGGCGGTGCGAGATTTCCCGGATGTGCTGAAGAGCCAGTTCGCCACGCGTGAACTCGAGTTGATACGGAAGCAGCCGCATCGCCCCCCTCACCGCTCGCTCACACTCGCGACCTCTCCCCACAGGGGGGAGGTCCGAAGCGATTGCAGATCGCTTCCGGGTGAAAAGCGGGCGCCGCAAAGTTGACGATCCTAGTCTGGCTTACCCTCGCCGCCGTCATCCGGCAAGTCGCCCTCGGCGTGAGCCTCAACGGCCTCCTCGTCATCCGACGAGGGCTCCTCCGCCTCGTCGCCCTCGTCTTGCTCCTCCTCCGCCGCCTCGAGCGGCAGCTCGTCGGGCATGAGCGAGGCGGCAATCGAAGGATCGGGCACCGTGAAGCCCGGCGGCAGGTGCCCGTCGAGCAGGCCCTGCGCCTTGAGGTCGGCCAGCCCCGGCAGGTCCTTGACGCTGTCGAGACCGAAGTGGGCGAGGAAGCTGTCCGTCGTGCCGTAGGTCAGCGGCTTGCCGGGCGCACGCCGGCGCCCACGCGGTCGAATCCAGCCCGCCTCCATCAGGATGTCGAGCGTGCCGGCCGAGGTGGTGACCCCGCGGATCTCCTCGATCTCGGCGCGCGTCACCGGCTGGTGGTAGGCGACGATGGAGAGCGTCTCCAGCGCGGCCCGCGAGAGGCGGCGCTCCTCGACCGCGTAGCGCTCGAGCAGATAGCCGAGATCCTCCGCCGTGCGGAACACCCACTTGCCGGCCACGCGCACGAGGTTCACGCCGCGCGGAGCATAGATGGCGCGGATGCTCTCCAGGATCTGGGCGATGTCGCTGCCATGGCGCAGCTGCTGGGCCAGCGCCGCCTCGTCGAGAGGCGTCGAGGAGGCGAACAGCAGCGCCTCGACGATGCGCAGATCCTCGAGCCGCTGCTCGGCGGAGGGCGCGAGACCGGCCTCGACCGCCTCTACCTCGGAGAGCGCGCGCGCAAGCTCCCGCGCCTCCTCGGCCTCGGGCTCGTCAAGTGCCGAGCTGTCCTCGATGCCGTCACGCGTCACCACTCTGAGTTTCGGCGGAACCATGTCGCCATCCCTGTTTCGGCGCCGCAGCCGCGCTCGACCTCAACACACAAGAGAGCAGCCTGCGCGCTCACGCATTCCTTCCGCAGACAGAGTCGAGCTAGGCTTGAGACGCCTGCGGCCCGTCGAACACCACATCCACACGCTGCCATTCCGCGCCCGCCTCACGCCGGCGCATGTAGATGGGCGAGAACGGCGCATCCTGCCGGAGCTCGATCATCCCCTCGCGCGCCATCTCGAGCGTCGCGCCGAAGGAGCTTGCGAGCACCGTCTTGTCCTCCTCCTGCGTCGCGAGATAGGTCTTGAGACAGGCATCGAGCTCCACCCAGTCGCCGATCGCCTGCCCGACCAGGCTTTCGAGCTTATGGCGTGCCTGCTTGATCGACCACACGCGCCGCGCCTTGACCACGTGCGTGACCTTGACCGTGCGCCGCCGCAACTCCGAGTAAGCCTTGAGCAGGTCGAAGATCTCCGCCGTCCAGCGCACCTCGCTCGACGTCTGCACCTGCTCCGGCATGCCGCGCTGGAACACGTCGCGCCCGAGTCGCCTGCGCGTCATCAGCTCGCCGATGGCGCGCCGCATCGCCTCGAGCCGCATGAGGCGGAAGGCGAGCCGCTGTGCCATCTCCTCGGCGGAGGGCTCGTCGCCCGTCTCCTTCTCCTTGGGCAGCAGCATGCGCGACTTCAGGAACGTCAGCCACGCGGCCATCACGAGATAGTCGGCGGCGATCTCGATCTTGAGCCGCTGCGCCTCCGTGATGTAGGCGAGATACTGGTCGACGAGCGCCAGGATCGAGATCTTCGAGATATCCACCTTGTGCGTGCGCGCCAGCGCGAGCAGCAGGTCGAGCGGCCCTTCGAAGCCGCCGACATCGACGATGAGCGCTTCAGAAGCCGCCGGCGCCAAATCGCCGTCCGGCGCCTCCCAGCCCGGATCTCCCGCTTCGGCGATCTCTTCCGTCTCGTCTGTCATCGGCCCTGCTTGAAGGCGCGGCACACAGCGCAAGCTGCGCACCAGTTCCATTTGAACGGCACACTACACTGATTCAGCATGCCGTCTGCCGGTTCCGAGCGCCAGCGCGAGTTGTGTCTCCGCCTTGACAGAATCGTAAGGCTCGCTCCGTCCGAGGACAGCCAGAGCCGCGCGGAATCGCCGCAGGGACTCGCCCGAGAGGCTTGGCACGGCCCCTGCCACCTCCTCCATCTCGGCCATCACGCCGTTACAGTGGAGGGCCAGATCCGATCCGGCGGCGAGCACCCCGCGCGCCCGCTCCGCGAACGTCCCCGAGAGCGCCTTCATGCTGAGGTCGTCGCTCATCAGGAGCCCGTCGAAGCCGATCTCGCCGCGGATCACCTCCCGCGTCACCCGCCGCGACGTGCTGGCCGGCTGCGCCTCGTCGATGGCCGTGAACACCACATGCGCCGTCATGGCGGCCGGCATGTCGGCGAGCGCCTTGAAGGGCGCGAAGTCGGTGGCCGAGAGCACCGCGTGCGGCTCCGTCACCACCGGCAGCGTATGATGACTGTCCTGTAGCGCGCGGCCGTGGCCGGGGATGTGCTTGATGACGGGCAGCACGCCGCCTGCCATGAAACCCTCGGCAACCGCGCGCGCGAGCGCCGCCACCTGGCCCGGCTCGCGCCCGTAGGCCCGGTCGCCGATGACGTCATGCGCGCCCGGGATCGGCACGTCGAGCACCGGCGCGCAGTCCGTATTGATGCCAAGTGCCTTGAGGTCGTCGGCCAGGAGCCGAGCGGCGAGGAACGCGGCGTCACGCGCGACAGCCGGATCGTCGGCATAGAGGTCGGCGTAAGCCTGCGCCGCCGGCAGTGCGCGCCCGAGCGGCGGCCTGAGCCGCTGCACGCGCCCGCCTTCCTGATCGATCAGCACCAGGAACTCGTCGCCGCCACCCACGGCCTCGCGCACGTCCGCGACCAGACGCCGGATCTGCTCGTGGCTCGTGCAGTTGCGGGCGAAGAGGATGAGCCCGGCCGGGGCGGCCGAGCGGAAGAACGCAGCTTCCGCCGGCGAAAGCGTCTCGCCCGCGACGCCGCTGATGAACGCGCTGGCCATGGGATGCGGTCTACTAGTACGCCGTGACCCAGCAGCCGCTGTAGCCCTGCGCCTTGAGCTGGGTGCACACCGAGCTTGCCGAGTCGCGCGATCCTGGCGGTCCGACAAGAAGCCGGTGATAGGTCCCCTTCTCGCCGAGGTTCGCTTCCTGCACGTCAGGCGTCTTGTTCTGCAGGATCATGCCGTACTTCTGCTGCATGTCGGCGAACTGCTTGAGCGCGTCGATGCGGCTGCTGTCCGACGCCGGCACCGACGCCAGCACCGCCACATAGCCCGCACCCGTCGGCTTCGGGCCGACGTCCGCCGGCGCGGCCGCGGCCACCTTCTTCGGCGGCGGATCGGCCTTGGGCGCCGCAGGCGGCTTCGTCTGTGCGGCCTTGGGCTCGGATGCGGTGACGGTCTTCTTGGGCGGCGCCACCACTACCGGGCCGCTCGGCTCGGAGGAGGCAACCATCTGCACCGGCGGCGAGCCCTGCTGCGGTCCCGCGGCACGGGTAGGCGACGGCCCGCCGCCAAGGCCGTCAATGACGGTCAGGCCCGGCACGGACACCACGGCCCGCGTATCCTCGGACTCGACCGAGGACGGCGGCTGGATCGATCCGTCGCGGCCGACCGTGACCACCGGAACCTTGCGCACGCCGGCCGGATCCGCGCTTTCCTCGCGGCCGCCGTCGCCGAGGCGGCCCATGATCTTGCTGTCGGCATGGGCGAACTGCTTTCCGCCCGGATCGGAAGGCTTCACCTTCGACGGACCGGAGGCACCCTTGACCAGCGGCGCGTCCTTGCCGCTGCCTCCACCCATGATGGAGGTGTAGCCGATGACGAGCCCGCCGCCGACGAGAATGGTGCAGGCCACGAGGCCCACCACCTTCTTCCAGCCGCCACGGCGCGGCTCGTCCTCATACTGTGCCTCGTCCTCGGCATAGCTCTGGTCGAACGACGCGTGCTGCTGAGGCGGTGCGTTCGGGTAGCCGCCGACCGGCCCGAGTCCGGGCTCGAGTTGCGGATCGCCATAGTGATCACCGCCCCACTGGCCCGGAGCCCCATGGCCCGCGTATCCATGACCATAGTCGCGCGCGTCCAGCGCCAGGCTCTGCCCGCCCCATTGTGGATCGCTGTGCGAGCCGGCTGCCGGCGCGGCACCGTAGTCCGCGCCATAGGGAGACACGGGCGCAGCGGGCGACTGCCCGCCAAACCCATGGCCGAGCGCGCCATACCCGCTATGCGTCTGCGGCGCGCTGTACGGCGACGGAGCCGGCTGTCCCTGGGGAGGGTATCCGCTGCTCGCGCCGTAAGGATCGCCGGCCGGCATCTGCGGCTGCCCACGCGTGCCGTAGCCCTGCTGGGGCTGTGGAGCCGTGTATCCGGCAAGCCCGTAAGGATCGGCGGGCTGCGGCGGTTGGGAATAACCATATCCGTCGGGCCTTAGCGCCGCGTAGGGATCGTGTTGCGCACCAGGAGGCTGACCGCCTGCCTGCGGATCGGCGCCATAGCCGCCCGCATCGCCGTAGCCGGGGGCCGCCGGACGCGCCGCGGTGCGCGGCTGGTTGGCCGGCGCGGGCCAAATGGGCTGCCCATAAGGAGAGGCGGGCGCCGGCTGCCCTGACCCTGCGGGACGACCCTGAGAGTTTGGCACCTGATTGTGCGGAAGAGGATTGCTATACCGTGTCATCTCTCGGAACCCCTCGTCGCACCCCCGCGGGCTACGATCTCGGCACCCTGGCAACCACCAGGCGACCGCTCGCCGGGACTTTAGCGCTGACGGAAAAATCCCGCCAACGCAATCATTGACCCCAATATGCCGCAAGTCAGCGTCGGTAGCCGATGCCCGCGACGAAGCCCCCGAATCGCGAGTCTAGCGCATAGCCTCCGGCGCACCGACACCGAGCACCGTAAGGCCAGAGGATAACACCTGCTTGAGCGACGCCACGAGCGTGCATCGAGCCGCGGTTATCGCCCGATCGTTGGGCTGGATAACGCGCAATTGTGGCAAATCATTGCCACGCGTCCAATGTCCGTGAAAAGCGGAAGCCAAATCATAGAGATAGAAGGCGAGCCGGTGCGGCTCGTGAGCCTGGGCGGCGCCTTCGATCAGAGTGGGGAAGAACGCCGCCTTCTTGATGAGGTCGAGCTCGCCCCCGTCCGTGAGCAGGGAGAGGTCGGCGGTGGCCGTCCCCTCGTGCACGACCTCGAGGTCCGGGAACGCCTCGCGCGCATTGCGCAGCACGGAGGCCGCGCGCGCATGCGCATACTGCACGTAGAAGACGGGATTGTCCTTCGACTGCTCGGTGACCTTGGCGAAGTCGAAGTCGAGCGGCGCGTCGTTCTTTCGGTAGAGCATCATGAAGCGCACGGGGTCGCGCCCGACCTCGTCGACGACGTCGCGCAGCGTGACGAACGTGCCGGCGCGCTTCGACATCTTGAACGGCTCGCCGCCTTTGAACAGCTTCACGAGCTGGCACACCTTGATGTCGAGGTCGGCCTTGCCGTCCGAGAGCGCCGCCACCGCCGCCTTCATGCGCGGGATGTAGCCGATGTGGTCGGCGCCGAACACGTTGATCAGGTGACGGAAGCCGCGCTGCAGCTTGTCGTAGTGATAGGCGATGTCGGCGGCGAAATAGGTGTAGCTGCCGTCCGACTTCATGAGCGCCCGGTCGTTGTCGTCGCCGAACGCGGTCGAGCGGAACAGCGTCTGCTCGCGGTCCTCCCATTCCTCGTCGTCATGGCCCTTGGGCTTCTCGAGCCGGCCCTTGAAGATGAGCCCCTTGGCGTCGAGCGCCGCGATCGCCGCCGCGATCTGGTTCTTGCCGCCGGTCGTGAGCGAGCGCTCGGAGAAGAACACGTCGTGGCTGATGTTGAGGGCCGCGAGATCCTCCTTGATCATCGCCATCATGGCGTCGATGGCGAAGCTGCGCACGAGCGGCAGCCAATCCTCCTCGGGCTTCTGCAGCAAGTCGCGGCCGTACGTCTCCGCGAGTGCCGCGCCGACGGGCTTCAGGTAGTCGCCCGGATAGAGGCCGGACGGAATCTCGCCGATGTCCTCGCCCAGCGCCTCGCGGTAGCGCAGGAAGGCCGAGCGCGCGAGAACGTCCACCTGCCCGCCCGCGTCGTTGATGTAGTACTCGCGCGTGACGTCGTAGCCGGCGAACGAGAGCAGGTGGGCGAGTGCATCGCCGAACACCGCGCCGCGGCAATGCCCGACGTGCATCGGCCCCGTGGGGTTGGCCGAGACATACTCGACGTTCGTGCGCGCAGCCCTTCCGACATCCGATGACCCGTACAGCGGCCCCTTGGCGAGGATCGCACCCACGACGTCGTACCAGAACGCATCCCGCATGCGCAGGTTCAAGAACCCCGGCCCCGCGACCTCTGCCGACACCACGTCGGGATCGAGCCTGAGCACCCCGGCCAGCGCCTCGGCGATGTCGCGCGGCTTCATCTTCGCGGCCTTAGCGAGCACCATGGCGGCGTTGCAGGCAAGGTCGCCGTGCGCGGGATCGCGCGGCTGCTCGACGGCCACGTTGGCAAAATCGAGCCCCGCCGGCAGCGTGCCCTTCTCCTCGAGGCCCCTGAGCGCGGCGAGCACCCTTGCCTCGACCTCCGCGAACACGTTCATGAACCGAACCTCTTTACGGACGTTCTCAAATCAACGAGCGACAATTGCTACAAACACGTCAGGCCGGCGTCATGGCGGAGTCATGCTTCGCATGGACGGCCGACACCCACGAAAATATCCACATCTGCTTCGATAGGTGTCGTGGATCCCGGCCTCCGCCGGGATGACGGAAAGTAGCTCGGATGGCAAGCGAGCAGCCCGGCTATCGCAATTCCGGCGTGGCGTCAAACAGGAGGCGGTGCTGGTCTATGGCATAGCGGTCTGTCATGCCGGCCACGAAGTCCGCGATCACGCGCGCCCTGGCGCGCTCGGCAAGCCCCTCCTGCGCCACCCGCCACGTGTCCGGCAACACCACGGGGTCCGACAGATAGCGCGCGAACAGTCGCGCGATGACGGCCTCCGCGTCGTCCATCACGTCCATGACCTTCCGGCTGCGGTAGACGCGCTGCATGAGCACGTCTTTGAGCGCCTTGAGGTCCGACGTCATACCCGACGAGAAGGCGACAACGGCCTCGCCCGCCGCCCGGATGTCGTCCGGCGAACCCGGAGCCAGCGCCGCGAGGCGTGCCCGGCTCTCCTGCACCATGTCCTGGATCAGGAGCGTGATCATGCGCCGCGTCACCTCGTAGGTGAGGCGGCTGCGCAGCCCCGGCGCCTCGGCCCTGGGCAGCGCCGCCACGATGGAGCCCGCGAGCGGCGCGTCTCTCAGGCCGTCGAGCGTCAGCAGCCCGGCCCTGAGACCGTCGTCGATGTCGTGGCTCACGTACGCGATGTCGTCCGCCAGCGCCGCCGCCTGCGCCTCTCCGGAGGCCCAGCGCGCGGGCTCGAGACTCTGCCAGCTCTCGAGCGCGCGGATCACCTTGCGCACCGGCGCATGCATCTCCTCCACGATCGGCCCATTGTGCTTGGCAAGCCCCTCGAGCGTCTCCCAGGTGAGGTTGAGTCCGTCGAACGCCAGGTACTTGCGCTCGAGCGCCGTCACCACGCGCAGGCTCTGCGCATTGTGATCGAAGCCGCCGAACGCACCCATCAGCCGGTCCAGCGCCCGCTCCCCGGCATGCCCGAACGGCGGATGCCCGAGGTCGTGCGCGAGCGCCAGCGCCTCGGCGAGATCCTCGTCGAGCCTGAGCTGCCGTGAGATCGTGCGCGCGATCTGCGCCACCTCGAGGCTGTGCGTCAGGCGCGTGCGGTAATGGTCGCCCTCGTGAAAGACGAACACCTGCGTCTTGTGGATGAGGCGGCGAAACGCTGTCGAATGCAGGATGCGGTCGCGGTCGCGCTGGAAGGGACTGCGGGTTGGACAGTCGGGCTCAGCGAATCGCCGCCCGCGCGATCGGACAGCACCGGCGGCATAGCGGGCAGGCGCACGGGCACCGGGCTTGAGCTCCGCCCCGTATGCGCAGTTGCCGTCCATTTCCCGTTGTTTCGCCTTGCCCATACCAGCCTTGAAGCCCCGGCCCGTCGCCGTTCTCCGCCAGCCGCCCCACGCCATTTGACTTGAACCGGCCGGCCATTATCTTCGTATCAGATTTTGACTGCACGAGGCGGGTGCGGGTGACAGCGCGCAAAACCGCCTCCGAGGACCCCCGGAATGGCCGACATCGCAACCCCGACCACCGTGACCCTGACCGACCGCGCGGCGCGCCGCATCGCCGAGATCGTGGCGGGTGAGCCCGCGGGCACGATGCTGCGCCTGTCCGTCGAGGGCGGCGGCTGCTCGGGCTTCCAGTACAAGTTCGATCTCGTCGGCTCCGCCGCGAGCGATGATGTCGTGGTGGAGCGCAGCGCAGCCAAGGTTCTCATCGACCCGGTCTCGCTCGAGTATCTCGCCGGCTCCGAGATAGATTTCGTCGACGACCTGATCGGCGCAGCGTTCAAGGTGCAGAACCCCAACGCCACCGCCTCCTGCGGCTGCGGCACCAGCTTCTCGCTCTAGAGTCCCCTCTCCCGTCCTTACAGGGTTAAGGTGAGGGGCAACAACAAATCGCAGCGGCCAACGGCTGCCCCTACCCGGCCTCTCTCGGCGCGCGGGGAGAGGGAGCACAGGACCTCCATGAAGATCACCACCTGGAACATCAACGGCATCCGCGCGCGCATCGAGGGCGCGCTCGCCTACGTGCGCGAGGCCAGGCCCGACGTGCTCTGCCTGCAGGAGATCAAGTGCGTTGACGAGGGCTTCCCGACCGAAGCCTTTGCCGATCTCGGCTACAACATCGCCACCCACGGCCAGAAAGGCTTCAACGGCGTCGCGCTGCTCTCGCTGGGCCCGCTCGAGGATGTGGTGCGCGGCCTGCCCGGCGACGACGGCGACGCCCAGGCCCGCTACATCGAGGCGACGGTCAGCGACGGCGGCAACGCCGTGCGCGTCGCTTCCATCTACCTGCCCAACGGCAATCCCGTCGGCAGCGAGAAGTTTCCCTTCAAGCTCGCCTGGATGGGACGGCTCGAGGCCCATGCTCGCGCGCTGCTCGCCACCGAGATGCCGGTCATTCTCGCCGGCGACTTCAACGTCATCCCGGAGCCCAAGGACGCAAAGCGCCCCGACGCTTGGCGCAACGACGCGCTGTTCCAGCCCGAGAGCCGCGCCGCATTCCGCACGCTCGGCAACCTCGGCTACATCGACGCCGTGCGCGCCTGCCATCCGGAGCCCGGCCACTACACGTTCTGGGACTACCAGGCCGGCGCCTGGCAGAAGGACGACGGCATCCGCATCGACTTCCAGCTCCTCTCCCCGCAGGCCGCCGACCGGCTCATCGCCTCCGGCATCGACCGCTTCACGCGGAGCTGGGAGAAGCCGTCCGACCACGTCCCGGTTTGGACCACCCTCGCCTGACGCATTTCCCTTGTCCCACCGAACGGATGGCGACGAGCACGTGAGGAGGGATGCTTTCCAAAGTGAAAGGGCAGGCCATGCAGGCCCGCCCTCGCGAGAATGAACTGGGAAAATCGACCTTACGGCGTCGGCACAGGCGGCTGCGCCGGCCCCGGCACGTTGATGTCGCGCAGCTTGGGCGGATCTCCGGTCATCGACCCGTACTCGAAGGTACGGACCGCCGGCAGCCGCTGCGTCGGCGGCTCGGCACGCGTCGAGATCATGTCGACCGGCTCGCCGTTCTTGCAGGTCCTGACCGGAGCCGCCGCGAGCTGGGGCAACCCGCTGCGGTCGTAGGACGCGGCTGGCTTGCGCCCGTAGCGGTTGCCCCACTGTGCGACGATGCCGGTTGCCTGCTTGCGCGTCCCGTCGGCCGCCCCGCAGAAGATGTTCTGATAGATGTCCTCGATCCACATGGCGTCCTGCGGCGGCGCGTTGTCGACCGCGACTGCGATCAGCGCCAGCGCCCGCGGGGGATCCGGCTCCACGTGCTTGCCCCGCCACAGAAGGTCGGCGAAGAACGCCTGCGCGCCCGCATGCCCGTTCTGGCTCAAGACCGAAAGCCAGTGCCGGCCGAGCGGCACGTTGGTCTCGACGCCCTCGCCCGTGAGCTGAAGCTTGGCGAGCTCGAACTGCGCATCCTCGTCGTTGAAGGTGGTGGAGGCGTTCTTGAGATAGAACACCGCGCGCTCCGCATCGGGCGCGAGCCCGATCTCGGGCAGCCCGCGCAGCACGTAGCCCGCGAGCGCCGTCAGCGCCTTGCCGACGTAGCGCGCGCGCGGATCGTCCGGATCCGCGTCGAGGTGCTCGTCCGCGATCTTCTCGTAGAGCGCGTAGGCCCTGGCGTGATCGGTGTAGGGGCCTGTACTGTCCTGATAGATCTTGGCGAGGTAATAGCTCGCCATGAACTCGCCCTTCTCGGCCGCGTATCTCAGCGCCGGCATGGCAAGCTCGTAGTAGCCGCCCTGGTAGGCGCTGACCCCTTGTCGGAGCGCCTCGCGCGGCGAGCTGAAGGACGTCGACTGCGCTTGCGCCGCAAGCGGCGCGCACGCGATGAAAATCAATCCGAGTACCAGCCTAGATGTCCGCATAGCAAACAACTTCCGCCTTCCCGCCTGCGTGGGTGACGGCCCCGTAACGGGCCGGCCCCACCTGGTCCGCAAATTTTCTGATGGCCCCGCTCTGGTACGGATTAGGCGGAGCTTTCCACGCTTTACGCCGGCGCTCGAGCTCGGCCGCCTCGACCTCGAGGTCGAGTGTGCCTTTGTCGGCGTCGATTGCGATGATGTCGCCGTCCTGGACGAGGCCGATCGGGCCGCCAACCGCCGCCTCGGGCCCCACATGCCCGATGCAGAAGCCGCGCGTCGCGCCCGAGAAGCGTCCGTCCGTGATGAGTGCGACCTTGTCTCCGGCGCCCTGACCATAGAGCGCCGCCGTCGTCGACAGCATCTCCCGCATGCCGGGCCCGCCCTTGGGACCCTCGTAACGGATGATGATGACGTCGCCGTCCTTGTACTCGCGGTTGGACACCGCGCGGAATGCATCCTCCTCGCAGTCGAAGCAGCGCGCCGGACCGCGGAACGTGAGCTTCTTGAGCCCCGCGACCTTGACGATGCCGCCCTCCGGCGCCAGCGAGCCACTGAGCCCGACGACGCCGCCTGTAGGCGAGATCGGATTCGAGACCGGATACACGACCTTCTGGTCGGTATTGAACGTCACCTGCTCGAGGTTCTGCGCAAGCGTCTTGCCGGTGACCGTCAGGCAGTCGCCGTGCAGATAGCCGCCCTCGAGCAGCGCCTTCAGGATCTGCGGCACGCCGCCGATGTCGAACACGTCCTTGGCGACGTACTTGCCGCCGGGCTTGAGGTCCGCGATATAGGGCGTGCGCTTGAAGATCTCGGCCACCGCGAAGAGATCGAAGTCGATGCCGCACTCGTTGGCCATGGCCGGCAGATGCAGCGCCGCGTTGGTCGAGCCTCCTGTCGCCGCCACCACGGTGGCTGCGTTCTCGAAGGCCTTCAAGGTCACGATGTCGCGCGGACGAATGCCGTCCGCGACAAGCCGCATGACGGCTTTTCCGCTCTCCACCGCATACTGATCGCGCGAGGTGTAGGGCGCAGGCGCGCCCGCCGAGCCCGGAAGCGCGAGCCCGATCGCCTCGGAGACGCAGGCCATGGTGTTGGCCGTGAACTGTCCGCCACAAGCGCCCGCGCCTGGGCAGGCCACGCACTCGAGGTCGTGCAGCTCCTCATCGGTCATCTTGCCCGACGAATGCATGCCGACGCCCTCGAAGACATCGACGACGGTGACGTCGCGGCCCTTGTATTTGCCGGGCATGATGGAGCCGCCGTACATGAAAACGGACGGTACATTGAGGCGCAGCATGGCCATCATCGTGCCGGGCAGGCTCTTGTCGCAACCGGCGATGCCGACCAGCGCGTCGTAGCAGTGGCCGCGCATGGTGAGCTCGATCGAATCGGCGATCACCTCGCGCGAGACGAGCGACGACTTCATGCCCTGGTGGCCCATGGCGATGCCGTCGGTGACGGTGATGGTGCAGAACTCGCGCGGCGTGCCGCCCGATTCCTTGACGCCGGTCTTGGCCGACTGGGCCTGGCGCTGGAGCGCGATGTTGCAGGGCGCGGCCTCGTTCCAGCAGGACACGACGCCGACGAAGGGCCGGCGGATCTCGTCCTCCGTGAGGCCCATGGCATAGTAGTACGAGCGGTGGGGCGCGCGCGACGGACCTTCCGTGACATGCCGGCTCGGCAACTTAGACTTGTCGAACGTCCTCGCGTCCATACACTCACATCCAATTCGCTCTGACATCTTCAACGGGGCGCCGCACATGGTGCGTGCGGAAGCCCCGATCAAGAGCGGGAATGCGTTTGTTCGATAAAGCCGCTTCGGAAAATTGAATCTGCGGCCGCCTGAAAAATGCGCACCGCCATTTCCGAACCGAAGCCCCCGCAGCTCCCGTTCTCTCCGGTACTTCGTCGCGCTCCTTTGTGGCTCAAACGAGGCATGGTAGCCGGATTTCGTTGCCATCGAGCAACAACCTTTATATGAGCCCACCAATTTTAGGACTATTTGACGAGCGTGGCGTCATCACCACAGTCGGCACGCTGGACCTTGCTCCCACCCGGCGGCAGCCTACGGGTAGCACCGGATCCCGGCCGATCGTTGGCCCCACTTGGGCCACCTGACGGCAATTGCAGGAAAGTTGGGCACCGTTGCCGCAGGTTGCGACAGCGGCTCCACGGCCCGAACACGGCCCCAATCATAGGATTCATGGTAAATCACACGCCGGGCGGCGGAGGCCAGAAACCAGACCATGAAGAAATTTCTGATTGCCCTTACGGCCAGCCTCACCCTGGCTGCCGGCTATATCGCCTACCCCATCCTGACGGTCTGGACAATTCGCGAGGCCATGCGTACCGGCAATTCGGCCTACATCGAGACCAAGCTCGAGTGGCCGACCGTCCGCTCCACGCTGCGCCAGTCGCTCACCGAATATGCGCTCGGGCCCACGGCCGTCGCCAATACCGGATCGGCACCGGCCAGTGTCGGCCTGTGGCAGAGGATCAAGAACGGCCTCTCCCGCCGCGCCGTCGACAATCTGGTCGAAAGCTACGTGACGCCCGAGGGCCTACCGCAGCTTTTCAGCGCACGCCAGTTCTACCGCGAGAACATCTCCGGCGAGCAGGCCGCCCTCGACGCCATGCCGTGGCACGCGCGAGCCTCCAATTTCTGGTCACGGATCAAACGCGCCGAGTTCCATTCGCCCACTGCCTTCGAGATCGAGATGGCGGACCGCAACGATCCCACGCGCCACTATGTCGGCCTGTTGCGGCTGCGCGGCCTCGAATGGAAGCTCGTCGAGCTACGCCTGCGCCCGGTCCGCGCCGCGAGCCTTCCCCTCACGATGACCGACCCCGCCTAGCGGCGGTCCACCCTCCTCCTCTCCGAAATACATTGCAGGATTCTTTCGTTAGGAGCCTTGCCGGCCAGTGCTACCCGATGACGGCCGGCCTGCGCGGCAGGCCATCATTCGCTTCGGAGAGTCCGCGATGTTTTTCACGAGATGCCTGCGCGGAGCGGTCCTGGCCGCCCTGCTCGCAACGCCGTTCGCCCCCGCATGGTCCGACGAGGCGTCGCCCGCTCGCGTCACCATTCTCTACGACGCGTTCGGAAAGGATGCTTCCGTGCGCAAGGACTGGGGTTTCGCCGCCCTGGTCGAGGTCGGCGGCAAGCGCATCCTCTTCGACACCGGCAACGACGCCGCGACCTTCGTGGCCAATGCCAAGGCCAAGGGCGTGGATTTCGCCACCCTCGATTTCGTCGTCCAGTCGCATCGCCACGCCGACCACCTTGCCGGTCTGGCCGAGGTCCTGAAGGTCAACCCCAAGGTGAAGATCTATGGGCCAAAGGAAGGCTTCGGCGTCTACGGCTCGTCGCTGCCGTCGAGCTTCTACCGCAAGAACGAGGCGCTGCCTCCGGAGCAGCGCTACTACGACGGCAAGCCGCCCGAGACCCTGAAGTTCGGCACTGCCTGGCGGGATGCCGACATCGAGGTCATCGACAAGACGACCGAGATCGCGCCCGGCGTGTGGCTGATCGCGCTCGTCTCCGATCAGCCCGGCACGCTGGAGCTCAAGGAGGTCTCGCTCGCCATCGACACGCCGGAGGGCATCGTGCTCGTAGTCGGCTGCTCGCACCCCGGCATCGAGAAGATCGTCGAGGCAGCAGCCGCCATCAACCCGAAGATCCACTACATTCTCGGCGGCTTCCACCTCGTGAATGCGAAGGACGAGGGAATCGCCAAGATTGCGGCCTCGCTGCGCGACACCTGGAAAGTGCAGAACGTCGCCCCTGGCCACTGCACGGGCGAAGCGACATTCGCCGGTCTGCAGGAAGCCTTCGGCGACCAATATGTGTACGCCGGTGCCGGCACCGTTCTCGATGTCGGCAAGCAGCGCCGCGCGGATCTCGGCAAGAGATCGCTTGTCCACAAGGCTTCCGTCACGCCCGAGACCGCAGGCGAATTGCGCGGCGCGGCGGCCGCTCTGACGGGCAGCGACCTCGCTTACTACCAGGCACGCGCCCGCACGAGCCCAGACGCCGTCGAGCCCAAGATGATGAAGTGGCTGCGCGCCTCGTTCCGCATCCCCGAGCCGACCCCGCAGCCGTAGCACGCACGTCCCCTCCCTCCCCGTCCTTACGGGGAGAGGGGACATCACCCCTCGATGCGCTTCAGCGCGGCCGTGAGCCGCGCGATGCGGTCGGTCGCATCCGCGACGCGCTCGCGGTTGAGCTCCACTACGTGCTCGGGCGACTTGGCGACATTGGCCGCGTTGGCGAGCCACGTCGCCGCCTTGTTGCGGTCGCCCTCGGCCTTCTCGATCTCCTTCGCGAGCCGCTTGCGCTCAGCGCCCATATCGATCACGCCCTCGAGCGGCAGCGCCGCCGTCGCCTCACCGATCACGATAAGCGCCGCTCCCTTGGGCGCCGTCTCGACGATGGCGATGCTGTCGAGGCGCGCCAGCCTGCGAATGGTCTCGTCGTGTCTCCGCGCCCGCGCGATCGTCGCCTCGCTCGCGCCTGTGAGCACGAGCGGGATCTTCGCCCCCGCCGGAACGTTCATCTCCGTGCGCACCGAGCGCACCTCCGAGACGAGGCGTACCACCCAGCCGATCTCCTCGTCGGCGGATGCGCTGGCCAACCCCGAGAGCCGCGGCCACTCGGAAAGGCAGAGCAGCGACAGCCGCCGCTCGCCGTGCTCCACCATATGCGCCCACAGCTCCTCGGTGATGAACGGCATGAACGGATGCAGGAGCTTCAAACACTGGTCGAGCACCCACGCCGCGCAGGCACGCGTCTCGGCGATCGCCTGCTCGTCGTCGCCGGCGAGGATCGGCTTGATCAGCTCGAGATACCAGTCGCAATAGACGCCCCACACGAACTCGTAGATGACGCCCGCCGCCTCGTTGAACTTGTAGCCCTCGAGGCCCGCCGTCACCGCGTTCGCCGCCCGCTCCGTCTCGCCGACGATCCAGCGGTTCAGCGTATGCGTGACCGCCGACGGCTCGAAATCGAACTGGCGCACGCACTCGTTCATCTCGCCGAAGCGCGCCGCGTTCCAGAGCTTTGTCGCGAAGTTGCGGTAGCCTTCGACGCGCGCCGGGGCGAGCTTGATGTCGCGCCCCTGCGCCGCCATGGCGGCGAGCGTGAAGCGCAACGCATCCGCGCCGTACTTGTCGATCAGCGCCAGGGGATCGATGACGTTACCCTTCGACTTCGACATCTTCTGGCCCTTCTCGTCGCGGACCAGCGCGTGGATGTAGACGTCATGGAACGGCACCTCCTTCATGAAGTGCAGCCCCATCATCATCATGCGGGCGACCCAGAAGAAGATGATGTCGAAGCCGGTGACGAGCACGCTTGTCGGATAGTAGAGCTTGAGCTCCGGTGTCTCGTCCGGCCAGCCGAGCGTCGAGAAGGGCCACAGCGCCGACGAGAACCACGTGTCGAG
>NZ_JADZBI010000085.1 GCF_020852195.1 Hyphomicrobium sp. | reverse complement strand
CTGAAGCCGGCGCTGGCGCGCGGCGAGCTGCACTGCGTCGGCGCGACCACGCTCGACGAGTACAAGAAGCACATCGAGAAGGACGCGGCGCTCGCGCGGCGTTTCCAGCCCGTGTTCGTCGACCAGCCGTCGGTCGAGGACACGATCTCGATTTTGCGCGGCTTGAAGGAGAAGTACGAGTTGCACCACGGCGTGCGGATCACCGATTCCGCGCTGGTGGCGGCTGCGCAGCTTTCCAACCGCTACATCACCGACCGCTTCCTGCCCGACAAGGCCATCGACCTCGTCGACGAGGCGGCGTCGCGGCTGCGCATGCAGGTCGACTCGAAGCCCGAGGAGCTGGATGCCATCGATCGCGACCTGATGCAGGCGAAGATCGAGCGCGAGGCTTTGAAGAAGGAGACGGACGCCGCTTCCAAGGATCGGCTCGTCAAGCTCGAGAAGACGATCGCCGACCTCGAGGAGAAGTCACGCGCGCTCACCGAGCGCTGGCAGTCGGAGAAGGACAAGCTCGGCTCGGCGCAGAAGGTCAAGGAGGAGCTCGACAAGCGCCGCACGGAGCTCACGCAGTCGCAGCGCAAGGGCGACTACGCGCGCGCGGGCGAGCTGGCGCATGCTGTCATTCCGGAGCTCGAGCGCAAGCTCAAGGCCATCGAGGAGAGTGAGGGCGCCAAGGGTGTCATGGTCGAGGAGGCCGTGACGCCGGCGCAGATCGCAGGTGTCGTGTCGCGCTGGACGGGCATTCCGGTCGACAAGATGCTCGAGGGCGAGCGCGACAAGCTGCTCAAGATGGAGGAGGCGCTGGAGAAGCGCGTCGTCGGTCAGCCGGAGGCCGTGAAGGCTGTGGCGACGGCGGTACGGCGTGCGCGCGCCGGGCTGCAGGATCCGAACCGGCCGATCGGCTCGTTCATGTTCCTCGGGCCGACGGGTGTCGGCAAGACCGAGCTGACGAAGGCGCTGGCGGCATTCCTGTTCGACGACGAGAGCGCGCTCGTGCGCATCGACATGAGCGAGTACATGGAGAAGCACTCCGTGTCGCGGCTCATCGGCGCGCCGCCGGGCTATGTAGGCTACGAGGAGGGCGGCTCGCTGACGGAGGCGGTGCGGCGCCGGCCGTATCAGGTGATCCTGTTCGACGAGATTGAGAAGGCGCATCCGGACGTGTTCAACGTTCTGTTGCAAGTGCTCGACGACGGGCGGCTCACCGATGGGCAGGGCCGCACGGTCGACTTCAAGAACACGCTGATCGTCATGACCTCGAACCTCGGCGCCGAGTATCTCGCCGATCCGCGCCAGCCGATGGGCTTCGGGGCGCCGGGCGACAAGGACAAGGTGATGAGCGAGGAGGAGGCGTACGGCCTCGTCATGGACGCTGTGCGCCGGCACTTCAGGCCGGAGTTCATCAACCGCATCGACGAGATCGTCGTGTTCCACCGCTTGAAGCGCGAGGCGATGGCGTCGATCGTCGACATCCAGATCAAGCGGTTGCAGGCGCTCGTCGCCGACCGCAAGATCGTAATCGAGCTCGACGATCAGGCGCGCACCTGGCTCGCCAACAAGGGCTACGATCCGATCTACGGCGCGCGGCCTCTGAAGCGGGTGATCCAGAAGCAGGTGCAGGACCCGCTTGCCGAGGAGATCCTGCGCGGCACGGTCAAGGACGGCGACAGGGTGCATGTCTCCGTCAAGGACGGCGCGCTGACGCTCAATGGCGTGCAGGTGAGGGCGGCGGCGTAAGGCTGGCAGCCGATAGCGGGCAAACGGCAGCGCCCTCTCCTCGAAAGAGGGGAGGGCGCTTTGCTGTAGCCGCCAACCTCGATGAAGAGTCGTCTTGCATCCTTTTCTGGGGCCCGTTGCCAAAGTGCGCGACGGGGCTTTTTTTTGAGCGGTTGCGATCTTCCGAAGTCGAGCAAGCAGAAACTGGCGTGGGTCCCGGCCTGCGCCGGGATGACGTTTGTTATGTGGATGCCGTCAGCCTCCTTCTGACGTCATCCCGACGCAGCTCGTGGTCTATGCCAGCTTCAACGGACGCTACGCCGGCAGGATCCTTGTGGGAGGGCGCAACTCGGAACGGGGAGGAGGTGCTTGCTGCGCGCTACTTGCTGGCGGTGAGGACAGGGGCGCTGCGCATCAGCTCGTCGATGCGGTTGCGCTCCTTCGTGAAGTTCGCCAGGTCCTTGCCGGTGAGCTGGCGCTCGCGCTGGTCCTCGATCGAGGCCGGGTTCACGAACTGGTTGTTGACCAGGATCTCGAAATGCAAGTGGGGGCCAGAGGAGAGGCCCGTGGTGCCGATGTAACCGATGACCTGGCCCTGGCGCACCTTGACGCCCGGCGCCGCACCCGGCGCGAAGCGAGACATGTGGCTGTAGGCGGTCTGATAGCCGTTGGCGTGGCGGATGCGGATGTAGTTGCCGTTGTAGCCTTTGCGGCCGGCCTCCTCGATGGTGCCGTTGCCGGCGGCCATGATTGGCGTTCCGACCGGCGCCGCCCAATCGATGCCGGTGTGCATCTTGTACTCGCCGAGCAACGGGTGTCGGCGCATGCCGAAGCCCGACGTGAGGCGGATGTCGTCGCCGCGCACGGGACGGCGGTTCAGGAACTTCTTCGCGTTGTTGCCTTTGGCGTCGTAGTAGTCGACCTGCCCGTCGGGCGTGCGGAAGCGATAGTAGCGGCGGGTCTCATTGCCGGTCGAGATCGAGGTGTAGAGCAACTCGCCCGGAGGTCCGTCGGTGCCGCCCTCGTCCTTCAGATCGAAGAACATCTCGCAGGTGTCGCCCGAGCGCAGCCGCCGGCGGAAGTCCGTCTCGTAGGCGTGGATGCGCAGCACCTGCTGAATGGTGTCGGGCGGAACGCTCTCCATCAGAGAGGCGTGGTAGAACGCCGCGTAGAGACTCGACGTCTGGGGGGCATCGCTCATGGTCAGGCGGGCCAAGGCGTTGTCGTCGACCGGGCTCGTGCTGGCGACGAACTCGCCCGAGGCCTTGCGCGTGACGGTGACCTTGTGGGCATGGCCCTCGTCGAAGATGGAGAAGCGCACGGGCTCCATGCGGTTCTGGGTCAGCGACGGCTGCAGCGCGATGTGCACCTCCTGTCCTGGAACGACGGATTTCTCCGGCAGGACCGGCTTCATGGCCTCGATCATCTCACGAACCTGCCACGTCGTGGCGCCGGCCTCGGCGAGGACCTGGGACAGGCTTTGCCCCTCGCGCACCGTTTTGACGGTGGGCTTCAGGATATCGAGGTCGCTCGAGCCGCCTTCGTCGCCTGCCTTGGCAAGCACGGTGGTGTTCGGGGGAAGGGGCTCGTCCGGCGAAGCCGGGCCGTCGGCACCCAAGGCCTGCTCGGCGTCGATCCCGGTGTCAGTGCCGGTCAGGCCCGGCAGCGCGTCCGCGGAGGCAACGGCGTCGGAGCTCAGGAAGCGCTCGACGATCTCGCCGGCTTCGTCGTCGACAATGCTCTGCTCGTCCTCGAGCGGCAGCGTGCCGCCCAGAAGATCGACGACCTGGATGGAGACGTCTGTCGTCTGGCTGCCTTGCGCGGCGCCCTCTTCCTCGTCGCCGCCGATCGGCTTGTTGTCGGCGTAGAGCTTGAAGGGGTTGAACGACGGGATGACCTCGGCGGAGTTCGGGGGCACGGGCGCCAGGCGCGCGACGAGGCGCACGTAAGGCTTGGCGTAGATATACTCGCGCGCGCCGCGGCGCTGGCGCAGCGTCTCGTGGATGATGTAGCGCGTCGACTTGGCGCCGCTCGTGACCTGCAGGCGGTCCACCTTGGGGACGGCCCATTTGAGCCCGTCGTCGCGGCGGAGCATGGCCTCGAGGGGTGGGGCGGCCGTGCTCGCACGCAGGCGCTCGAGGGCGGGCATCAGGCCGTCCTCGGCTTCCTGCTTCTCGGCCGATCCGAAGATGACGACTAGGATCGAGACGCCGCCCACCGCGGCGGCAAGGCATGTGCTCATGAGCCAGCGGAAGCGGCCCTCGGGCTGCGGTTCGGCGTGGTCGGTGGCAAACATATCGCGCGCGCCGCGCGTCTTGGCCCCGCGATAGAGCAGCGGCGCCTTGCTCGGCTCGTGCCCGACCGCGATGGATCGGCAACGTGCGATGGGGGCGTGACGGCGGTGATCGATCACGACCTGGCTTTTCCCTCCCCGGCGGCCCCGATGGGGCCGAATAGTCCCTCCTGCCCGGGCTGGGACCCGGCAGGACGCGCAAATCGCCGACATGCGGCGTGCAGCACCCTATACCCGAGATTTCCTGCACAAAACTGGCGCTCTGATGGCGGCGGGGTGCGCGGCTTGCAGATCCGCGACCGCAGCCTATCTATAGCTCCGAGAGCTGCCCCTGATCAGCGCTGTAGACAGGTGTTGATTCGCGTGCGCTGCGGCGTCGGATCGTGAAAATAAATCCCTTTGTTTTCAGTGATCTACGGAAGAAACGCGGCCGCGCGAGAGGTTGTTGTTGACAAGGCGATTAGTTTGATATTAATTCGGTCCTTGTCGCGGGGCACACAGTGCTTCGCCGCCCTCGATGGGCATCGCTCTCTCGATAACATGTGGTTTCCAGCCGGGCCACCCGGTGGGAAACTCGTTGTCTTGAAAAGCCGGTTTTAACAGACCGGCCGATGTTTTGTCGTCGGATCGCTCTTTGACAAGTCAAATTTGAAGGAAGAGAAGCGCAGGCGGCGGAGTCCTGGCGAGATCTCTCAAGCTCTTCGGAGCGAGAGAGGTCGACGAGACTCTGGCGAAACTGCGTTTCAAGCCATCACCAGACGCGCTGGGCGTGGAGCGATCCATGTCATGTGCGCGTCAGTGTGAAGGTGCCCGTTACGCAGTATCCTTGGAGATTCCCTCCAAGCCGACCAGAATCGAAACTTTCAATCTGAGAGTTTGATCCTGGCTCAGAACGAACGCTGGCGGCAGGCCTAACACATGCAAGTCG
>NZ_JADZBI010000084.1 GCF_020852195.1 Hyphomicrobium sp. | reverse complement strand
TCTCGTCGAAATCGTAGTGCAGGTACTCGGCCTTGATCGACCAGTTGTCGGAAATGCGATATTCGACGCCGCCGCCAAGCACCCAACCATCGATCGTCTGCTCGTCGGTCAGATTGTGAGGGCCGCCCTGCGTCGCGGTCACTCCAGAGCAATAGCCTGAGACAACAGCACGCGCGTCGTTCGGGCAGGACTGCCCGAGAGAGGCCTTTGCCCAGCCCCAGCCGCCGGTCACGTACGGCAGGATGTTGTCGCCGATCGCATAGCCAAGGCGGCCGCGGACCGACCCGAGCCCGCTGATCTCGTGCGTCTGAACGAGGTAGTTTCCATCCCGGACGGTCTCGCTCAGATCGCCGAAGGCGTAATCGACCTCAATACCCAGGACGAGATTGCTGAACTGAAAATTGTAGCCAACCTGGCCACCGAGAAGGCCTCCCTCGA
Source organism: Hyphomicrobium sp. (assembly GCF_020852195.1). GTDB lineage: Bacteria > Pseudomonadota > Alphaproteobacteria > Rhizobiales > Hyphomicrobiaceae > Hyphomicrobium_C. The sequence continues at coordinate 2,872 of NZ_JADZBI010000084.1, read as the reverse complement.
GGCTCGCGCGCGGTGGACCGCAGCCACCGCACGGTGCCGGAGGCGCCACATAAGGGTTCAATCCCGGATAGTCGATATCCGACCACGCATAACCGCCGTGAGCGCCGATATAGAAACCTGTCCAGTCTTGTGCGAACCCCGCTGTGGAAAAAGCTGATGAAGATAAAAATGCTAACGCAACAAGATACTTACGCATAACGTCCCCCAAACGCACACAATACAGTCAACAGATTATTAACACCTTATAAACTAATTGTATATCTGACATTGGCGATATACACGATGGCGTTGCAACCGAGCCACGCGCAACGCGCGTCGCCGCGCGCACGTCCGTATCCGCGCAAGGCAATGGCCTCGCCGGGAGTGGATTTCAGGCCTGCAGAATTGCGCCGGTAGCGTGCGCCGGCCTCAGATCTCCACGCAGATCTTGCCGAAGTGGCCGGCCTGCTCCTCGTAGCGGAACGCGTCTGCGAGCCCCACGAGCGGAAACGTCTTGTCTATGACCGGCCGGATCCCCGTTGCCTCGAGGCCGCGGATCATGTCGCGCTGGTGCGCGCGGCTGCCGACGATGATGCCCTTGAGCTTGATCTGCTTCGCCATCAGGGCGAGCGTCGGCACCTCGCCCTTGATGCCGGTCAGGATGCCGATCAGCGAGATATGCCCGCCGACGCGCGCCGCCGTGATCGACTGCGCGAGCGTGCCTGGCCCGCCGATCTCCAGCACGTGGTCGACGCCGCGCTTGCCGGTCCACCGGCGCACGGTGTCGCCCCAGTCGGCATCGGTCTTGTAGTTGACGGTGAAGTCGGCGCCCATCGCCCGCGCCCGCTCGAGCTTGGCATCCGACGACGAGGTGACGATTGCGGTCGCACCCATCGCCTTGGCGAACTGCAGCGCAAAGATCGCGACGCCGCCCGTGCCGAGGATCAGCACGCTGTCGCCGGCCTTGATGCCGCCTTCCACGACGAGCGCGCGCCACGCCGTCAGCGCCGCGCACGGCAGCGTCGCCGCCTCGATATGGCTCCAGCCCTTGGGCGCGTGCGTGAACCAGTCGGCGGGCGTCACGATGACCTCGCGCGCATAGCCGTCGAGGCCGTCGCCGGGCACGTACGCGAAGTTGCCGTGCGTCGGCTCTCCGTCCTGCCAGTACGGGAAGAAGCACGACACCACGTGATCGCCCGCGGTGAACTGGGTGACACCCGCACCGACCGCCTCCACGACGCCCGCGCCGTCTGACATGGGGATACGTCCGTCGTCGGCCGGAATGGCGCCGATCGTCACCGCATAGTCGTGATAGTTGAGGGAGCTCGCGTGCAGGCGCACGCGGATCTGGCCCGCGCCGGGCGGACCCGGATCGGCGATCTCGGCAACCTGCAGCTTGTCGAGCCCGCCGGGCTGCGAGACCTTGATGGATTTCATGGTAGATCGTCCTCCCCGTTGAACAGCGTGCACTGTCAGGGGAGGTAAGGGGCATATCCGTCGATTGCCACCCTACGAAGGTCTAGTCAGAAATTCGGCGGACGTCTGAGTTCGGGAAGCCGCGTGCATGGCTGCGTAGCAACCGCGATGGTTTTTGCGACGGCTACTCCGCCGCGGCCTTCGTGTACCCGTACTTCTCGTTGAGCTTCTGGATGAGGTCCGCGGCTGCCTTCGGGATGTTCGTGCCCGGGCCGAAGATCGCTTCCGCGCCGGCCGCGTAGAGCGCGTCATAGTCGTGCGGCGGGATCACGCCGCCGACCACGACCATGATGTCCTCGCGCCCGTCCTTCGCCAGCGACGCCTTGAGGTCCGGCACCAGCGTCAGGTGGCCGGCGGTCATGGTCGAGACGCCGATCACGTGCACGTCGTTCTCCACTGCCTGCCGCGCCGCCTCGTCGGGCGTCGCGAACAGGGGCCCGATGTCGACATCGAAGCCGAGGTCGGCGAAGGCGGAGGCGATCACCTTCTGCCCGCGGTCGTGGCCGTCCTGGCCCATCTTGGCGATCAGGATGCGCGGCCGCCGCCCGTCCATTTTCTCGAACGCCGCGGCCATCTGGATCACCGTGCCCACATCGTCGTTCATGGCGCCTGCCTCCGATCTGTAGACACCCGAGATCGTACGCACCTCGGCCCGGTGCCGCGTGAACACGCGCTCCATGGCTTCCGACATCTCGCCGACGCTGGCCTTCGCGCGCGCAGCCTTGACGCAGAGGTCGAGCAGGTTGGCGGTGCCCTTGGCGCCCTCGGTCAGGGCCGCCAGCGCCGCCTGTGTTTCCGCCTCGTTGCGCTCGCCGCGCAACCGTTTGAGCTTGGCGATCTGCTGCTCGCGCACGGAGTTGTTGTCGACCTTCAAGAGGTTGATCTCGAGGTCGTCTTTCGTCACGAGCTTGTTGACCCCGACGATGGTCTGCTTGCCGCTGTCGATGCGCGCCTGCGTGCGGGCGGCGGCCTCCTCGATGCGGATCTTCGGGATGCCGGCCGCGATGGCCTTGGCCATGCCGCCGAGCTTCTCCACCTCGTCGATGTGTGCCTTGGCCTTGAGCGCCAGCTCGTAGGTCAGTCGCTCGATGAAGTGGCTGCCGCCCCAGGGGTCGATCGGCCGGCAGGTGCCGCTCTCCTGCTGGATTAGGAGCTGCGTGTTGCGCGCGATGCGCGCCGAGAAGTCCGTCGGCAGCGCGATGGCCTCGTCGATGCCGTTGGTATGCAGCGACTGCGTGTGCCCCTGCGTCGCCGCCATGGCCTCGATGCAGGTGCGCGTCGCGTTGTTGAAGATGTCCTGCGCCGTGAGGCTCCAGCCCGAGGTCTGGCAATGCGTCCTGAGCGACAGCGAGCGCGCATCCTTGGGCGCGAACTCCTTTTTGATGAGCTCGGCCCAGAGCAGGCGCGCGGCCCGCAT
>NZ_JADZBI010000083.1 GCF_020852195.1 Hyphomicrobium sp. | reverse complement strand
TTGACCGTTGCCCAGGCGCGGCGCTCGGCTTCCTTGTTGCCCACACCTCTCTTCTTGTAGCCGTCGGCGATGTGGTCCGCCTTGCGCTCCTGCTTGGCGGTATACTTGCTCTTGTCTCCTCGCGGCATGATGTCCTCCATTTTTGTGGATTCGGACTCAACATCGTCGCGATCGATGGGTTCCGATCGTCCTTTAGTCGATGCGTCCAGTTGGACCTTGCCCTCGCAGGCGGACGCAGCCAAAAAGCAAACGCCAAACAGATTGCGAGGCCCACGGAATGACCGAGACCTTTCGCGTGCTGATCGCGGATCCGATCCATGAAGACGGCCGCAAGCTTCTGGAGGCGAACAGCGCGCTCTCCGTCGATGTGCAGACGGGGCTCGACGAATCGGCGCTTGTCGCGCGCATTCCGCCTTACGATGCGCTCATCGTGCGCTCGAAGACGCGCGTGACGGCGCCGGTCATCTCGGCAGGCGCGGCGCTCAAGGTGATCGGGCGGGCCGGCATCGGCGTCGACAACATCGACGTACCGGCCGCGACGGAGCGCGGCATCGTGGTGTTCAACACGCCCGATGCGAACGCCACCACGACGGCGGAGCTCACGATCGCGCATTTGCTATCCCTTTCACGCCATCTGCCTCAGGCCGACCGCTCGGTCAGGAGCGGCGTATGGCAGCCCGCGCGCTATGTCGGCGCGGAGCTTGCGGGCAAAACCATCGGCATCATCGGCTTCGGCACCATTGGGCGGCTGGTGGCGGCGCGCGCGGCGGGCCTCAAGATGCGGGTGCTCGCCTACGATCCGTTTGTGGCGCCCGAGATCATGGCGCAATCGGCGGCCGAGCCGACGGATCTCGACGCTCTGATCGCGGAGGCGGACTATGTGACGCTGCACTGCCCGCTGATCGAGAAGACGCGCAATCTCATCGACGCGGATCGCCTCGCGCGCATGAAGCGTGGCGCACGGCTCATCAACTGCGCGCGCGGCGGGCTGGTGGACGAGGCGGCGCTCGCGGCGGCGCTCGAGTCGGGGCATCTGGCCGGCGCGGCGCTCGACGTGTTCGTCAAGGAGCCGCCCAAGGATTCGCCGCTGCTCGCCCTCGACAGCGTGGTGCTCACCCCGCATCTCGGCGCCTCTACGGAGGAGGCGCAGCAGGCGGTCAGCGTGCGCATCGCGGAGGACATCGCTCGTTTCCTCACCACGGGGGCGGCAGAGGCGGCCGTCAACCTGCCGCGCATCTCGAGCGAGCAGCTCGGGCGGGCGCGACCCTACCAGGAGCTGGCGCGGGCGCTCGGCCGGCTGGTCGGCGCGCTTTGCGACGCGCCGATCAAGGAGCTCGTGGTGCGCCTGTTCGGCGTCGTGGCCGAGCTCGATGCGCGTCCGATCACGGCGGAGGCGCTGGTCGGGCTCTTGAGCAAGAGACTCGCTGGCCCCGTCAACCGCGTCAATGCCGGGCATCTGGCGCGGGCGCAGGGGATCGAGGTCCGTGAATCGCGCTCCGAGCAGGCCCGCGACTATGTCTCGCTGGTCGAGGTCAGCGCCGTGACGGAGGGTGTGACGACGACGGTCGCTGGCACGTTGCTCGGCGGGAGACTGCCGCGCCTCGTGCGCATCGATACGTACGACGTCGAGGCCGTGCCGAAGGGCCATTTCCTGTTCACGCGGCATTCGGATCAGCCCGGCGTGGTCGGGGCGCTCGGCGGCATCCTGGCGCGCGAGCGCATCAACATCTCGCGTATGCACGTGGGCGTCGACGGCAACGGCGGAGGCGACACGGCGATCGCCCTGATCAGCATCTCGGCGCCGCTGCCGGAGACGGCGCTTGCTGAGATCGCGGCGCTGCCCCCCATCGCACAGGCCGTGACGTTCGAGCTGTGATCGCGTATCGGTGCTGCGTCCTATCAGAACTGGGTGCTCCGTCATGACGTTGCCTGCCAAGCCTGCGCGCCGACCTTCCAATCCGCGCTTCTCGTCGGGGCCGTGCGCCAAGCGGCCCGGCTGGACGCCGGAGGCGGTTGGCAACGCGTTTCTCGGGCGCTCGCACCGTTCGAAGGAGGGAAAGGCACGGCTCAAGCTGGCGATCACCAAGACGCGGGAGCTGCTCGGCGTGCCGGCCGATTTCCATGTCGGGATCATGCCCGGCTCGGACACGGGCGCGTTCGAGGCGGCGCTGTGGTCGCTGCTCGGCGCGCGGGGCGTCGACGTGCTGGCCTGGGAGAGCTTCGGCAAGGGCTGGGTGACGGACATCGTCAAGCATCTCAAGCTCGAGGACGTGCGCGTGCTTGAGGCCGACTACGGTGTGCTGCCCGATCTCTCGCAAGTCGATTTCTCGCATGATGTGGTGTTCACCTGGAACGGCACGACGTCGGGTGTGCGGGTGCCGGACGGCAAATGGATTCCCGACGACCGCGAGGGGCTGACGCTGGTCGACGCCACGAGCGCGATCTTCGCGCAGCCCATCGATTGGGCGAAGGTCGACGTGCTCACCTACTCCTGGCAGAAGGTGCTCGGCGGCGAGGGGGCGCACGGCATGCTCATCCTCGGCCCGCGGGCCGTCGTGCGTCTCGAAAGCCATGTGCCGTCCTGGCCGCTGCCGAAGCTGTTCCGGCTGGTCAAGAAGGGCAAGCTCGATGCGGCGATCTTCCAGGGCGAGACCATCAACACGCCCTCGATGCTGTGCGTCGAGGACTATCTCGATGCGCTGCAGTGGGCCGAGAGCGTGGGCGGGCTTCGGGGCCTGATGGCACGGGCGGACAGGAGCGCGGCGGCGCTGTTCGACTGGATCGATCGGACGCCGTGGGTTCAAAACCTTGCCGTCGATCCGGCGACGCGCTCGAACACGTCGGTGTGCCTCAAGATCGTCGATCAGGAGATCGCGGCGTTGCCGGCGGCGGAACAGACGGCGTTCGTCAAGGCGCTCGCGGCGCGGCTCGACGCGGAGGGCGTGGCGTTCGACATCGGCTCCTATCGCGATGCGCCGCCGGGGCTCCGGATCTGGACCGGCGCGACGGTGGAGGCCGCCGACGTGGAGGCGCTGACGCCGTGGCTCGACTGGGCCTTCGCGGTGGAGAAGGCTGCGCTCACCACTTGATGCCTCGTGGTGTGGCCGTTCGAGCCTAGAAGAAGACTTCCATGCTGAGCTTCAGCGTGGTGTCCGGCGTGTCGTCGTTGAGGCCGAACAGTGCGCCGAAGCCGAGGCTCACCATCTCCTCGTCGTCATCCTTGCCGTCGGCCTTCCTTGCGAACTCGGGCGTGAAGTTCCAATAGACGATGGGACCCAGGCGGTGCTGGTCGAAGTCGCCGAACAGCGCCGATTCCTCGCTCTTGCCGCCGCGCCCGCCGATGCGCTCGACGGTGCCGTAGGCCTCGAGGGCAAAGTCGAAGTGCTCGGACCAGCGGTACTTGAGCTGGGTGGCATAGGCGAAATCGATCTTCTCGTCCTGCTGGCCGGCCTCGTTGCGCTCGCCGCCGAAGAACTGCACGAGCGTTGGGATGACCGTTGCGGACCAGGGCCCGCTGGCCCACTCGAAGATGGGACCGGCGATGAGGGTTTTCGCGCCGCCGCTTTCGGCCGGCACCTCGAACTCGACGACGATGCCAACGCCGATGCCGTCGCCGTGACGCGGCACGATCACGCCGATCAGCTCCGCCGCGTACTCGTCGAGCTTCAGGTCCTCGTAGCCCTGCGCCTCGCCGATCGTGCGGAAGTCTTCGCGACGCTCTCTCTCGTACTCGATGCCGATGCGGCCCTTCAGGTATCGCGTGATGCCGAACTCGAGCTCGAGGGCGGCACGGGCGCGGGCAAGGGAGTTGTCGTCGGCCTCAAGGTCGCCGCCCACGTCGGTGACGCTCTTGCGGCGGGGGTTGCCGAACATGACGGCGTTCTGGCTCTGGAACTCGAGCTCGCCGGGCTCGGAGTCGAGGGTCTTCATCTCGAACTGGCCGATGGCGGGGCCAGCAGCGGCCGGACCGGTCGATAACGCAGCTCCCCCGGCCAGGACCACGCAGGCGCCAATGCCGGCCCTCAGACCCACTCCCCTGCGCATTGCTCCCCCTGACTAGGACTTTTTCCCGGATTACGCGGGAAAATTAGGCAATAGCAAGGGAATTCTGACGGGAAGCTGACGGTCTCTGTTTTTGCAGCGCAGCAGGACGCTTGAGGATCAGGGCGCCGGAGCGTGCAGGGCCAGGATGAAGGCGGCAGTGGCGATCAGCGAGGCCGCCGTGCGCACCGTGTTCCACCAGGTCCAATCGGCTAGGTAGCGTGACCATACGCCGGCGCCTTGCGCGCTCGCAGGATCCACGGCGGCGAGCTCGTCGTTGAGCGGCACGTTACACGCGATGGTCAACGCGAAGGTGCCGATCACGTAGAGGATCGCGCCAGCCAGCCAGTAGATCGCACGCGGGTCGTGGTCCCATCGCAGGAGGGCGAACAGGGCGAGGAGCGCGGAGGCAATGGCGCTGGCGAAGAACACCGCTATGAAACCCGAGCGCACCACCACAACATTGATCTCCTGCATGGCGGCGATGCCCTCCGCGGGTGGGCGGTGCCCGAGCGCCGTCATGACGAAGGTAGAGAAGGCGAAGAACACGCCCGCGATCAAGGCGGCCCCGAGGGCCGAGATCCAGGTCAGGGCTTCGAGCAGCGGTTCCATGGGCGCCTCCATGCTGCTGGAGACACTATCCTAGACCATTCTCTCGAGCGCACAGAGGCTCTGTGTGCTTGCCTCCATCAGCGCGCGAGCCAGGCGCGCCAGCCGCCGAAAGCCGTGATGTCGGTCGCATCGCGCACGGCGTGGGGCTCGCAGAGGAAGCCCTTGACCAGGCTGCCGTCCGCAAGCTTGAGCGTACCGATGCCGAGCGGCGGTGGGATCAAGGCCACGAACGAGCCGAAGCCTCTTTCGTCCATGTCCCAGATCTCGACCTCGATGCCGCCGGCGCCCTCGCCGTCGAAGACGAGGCCGGGCTTGGCAGGCGTGGTGCCGGCGAGCGCGTAGAAGCGGTAGCCGGGCGCCGTGCGCGCGGTCGTGACGAGGCGGGCGTTGCGCTCCTGGAGCTGGCTGTTGAGCGGCTGCCCGGTGAGATGCGCGCCGACGACGGCAACTGCGACTCGACCGCCCGGGGTGGACGGGGTTGCGGCCGGCGTCTCATCGAGGCGCCGGGTCGTTGCCCCGAGCCTCTGGTCGGGAAGCGTGCGGTGCAGGGCATCGCCGATGGCGGCGAGCCGACCGTCGTCGAATGCGGGCCCGATGAGGGTCACGCCGAACGGCAGGCCGTTCGGGCGGAAGCCCGCCGGGACTGCGAGTGCGGAAAGGTCCATCAGGTTGACGAAATTGGTGTAGGTGCCGAGGTTCGAGTTGAGCTGGATCGGATCGGCCAGCACGTCGCTGATCCGGTAGGTGGTGCCGGTAGTCGGCAGCAGCATCGCGTCCATCGTTTGCCACTGCGCCTCGGCAGAGCGCGTCAGCTCGGCGAGGCGATACATGCCTTCGAAGGTCTCCACGGCGGAGAGCTTGTCGGCGCCCCGGATGATGGCACCGACGACCTCGTGGAGCGCTTCGGGACGCTGCTCGGCGAAGGTGCGGATAGCGGCCAGGCGCTCGGCCACCCACGGGCCTTGATAGAGAAGCCGGGCCGCGTCGCGGAAGGGCGCGAAGTCGATCTCGACGATGCGCGCGCCTCTTTCCGCCAGGCGCTCGACGCTCATGCGATAGAGGCGCTCGGCCTCGCCGTCGCCAAAGAACTCGAGACCGTCCGCCGGCACGCCGACGCGCAAGCCGGCAGGCGGCGTCTCGACCGCGAACGGGCGCATGGCCTTGCGCGCATAGACGTCCTCGCCGTCGAAGGCGGCCGCGATGGACGTCACTGCAGCGGCGTCGGAGATGGTGAGCGCGAAGACCGATACGGTGTCTTGCGTGCGGCAGGCGGGCACCACGCCGCGCGCACTGACGAGGCCCTTGGTCGGCTTCAGGCCGACGATGTTGTTGAAAGCCGCCGGGACGCGGCCCGACCCGGCGGTGTCGGTTCCGAGCGCGAACGAGACAAGGCCGGATGCGACGGCAACCGCCGAGCCCGAGCTCGAGCCGCCGGAGATGTAGTCGGGATCGAAAACACTGGCCGGGATGCCGTACGGCGAGCGCGTGCCGACGAGACCGGTCGCGAACTGGTCGAGGTTCGTCTTGCCGATGAGAATTGCGCCCGCGGCTTCCAGGCGCTCGACGACGGTGGCCGAGCGCTCGGGGACGTAGGCGAAGTCGGGGCAGGCGCAGGTCGTTGGCAGGCCCGCGACGTCGATGTTGTCCTTGACCGCGAACGGGATGCCGGCCAACGGCCCTTGTGCGCGCTTCGCTTTCTCCAGCGCCATTTCCTTCGGCACGAGCGTGATCCAGACCGGCCGCTCGCCGGCGTCTGCGATGCGGAGGTAGACCTCTTCGACGATGGTGGACGGTATGAACGCGCCCGCGGCGTAGCCTTCCTTCAGCGCGTCGATGTCGAGCGACTGGGACGTGAGCGGCGCGGTCATTGTACGGCCTCCGACGACGTGTCCAGCAGCACCACGAGCGTTTGCCCGAGCGCGACGGCGCGCCCTTCGACACAGCGCACCTCGGCGACGACACCGTCAGAGGGTGCGTGCACGCTCATCTCCATCTTCATGGACTCGACGACCACGAGGAGATCGCCTTCCTTGACGCGTACGCCCTGGCTGACCTCCACCTTCCACACGGCGCCGGGCACCGGGCTTGCCACGGCGATGGCGTTGTCGGCCAGTGCATCGTCGGATGCCTCCTCTCCCGATGCGTCGCTCGCGGCGGCGCCCGACTGGTCGCTCGCCTGCCAGCGTGAGCGCTCCTCCTCGAAGGCCGCCTGCTGGCGTGCCTTAAAGGCGGCGATCGCAGCTGCGTTGTCAGCCAGAAAGCGGCGGTAATCGGCGAGTTTGAACGTCGTCGGCTCGATGTCGAGGCCAACCTTGCCTTGCAGGAAGCCATCGCGGAAGGCGAGCAGCTCGTCGGCGGAGACGGGGTAGAAGCGGATCTGGTCGAAGAAGCGCAGCAGCCACGGCTTGTCGGCGTCGAACTCGTCCGTGACGCGGTGCGTGTTCCAAACCTGCGCCGTGCGGCCGATGAACTGGTAGCCGCCGGGGCCCTCCATGCCGTAGATGCAGAGATAGGCGCCGCCGATGCCGACGGCGTTCTCCGGCGTCCAGGTGCGCGCGGGATTGTACTTGGTCGTGACCAGGCGATGGCGTGGGTCGAGCGGCGTCGCAACAGGGGCGCCGAGGTAGACGTCGCCAAGGCCGAGCACGAGATAGCTCGCGCCGTAGGCGATGCGCTTCACGTCCTCGATGCTGTCGAGCCCGTTGATGCGGCGGATGAACTCGATGTTGGACGGGCACCAGGGTGCATCCGCGCGCACGGACTGCATGTATTTCGTGATCGCGAGCTGAGTCGCGGCATCGTCCCACGAGAGCGGCATGTGCACGATGCGGCTCGGCACCTCGATGTCGCCGATGTCGTCCATGCCGTCCTCGATGCGCGCCAGAACTTCAAGCAGCGCGGCGAGCGACAGCATGCGGCTGTCGTAATGGACCTGCAGCGAGCGGATGCCGGGCGTGAGGTCGATGATGCCGGGCAGGCTCCAGGCCTTGAGCCGCGTCATCAGCACATGGGTACGGAAGCGCAGCTCGAAGTCGAGGACGATGGGGCCGTATTCGATCAGCAGGTACTTGTCGCCCGCACGGCGGTAGACGACACGGGGCAGCGCGCCCCGCTCAGGGCGGACGCTGACGATGCAGTCGTCGTTGCCGAGGCCGTTGACGCTCACGAGCTGCGGGGCGGCGGCCGGCGCGAGGGTTGCGACCTCGTGATCCTGCCGCAGCTCGCGGGCGCGCGCCTCGGTGGGCGACAGGCGCTGGAAGCGGACCTTGTCGCCGGGCCGGAGCTGGCCGAGCTTCCACAGCTCGGCCGCGACGATGGTGACTGGGCACACGAAGCCGCCGAGCGACGGACCATCGGGTCCGAGGATCACCGGCATGTCGCCGGTGAAGTCCACGGCGCCGATGGCGTAGGCGTTGTCGTGGATGTTGCTCGGGTGCAGCCCGGCCTCGCCGCCGTCCGCGCGCGCCCATTGCGGCTTCGGGCCGATCAGGCGCACGCCGGTGCGGTTGGAATTGTAGTGCACCTCCCAGTCGGCGGCAAAAAACACTTTGATGTCGGCCTCGGTGAAGAAGTCGGGCGCGCCATGCGGACCGTAGAGGACGCCGATGTCCCAGGTGCGCGTCAGCTCGGGCCGGAGGCTCACGGTGAGCGGTGCGGCCGCGCTGGCGCCGCTCTCGGCGTCCGGCTCCGCGATATGCAGGATGTCGCCGGGGAGCAGTGCGCGGCCACCGTGACCGCCGAACTTGCCGAGCGTGAAGGTGGCGCGGCTATCGAGATAGGGGGGCACGTCGAAGCCGCCACGCACGGCGAGATAGGCGCGTGCGCCCGCTCCCGTCACGCTGCCGAGCTTCAAGACGTCTCCGGCGGCGACGCCGACCGGCTGCCAATAAGGGACGGCGCGGCCGCCGATTGTCGTGCTCATCTCGGCGCCGGCGAGGCAGATGACGGTGTCGGTGTTGAACTGCAGCGTGGGGCCTGAGAGCGTCAGCTCCAGTGCGGGCGAGCCCTCCGGATTGCCGACGAGGCGGTTGGCGAGGCGGAACGAGAGATGGTCCATGGGGCCGGACGGCGGCACGCCCACGGCCCAATAGCCGGTGCGGCCGGGCCAATCCTGGATCGTCGTCTGCGTGCCGGGCGCCAGCACCTCGATGGTCTCGGCCCGATAGGGGAAGCTCGCCAGCGTGCGTGTCAGGATCTCTCCCGCGGCCAGCACCTCGGAGGCGGCGAGCTGGCGCAGGTAGTCGAGGTTGGTCTCGAGGCCGCCGATCTCGGTCGCTGCGAGTGCATGGCGCAGCTTGGTGAGCGCGGAGTCGCGGGTATCGGCCTTGACGATGATCTTGGCCAGCATGGGATCGTAGAACGGGGAGACCTCGGCGCCGCTCTCGACCCAGGTCTCGATGCGGGTGTCCTGCGGCCACGCGACGTGCGAAAGCTGGCCGGAGCTGGGGCGGAAGTCGCGGCCAGGATCCTCGGCGTAGAGGCGGACCTGGATCGAGGCGCCCTCCGGGGCGATGCGGTCCTGGTCGAGGGGCAGGGTCTCGCCTGCCGCTTGGCGAACCATCCACTCGACGAGGTCGAGGCTGGTGACCTCCTCGGTGACGCCGTGCTCGACCTGGAGGCGCGTGTTGACCTCCAGGAAATAGAACTCGCCGGTATCGCTGTCGTAGAGGAACTCGACGGTCCCGGCGCTCTCGTAGGCCACCGATTGGCCGAGCTCGCGGGCGGTTTGCCAGAGCGCGGCGCGGGTCTTGTCGGAGAGGTTCGGCGCGGGCGTCTCCTCGATGACCTTCTGGTTGCGGCGCTGAGCCGAGCAGTCGCGCTCGCCGAGCGCCACCACGTGGCCCTTGCCGTCGCCGAAGATCTGCACCTCGATGTGGTGGCCGCGCGCGACGTATTTCTCGAGGAACAAGCCGGGATCCTTGAAGTTGTTGCGGGCCAGGCGCTCGACGCGCTCGTAGAGCGGCGCCAGCTCGTTGGGCGCGTTGACGAGCTGCAGGCCTATGCCGCCGCCGCCTGCCGTGCTCTTCAGCATCACGGGGTAGCCGATGCGCTCAGCCTCGGACTCGGCGGCGACAAGGCTGTCGATCAGTCCCGAGCCGGGTGCGAGCGGCACGCCTGCGGCCAGTGCCAGCTCGCGCGCCCTGTGCTTGAGACCGAAGGCGCGCATGTGCTCGGGGCGCGGGCCGATGAAGACGATGCCGGCTGAGGCGCAGGCCTCGGCGAAGTCCGGGTTCTCCGAGAGGAAGCCGTAGCCGGGGTGGATGGCCTCGGCGCCGGTGGCCTTGGCGGCCTCGATGATGGCCTCGGCCTTGAGATAGCTCTGCGCGGCGGGCGAGGGTCCGATGGCCACGGCCTCGGTCGCCTGTGCGACGTGCATGGAATGGCGGTCGGCCTCGGAGTAGACGGCGACGCTCGCGATACCGAGCCTCCCGAGGGTGCGGATGATGCGGCAGGCGATGGCGCCGCGATTGGCGATGAGGACCTTCTTGAACACGTCAGGCGCCCTCCGGCCAGATCAGTACCTCGAAGGGCGTGGGGTTGTAGGCGTTGCAGGGATTGTTGAGCTGCGGGCAGTTGGAGATCAGCACGATGACGTTCATGTCGGCCCGCATCTCGACGTACTTGCCGGGGCCCGAGACGCCGTCGGCGAAGGTCAGGCCGCCGTCGGGTGTCACCGGCACGTTCATGAAGAAGTTGATGTTGTGGGCGATGTCGCGCTTGGTGAGCCCGTACTGCTCGTTCTCGATCACGCCGAGGAGGAAGCTGTCGCGGCAGGCGTGCATGCTCTTCTTTTCCAGCGCGTAACGGACGGTGTTGCTCTCCGTCGCGCAGGCGCCGCCCAGCGTGTCGTGGCGGCCCACGGTGTCGGCGGTGATGGTCATCAGCGGGCGGCAGAGGTCGGACAGCAGAGCCGAGCCTGGGCCGAGGTAGACGTTGCCCTGTTCGCGGATGGTGTCGGTGGCGGAGTATCGCTCGTAAGGGTCGTCGGCGTTGAAGAAGAGGGTGTCGGCGGCCTGGTTGCCTTCGAGGTCGACGATGCGCAGCGTCTCGCCACGCTTGACGACGTGCATCCAGTAGTCGCCGGCCAGAACGGTCTTGCGGTAGGTGGCCGCGTCGGACGCAAGCGTGCTTTCCTTGATCATGACGCTTCTCCCTCAGCAGCAGCCGGCGTGGAGAAGCAGAGTGTTCTCGTAGCCTCGGCCGTTCTCCGGCGCGGAGAGGCGGCAGGCGTCGTTGGTTGCTGCTGGCTCTCCCTCGAGGATCTCAAAGCGCACGGGTTTGCGGGGATAGGCGGGGCTCGGATCGAGCGGGTGCGGGCAGGTGTGGAAGAGGACGAGCGTGTCCATCTCGAAGCGCAGCTCTACCAGCGCGCCAGCCCTTGCGGCGGCCGCGTCGAAGGCGAGTGTGCCGCTCTCGTCGGTTGCGACCTTGCTGAACCAGTTGATGTTGGCGGCGAGATCGCGCCGACTCATCCCGTATTTTGCGGCCTCGACGAGGAAGCTGTCGCGGCCGTTCTGCTGCCAGTCGTTGCGGTGGGTCTGGTAAGACGCATCGCCCCAGCGTGCGGCGACCATCGCCCTGGTGCTCGACCCGCAGACGGTATCGTGCCAGCCGGCCGTGTCGGCGACGACGGCGCAGAAGATGCGCCCCATGTCGGAGTAGAGGCAGTGACCCTGCGTTAGCTTGAAGGTGTGCTGGCACTTCAGCGTGTCGGGCGCGTTGTAGCGCTCGAGCAGGTTCACGGGATTGTAGAACAGCATGCCGACGTTGGCGCCGCCCTCGACATCGACCAGACGCAGGCGATGATTGCGCCGCATGGTCAGCGACCAGTGCTTTCCTCCCGGAAGGACATCGCTGTAGATCGCTTCGCTCACGTCGCTGCTCCTCTCTGCGGGTGTGCGACCCCGCTTGATCCGTCCGGGCCGTCCCGGGTGAGAAAGAAGCCGCGCGGGGTCGTCCCCGGCGGGATCGTTCGTCGTCAGCCGGGCGGCTTGGCGCCGTTGGCGGACGCGAGCTTGAGATCGAGCTGGGTGTCCGCGCTTGGCAGAGGCTCTGCCACCTTGCGCGGCCAGACGTCGAAATCCTGGGTGATGCTGGCGCCGGATGCGGCGACGATCGCCTTTGCGGACACCTCGCCCAGCGTCGCGCCGTAGCGCTCCAGCTCCTCGGGCCGGTTGCGCGGGCGCTCGAAGGCGATGACCCGCGTTCCGAGGCGGAACGCCTCGGAGAGGTCGTGAGTCACCATTACGATGGTCAAACTGTTCTCGTTCCAGATGCGCCGGATGAGGACATGGATATCGGCGCGGATGCCGGGATCGAGCGCGCCGAACGGCTCGTCCAGCAGGAGAATTCTGGGCTTGCGGTTGATGGCCTGCGCAAGCGCTAGGCGCTGCTGCATGCCGCCCGATAGCGATGCGGGATACTTGTCCTCATGGCCTTTGAGGCCGACGGCCTCGAGCAGATGGCGCGCCTCGGCCTCGGCGGCGCGGCGAGCTTCCCCGAAGAGCTTGCCCAGGAGGCAGGCGCGCTCGAACTCGCGGCCGATCATGACGTTGGCGAGAACGGTGAGGTGAGGGAACACCGAATAGCGCTGGAAGACGACGCCGCGATCCGCGTCCGGCTCGGTCTTCAGCGGATTGCCGCCGACGAGGATCTTGCCGCGGGTCGGCTTCTCCTCGCCGAGAAGCATGCGCAGGAACGTGGTCTTGCCGCAGCCCGAGGGCCCAACGAGGGCCACGAACGAGCGCGGCGCGATGGTGAGATCGATCCGCTCGAGCACGACGTGGTCGCCGTACTCCTTCCACACGTTGTCGAAGACGATGGCTGTCATGCAGCGCGTGCCCCCGCGAACCAGGGGAACGCCTTGCGCTGAAGGAGGCGCAGCGCGAGGTCCATCAGGAACGCGAGAAGCGTGATCCAGATGACGTAGGGGATGATGACGTCCATGGCGAGATAGCGGCGGACCAGGAAGATGCGGTAGCCGAGACCGGAGTCGGAGGCGATGGCCTCGGCGGCGATCAGGAACAGCCACGCGGGACCGAGCTCGAGGCGGACGGAGTCGATGAGGCGCGGCAGCATCTGCGGCAGCACGACCCGCAGCCCGATCTGCCAGGTGGACGCGCCGAGCGTCTGTGCCTTGATGAGCTGCTCGCGGGGCAGGTCCTCGACGCGGAGCGCCACGTCGCGGATCAGCTTCAGCGCGGTGCCGATGACGATCAGGGCTATCTTGGCCGCGTCGCCGAGACCCATGATGATGAACAGGATCGGCAGCAACGCCAGCGGCGGGACCATGGAGGCCACCCCGACGACCGGGCCGAAGGTCGCTCCCATGATCGGCAGCAGTCCGATCAGGATGCCGAAGACGAGCGCGATGAAGGTCGAGATCGCCAGCGCCGTCAGCAGGAGCGACATGCTCGACAGCGTATCGTTCCACATCAGATAGAGGCCGCTGCGCGGGTCCGGCTCCAACGCATAGTGCTTCACGGCCTCGCCCATGGCGGTGAGGCTCGGCAGCAGCTTGTCGTTGGGGTTCTCGGCCAAGCGCATGGCCGAGCCCATCATATAAGCGGCAAGCAAGGCCGCGAACGGCAAGGCCGCGAGGGCGATGCTCCACGTTCTGTCGGGTTTCAGGTTCAACAGACGCATCGGTTCTCCCGCGGCCCTACGATCTTGTGCGCAATGGCGTCAGCTCACAGCTTTCCGTCGGCGGCGGCCTGCATGTAGGTGGCGTCGAAGCGGAACTTGATGTTGTCCTTTTCGCCGAAGACGCTCTTGTCCGGGAATTCGATGCCGATGGCCCCCGGAGACTTGGCGTCCTTGCCAAGGAGCGCCTTGTCGAACAGGAAGGTCGAGACCTTCTCGGACGTCGTTTTGACCCCATCACTGGTCACGAAGGCGACGGCGGCCTTGGGATCGGAGAAGAGCTGGGTCGTCGCGAGCATCTCCTCGTAGCCCTTGAGATCGGTGCCGGCGGCTTTTGCCATGGCTTCCTTTGCCGCGTTGCCGTCGGACATCACTTTCATGGTGTCGTACCAGATGCCGACGAGCGCCTTGCCGAAGTTGGGATTGTCCTTCAGTACCTCGGTGTTGGCGACCAACAGGTCCATGACCTCGCCCGGAATCTTGGTCGTGTCGTAGACCAGCTTGGCGTCAGGGTTCTCGAGAATGCTCGAGACGATCGGTTTCCAGGTGACGACGGCGGTGACGTCAGGCGTCTTGTAGGCGGACGCCAAGTCGGCGTCCGAGGTGTTGACCACCTTCACGTCCTTCTCGGAGAGCCCGATGCTTTCCAGGCCGCGGGCAAGCAGGTAGTGCGAGACCGAGAACTCGACCAGGTTGACGGTCTGGCCCTTGATATCCTCGAGCTTGTCCTTGCCCTTGAGAATGATGGAGTCGTTACCTTCCGAGGTGCTGCCGGTGATGACGACCGTGGTGTCGACGCCGCCCGCGGCGGGAATGGACACGGCGTCCATGTTGGTCAGCGTCACGGCGTCGAAGGCGCCTGCCGTGTACTGGTTGATGCTCTCGACGTAGTCGTTGAACTGCTTGACCTCGATGTTGATGCCGTACTTGTCGGCCCACTTCTTCACGATGCCCGTGTCGGCGGCGTAGCCCCACGGCATCCAGCCGACGTAGATCGACCAGGCGACCTTGAAGTCCTTTTTCTCCGCGGCATTTGCCGCGGGAAGCGCGAGCGCCAGGCTTGCAGCCGCGGCGACGGCGCTCTTGAGGAAACTGGAAACGGACCGGTTCATGAAAACACCCCTGTGCTGACCACACCAACAGTCATCCGCAAGGGCCTGGGGAACGGGCGGCGCAAGACGCACGCGAGGAGGCCTTCCGTTCGAGAGCCGAAGCTCCTTGCGGTGTAGGTCTCCCGGGCTTTTATCCCGCCGTGGCTTCGCTCAAACCGGGGCTTGGGCGAGAGCACCTCTCTCGGACCAGCATCGTCGCGCGAGACGGCGACCGGAACCCTAGAGGCATTATGTAGAGGCAAGCTGCACGAGGCGTGCCAAACAGCATTTGCCTGCCGACAGGCAACTTTTCGGCGCAGCGCCCCGGCCAATTGCCCTCATTTTCGCCCGGGTGCCGAGATGTCAGGCAGTGGCGAACCTGCGGACGTTTCGCGCGTTCGCGCTAGATCGGCATTCGTGATCGCTTGTCCTCTCAACGCGTGCCGATGGGCTCGGATCTCGGCTGCGCTTTGCGGAAACCACTTTCCTATCAACGGCCTGACTGTGGCGTGATGGAGATTCGGCCGAGGGCGGGCTGGAACTTGGTTTATGTCCGTATAAGGATTATACGCTGTCGTGATATTAATACCCCAATCGAGGCTTATGATGTGCGGAATGCGCTAAGGTTGCAGTGAGTTTTCGATGGCGGCTGGTTATAAAGAAGCCAATGCTTGTTTTAAGGGTTCGGGTATCAAACACGAGTGGCCACGGTCGACGTAAGTAATCATGGCCAAAACGCGTCTCGCCCTGATTGGAAATCAAGCATTTTCCATGCAAAACTTTCGCGGATCTCTGATCCGCGATGTGGTTGCACGGGGCGTCGAGGTTTTTGCGTTCGCTCCCGATTATGACGACGCGAGCGCCAACGCGGTCCGTGAGCTTGGCGCGGAGCCGCGGCCTCATCAGCTCGCAAGAACCAGCATGAACCCGTTGCGGGATGTGGCGGCTGTTGCCAGCCTCGTCAGAGACCTGCGTGACATAAAGCCGGATGTGATCCTCGCCTATACGATCAAGCCGGTGATCTACGGGACCTTGGCGGGCTGGATGGCCGGGGTGCCGAAGCGGTTCGCCATGATCGAAGGGCTCGGCCATGTGTTCATGGACGACGCCACGCCGAAGGGCCGCGCGCTGCGATTCGCGGCGTCCTCTCTCTATAAGCTGGCGCTAGGCCGGGCAACGCACACGTTCTTTCTCAATGCCGACGACAAGCGAGAGTTCGTCAGCACCGGTCTCGTCGCCGAGGAGAAGGCGGACGTGATGGGCGCCATCGGCGTGGATCTCTCGGTGTGGCAAGAGGCGCCGCCCGTGACCGACCCCTTAACCTTTCTTTTCATTGGTCGCCTCCTGCGCGAGAAAGGCCTTATTGAATTGGTCGAGGCATCTCGTCGGGTCAAGGCACAGGATCCTCGCGTCCGCTTCGTCATTCTGGGCGACGTCGACAGCAATCCGAGTGGCTTAAGCCGGGCACAGGTCGAAGATTGGGTTGGGGAAGGGTTGTTGGAGTGGCCGGGGCAAGTGAACGTGGGGCCGTGGATCGCTCAGTCGAGTGTGTTCGTGCTGCCCTCGTATCGGGAAGGCGTGCCCCGCTCGACGCAAGAGGCGATGGCGATGGGGAAGCCGGTGATCACGACTGACGTGCCGGGATGCCGCGATACGGTCGAGGACGGAGAAAACGGATTCCTGGTCGAGGTGAAGAATGCGGATGCACTCGCCGACGCGATGCTGCGATTCGTGGCTGAGCCGCAGTTGATCGAAACGATGGGGCGCAAAAGCAGGATGCTGGCGGAGCAGAATTTCGACGTTGCGAAATCGAACGCCCGGCTGATTGCCGCGATGGGTTTGCCCGCCGCGGCTTCGCGCCCGGGCGTTGTTTGAGTTGCCGGCGGTTCTAAGACCGCTTGAGTTGTCCGACCTGGAGGTTTCATGACGCACGTCGAAGCGCAATCTGCCGGAGCCTATCCACTGGCAGGAAAGCGTGTCTGGGTCGCGGGACACCGCGGCATGGTCGGCTCGGCGATTGTGCGAAGACTTGTGGCGGAGAACTGCGAGGTGCTGACGGCCGGCCGCAAGGAGCTCGACCTGACGCGCCAGCAGGATGTCGAGGCATGGGTCGAGAAGAACCGCCCGCAAGCGGCGTTCGTCGCAGCGGCAAAGGTGGGCGGCATTCTGGCCAACGACACCTACCCGGCGACATTCCTCTACGACAACTTGATCATCGAGGCGAACATCATCAAGGCCGCGCACGACTTCGACGTCGAGAAGGTGCTGTTCCTCGGGTCGTCGTGCATCTATCCGAAGCTCGCCCCTCAACCGATCTCCGAGGATGCCCTGTTGACCGGGCCGCTGGAGCCGACCAACGAATGGTATGCGATCGCGAAGATCGCGGGCATCAAGCTTTGCCAGGCTTACCGCAGGCAGTACGGGCGCGACTTCATCTCCGCGATGCCGACCAACCTCTATGGTCCCGGCGACAACTTCGACCTCAACTCGAGTCATGTGATGCCGGCGCTGATCCGCAAAGCGCACGAGGCCAAGGAGCAGGGCCTGAGCGAGATCACCGTCTGGGGGACGGGGACGCCGCGGCGCGAGTTCCTGCATGTCGAGGACTGTGCGGATGCGTGCGTGCACCTCATGAAGGTCTACAGCGGCGAAGGACACGTCAACGTCGGTTTCGGAT
This sequence comes from Hyphomicrobium sp., assembly GCF_020852195.1. Classification (GTDB taxonomy): domain Bacteria; phylum Pseudomonadota; class Alphaproteobacteria; order Rhizobiales; family Hyphomicrobiaceae; genus Hyphomicrobium_C. Next base: position 2,628 of record NZ_JADZBI010000083.1, on the reverse strand, counting down.
CGGACATCACGATCCTCGATCTCACGCGTCTCGTGTGCGATATCGTCGGATTCAAGGGCAAGATCGTCCACGACCTCTCGAAGCCCGATGGCACGCCGCGCAAGCTCATGAGCTCGGAGAGGCTCGCGGAGCTCGGCTGGCGGCCCAGCATCTCGCTCGAGCGTGGGATAGCCGACACCTACAAGGCTTTCCTGGCGACCCTCTCGTAAGCGGCGTGTCTTCTGCGCTCACCTCGCGCGCGAGGCGAGCGCGCGATGGAAGAGCGCGCCGAAGATGCGGTCCGGCAGCAAAAGAGCAGAAGTCAGCAGCGCCGCGGCTACGGTGAGCGACACCTTGCCCGGCCCGCTCTCGCGGCGAAGCTGCATCAGCCTGGACAGCCGGTAGGCTTGGGGATGCTTGTTGCGGATGCGGCGCCACAGCTCTCCGTGCCGTCGTGCAGATTTCTGCAGCAGCATGCCGTCGCCCGCGACGCGATAAACGAATAACGGTGCTTTCAAGGATTGACCGACCGAGCCGCTGCGGATCAGGCGCATGTTGAAGTCCCAATCCTCGTATCCGCCCGTCATGCTCTCATCGTATCCACCCACTCTTTCCCATGCCGCCTTGCGCATCAACAGTGCGTAGGGAAGCTGATTGAGGAAAAGCTGGTCGAACGGGTTGAAGCTGCGCTCGACGACGCCTTGGCGAGCGCCGGTGAGCAGCATGTGGCTGAACACGAAATCGATGCTGCGGTTGGCTTCGAGCGTTGCAACGCCGAGAGCCAGGAACTCCGGCTGGATGCGATCGTCGCAATCGAGCGGCAAGACGAATTCGCCTTTCGCGGAGCGAAAACCCGTGTTCCTGGCGGACGGCAGCCCGCGGTTCTCTTGCCGGACCAATCGCACGGAGGCCGGCAACGCGCTCAAAGTTTTCAACGTCTCCGGTTCCGTCGATCCATCGTCGACGACAATGACCTCGAAATTCTCGAAGGTTTGCTTGTCGAGACACTCGAACAGTCCGTCGAGGAACTGTCCGGCGTTCCAGCACGGGACCACGACGCTGACGGCGGGGGAGGTCTGAGGCGTTGCGCCTGCGCTATCAGGAGAGCTCATGTCGTGCGTTGTCGTAGCGGGTTTGAGTCCATGGCGGAGGTGAATCCCCAGCTCAGTCGAAGATGCCTTCGCCGTGCTCATCGACGTAGGCGGCGAGACCCAGAGTGTGGTCGCGGGCGAGCTTCTCGGCCAGTTCCGTGTCGCGCTTCTCGATGGCCTCGATGATCTTGAGATGATCCTGGATCGAGCGGCGGGCGAGGTCTTCGCGCCCGATGGTGATCTGGCGGATGCCGCGGACGTGCAGCAGCAGGCTCTCCGTCATCTCGGCCAGGAGCTTGGAGCCCGTCAGCTCGATGATGGTTTGGTGGAAGCGGATGTTGGCAGTGGCGTACTCGCTCAGATGATCCTCGGGCTTGTGGCTCTCATTGTAGAGCGCCCGGAGACGCGCAATCTCCGCATCGCTCGCGCGCTGCGTGACGAGGCGGGCTGCCATACCCTCGAGTGCCGCCCACACCTGGATCATCTCGATGACCTCGCGCTTGGTCTTCTTGACGACCATGATCCCGCGCCGCGGCACCGATTTCACGAAGCCCTGCTGCTCCAGCATGGCGATCGCCTCGCGCACCGGCGTCCTACTGACGCCAAGGCGCTCCGACAGCTGGCGCTCGTCGATCCAGGCCGGCTCGGACGAGCTGTAGATGTCCATGTTGATGATGGCGCGCTTCAGCGCGTTGTAGGCCTTGGTCTTGTAGGTTTCCTCGGGCGCGAACGGCTTCAGGACAAGATCCGGAGTGGGCGTTTCCGCGACCGGCCAGCGTGCTTGGGCTTGGGAATTCTCAGGCACGATCGTCCTCTCTCAATGGCGATGGCGTCCGGGCTTTTATCGCTGGCATACTATAGACCATGAGCCAGCCTTTCCCAATGTGCGGGGCGGCCGTTTTTTGCTCTATCGGCGGACGAAAAGCCCCGGACGGCGGGGAGCAACGCCCTCCCAGGGCAATCGGGAAAAGGAATACTGTCGTCACTCCGTGACGGATCTTCTGGTGTCTAGTATGCCAGATTGCCTGGGCCGCCGATGCACTTCATCAAGCCCGCCGGGACGAGAAACGACACGAGGAGGAAACAACATTGAGCAAGGCGCTCGAAGGGATCCGGATCCTGGACTTCACACATGTCCAGTCCGGTCCGACCTGCACGCAACTGCTGGCGTGGTTCGGCGCCGACGTCATCAAAGTGGAAAAGCCGGGTATCGGCGACGTGACGCGCACGCAGCTCTGCGACATCCCGAACGCCGACAGCCTCTACTTCACGATGCTGAACCACAACAAGCGGTCGATCGCGCTCGACACCAAGAACCCGACCGGCAAGGCCGTGCTCGAGGCTCTGATCAAGACCTGCGACGTGCTGGTGGAGAACTTCGCGCCCGGCGCGCTCGACCGCATGGGCTTCCCGTGGGCGCGCATCCAGGAACTCAACCCGCGCATGATCGTGGCTTCGATCAAGGGTTTCGGGCCTGGCCCCTACCAGGACTGCAAGGTCTACGAGAACGGTGCCCAGTGCGCCGGCGGCGCCGCTTCGACCACCGGCTTCGACGACG
>NZ_JADZBI010000082.1 GCF_020852195.1 Hyphomicrobium sp. | reverse complement strand
GGTGTGGAAGTGCAGCAATGCATGTAGCTTACCGGTACTAATAGCTCGATCGAACTTCGATCGCTCTCATTTAGCAATGCTCATCTTTATCCCTCACGCCGCTATGCCGCGCTTTCGCGCGGTGCGGCTCCGGGAGGGCGGCGCTCGCGCCGGGGCTGCAGTCGCAGCCCGCGGACCTTCGGTCCGAAAGGCGCGGTGTACAAACGCCGCTCGATGGGCGTAGGAGCAAGCACGGAAAGACCAGATTTCGCCTCACGCTTCCGCCGACCTGGTGATTATGGCGGGGTGGCTGCACCCGATCCCATTCCGAACTCGGCCGTGAAACGCCCCAGCGCCGATGGTACTTCGTCTTAAGACGCGGGAGAGTAGGTCGTCGCCAGGTCTGCCGAAGCGTGACGCGAAACATGAATTCATCAAACTCCTCTTCACGCTCTGCACAAAAAAGCCGCCTTGGCTCTCGCCTGGGCGGCTTTTTTGTTTGTGGCGTCGCGCTGGCGACGAGCTCGCCGGGCGCGCACGTCAGTCCTGATTGTAGCGCTTGGCCGACGGCGGTCCGAATGTGCGCTCCATGGCCGTGCGGACCTCGCACTCGCTGAGCCCCAGGGACTGCAGGTAGTAGAAATAATCCATGGAGAGCTCGGGCGGCGGCTCGAGCGCTTCGGCGGAGGGTACTGCAGGCAGCGGCGGCGGCGGGGCCTCGTCGGGAGTCGCCTGCGGCGCCGTCGGCGCGGCTACGGCCTTGTTGAGAAGGAGATCGGCCAGATAAGCGCCCAATGCCTCGGATGCGCCCTTGAGCGCTGGCTTGCCGACGTACTCCTTCAAGATCTGCGCGCAGCGGCCGATCATGCCGCCGGCCGACGCCGGCTCCGGCCACAAAGCGGCGGTGGCGAGCAATCCCACGAAGATCAGACTCCCGGCTCTCGACCTCATAGGCGCTCTCCAATGTCACTCGCAGGAGTGACCCATGGCCATGCATTCCTGCGTGTTGAGCTGGCATTCGATGACGGCGTTGCCGACCGCCTCAGCCGGCGTCGCGCCGCGTCCAAAGGCGAAGTCGTTCAGGCCGCGCGCGATCGCGATGCAGCCCGATGAGGTGGTCAGGACCTGATTCGTGCAGCAATCCGGAATGCCGCCCCGCTCGACGCAGTTGTCGATGGCGGCCTGCGCTGCGGCGTCCGCCGAGGGCAGGCCGTTGGCCATTCCGACCTTGCCTGTCCTGGCGCAGTAAGCGAGCCCCGACGCGCCGGCGCAAGCCTGGCCCATGAACAGCAGATACGCAGCCAAGCATGCGAGATAGCGAACATGGGTCATGGCCGGCGTGCCCCCCATCAAACCGCTCCGTCTGCCGACATTAGAAGATCGGCTGCTCCGGCGCTAGGTCGGAATACCTATGGGATCATCCTTGATGCCGAGCGCGTCTCTCTCTGCACTCGCGCGGCCGACAAATTGTGCTCACGACACAGTTGTCCGTCAGTCCGGCAGCCCGAACGCGATCACGGCGCCGCCTTGGCGGAAACCGAAAAGCTGGTTGCCGCCGGCTGCGACGGCGATGAGCTGCTTGCCTCCGACGGCATAGGTCACGGGTGGGGCGTTGACGCCCGCGCCGCAGTTGAAGGACCATAAACGCTCGCCGGACTTGGCGTCGAACGCCGAGAGATCGCCTTTGCCTTCTCCCGTGATGACGAGGCCGCCGGCCGTGGCGAGCACGCCGCCGAGCAACGGGTCATCGGTCTTCTGCTGCCAGGCGATGCGGCCCCCAGCCTTGAGATCTATCGCGGTCAGCGTGCCCCACTTCTCGCCGCCGTCTATGGTCTGGAACGCCGAAGTCTTGATGGCGGGCTTATCGCCGTCGGCGGGAATCTCGCGGATGACGTAGCGCATCGGAAGATGCATCGCGGCGACGTAGGCCAGGCCGGCCTTCTCGTCTATGGACGTGGGCGACCAGTTCGAGCCGCCGCCCGCGCCGGGCGCGACATCGACACCTTCCGGCGACGGCCTCGCGAACAGATTGGCTTGCGGAACGAACGCCTCGGACTTGAAGAGCAGCTTTCCGTCGCGGCGGTCGTGCACATAGTACCAGCCGAGCTTGCTTGCCTGGCCTACGGCGGGAACCGTCGCTCCGTCGACCGTCACGTCAAACAAAGTCGGCGGGCTCGCGACGTCGTAGCCCCACAGGTCGTGCGGGATCTGCTGATAGTGCCAGACGAGCTTGCCGGTCTTGGCCTCGAGCGCGACCAGCGACGATGCGTAGAGATTGTCGCCGGGGCGCGTGTCGTCGATCGACTGCGGTGACGGATTGCCGATGCCGAAGAAGATGAGGCCCCGCTCGGTGTCCACAGCGGGCGCATGCCACACCGAGCCGCCGCCGAACTTCCATGCGTCCTTGAACTTTGCCGCGGCCGCCTTCTCCGCCGGGATGTCGCGCGGGAGCTTCACGCCGTCAGGCGTGGTGTCGCGGAACTCGCCCTCCCATCCCTCCTGCGTCGTATCGAACTGCCAGACCTTGGCGCCGGTCTTCGCGTCGTAGGCGGCGAGGAAGCCGGGACGGCCATAGCGGCCGGCGACGCCAATCACGGCGCCGAGCGGCATGCCGGGACGGGCCGAGTCCAAGTGCAGGCCATAGCCCACGCCGGTGATGCCAGCGAACACCAAGCCGTCGAAGAAGAGCGGCGCAGCCGCCGAGCCAACGCCGGTCGAGCCCGTGATGCCGCGGTCGGACAGCGTGTTGCCTTCGCCCCTTGCGCGCTTGTCCTCGGTCGCCACCTCGCCGCCGTCCGTGAGCGAGACGTCCCAGGCAACGTTGCCGGTCGCGGCATCGAGCGCGACGAGGCGTGCATCGACGGTGGAAACGAACACGAGGCCGTTGCCGATTGCGACGCCGCGGTTGGCAGGGCCGCAGCACAGCTTCTCGGTCTTTCGCTTGTGCTCGTAGCGCCAGAGCTCGCGGCCCGTCTCGGCGTTGATGGCGATCACGTGCGAGAACGGGGCCGAGAGATACATGATCCCATCGGCGACAAGCGGCGTGGTCTGGAAGGTTGCGGAAACCCCGGTCTGATAGATCCACTTCGGGGCGAGGCCCTTGACCGAGCCGGTATTAATCTGGTCGAGCGGTGAGAAACGCTGGTTCGCGTAATCGCGGCCGTGGATGAGCCAATTCGACGTATCGGCGCGGGCGGCCGTCAGCCGATCGTGTGTCACGGGATCGGCTCCCGCAGGTGCCGCCAGCACCCAAAAGAGCGGGAGGAGGAGCATCTTGCTGAAGCGCATCATCGGGGCCTCCGCGGAATATGTTCGTCGTTTTCTATGGATCTCCCGGACAGCCGAAACAACGCCTCCAATGGTCGATTGGGTGGCCGAGGGGACCAGGCCTAGAGCGAGCCTACGGCGACCAGGCCCGCGAGCAGCATGAGCGACATGGCCGTCGAGAGGTTGATGTCGCCGAACTCGCGCACACGGACCTCGCGGATCACCTCGCGCACCTCGACGTCCGGGCGGGGGTCGGGCTCGCGGGCGCGGATCCAGTTCCAGAAGAAGCGGACGAAGCTTCCCGTGCGCCGCCAGATCTCGAACGGCGCGCGGCGCCATCCATATTTGATACCATAGATCGCGAAGACCAGGATGGTGATCTGAAGCAGCGTCGAGACCCAGCCGCTGATCAGGAACCAGACCAGCGACAGCAGGAGGCCCGCGATGGACAGTAGCGTCGAGGCAAGCCAACCGAGGACTTCCATGCCCTTCTCCTATTTGTGCGCCTAGGCCCTGCCTCTCGAAAACGTGACCGCGATGCCTGCAACGCGGGTGCCCGGCGTCCGTATAGCTTTCAGCTAACCTAATCCATCAGGTGTCAAAATGCTGTTCGCCAGGAAGAAAACCGAGATGCCCACGGCGGAGACCGCGCTCGAGGGCCGCCCCGCGCCGCTGCCCACGGCGGAGGAGCATTTCATTTTCGGCAGGCCGCTCAAGGGGCCCTATCCGGATGGGCTGGAAACGGCCATGGTCGGGCTCGGCTGCTTCTGGGGCGCGGAGCGGAAGTTCTGGGAGCTCGGTGCCGGCATCTGGGTGACGGCGGTCGGTTATGCCGGTGGCTTCACGCCCAACCCGACCTACGAGGAGGTGTGCACTGGGCGGACCGGGCACAACGAGGTCGTGCGCGTGGTGTTCGATCCCAAGGTGATCTCCTACGACGCGCTGCTCAAGGCGTTCTGGGAGAGCCACGACCCGACGCAGGGCATGCGGCAGGGCAATGACGTCGGCACGCAGTATCGCTCGGGCATCTACGTCACCTCGGATGCGCAACAGGCGGCGGCCGAGGCGTCGCGCGCGTCCTATCAGGAGCGGCTCTCGGCTGCGGGGTACGGCGCGATCACGACCGAGATCGTGCCGGCGCCGGAGTTCTATTTCGCCGAGGACTATCACCAGCAGTACCTGGCCAAGGTTCCCCACGGCTACTGCGGCCTCGGCGGGACGGGCGTCGACTGCGCGTTGCCGACTGGCGTGACGGCCGCCTGAGCCCGCTTGCGGGTACACGTGCTCGCGGCTCTTGACACCCCAGCGGTGTCAGGGGCTGCACATTTTGTGTCTGCAACGCCACGGAGGCGTTGCTACTTTACCTTGTCCTCCAGATACTTATCGCGATGCACAATTTGGCCCTTATTGTGCAGTGAAAGGGCACGTCATCAGTGGGAAGACGAGGGGTAGAACAATGGGCGTAAAGCGGTCCCTGTTGGTCTGTGCGGGCGTGGTTGCAGCGACCGCAGCCGTGGCGGAGGAGTTCAAGCTGCCGCCGGAGGTCACGCCGTCGCTCCGTGCAGCCTGCGAGACCGATGTCAGGCGCCTTTGCATCGGCAAGGATCCGACCGTGGCCAAGGTCAAGCGCTGCGTGCTCGTCAAATATTTCCAGCTCGGGCGGAAGTGCCAGGTTGAGCTGGCCTCGATCGGTCTCGGGCGCTAGTCCCGCTTTAACCTTACGACATCCGCGTCGGCCGCCCGGTCCCGATCGGGCGGCTTTTTGCTTGGTGCGCACGTGGCTGAGTGTAATCACGTGTTCGTGAACAGGAAGTTCTCCTATCCATTATGGGAAATTCCCCCCTCGCTGTTCTGGTATAACATCCCTACCGTGCCCTCTGCTGGTGAGAGCATATGCGCGGCCTCTGATCGCTTCAGGCGTCCCTGCGCTCGGCCCTCATCGGCGCTTGTCTCTTGAAGCCAGGGAGCGACGGACGATCCGACTGTGGTGATTTTCCTGCGCCACACCCGCAGGGCTCAGTCAAAGGGACCCGCACAAGAGTCCCGATCGAATTCGTAAAGCCAAAATTCGCGTAAGCGACCGCGTCGCTCGGATCCTCGTCGGGGAGCCTGCGGAACGGACGGCCGTGCTTTGCCTGGTCCAAGCCGCAAGCCTCGTAGCTAGGAGAGGAGACCGAAATGACCAACAGACTTGGCCTGCTCACGGGCAGCCTCATGTTGGCGATGGCGGGGCTTTGCGGCCCGGTCCTCGCGAACGAGGAGGTCGACAAGCGTGCGGCTGATCCCAACCAATGGGCTTCGCCCGGGCGCGACAATGCCCTCACTCGCCATTCGACGCTGAAGGACATCAATACCGACAACGTCAGCAAGCTGCAGATGGTCTGGTCGCAGTCGACCGGCGCTCTACGCGGCCACGAAGGCCAGCCGCTGTTCATCGACGACGTGGGCGGCAAGCCGATGCTGTTCTTCGTCTCGGGCTGTCCCAACATGGCCCAGTGTAACATCGCGCAGGGGCTCGATCTTTCCGATCCCGACCATCCGAAGCAGATCTGGAACTACGTCAAGACGACGGACCGCGACGAGTCGGCCGTGCCGCGCGCCTGCTGCGACACCGTCAACCGCGGTCCCGCATTTGCTAACGGCAAGCTCTACTACGGCACGCTCGACGGCTTCCTGATCGCGCTCGATGCCGCGACCGGCAAAGAGGTCTGGGTTGTCAAGCACGCCTGGCCCGAGAAGGGCGAGACGAGCACGAGCGCGCCGCTCATCGCCGAGAACCTCGTGATCCTCGGCTTCGGCGGCGACGAGTTCGCGGCCCGCGGCCGCGTGACGGCCTACAACCTCGAGGACGGCAAGAAGGTCTGGGAATGCCACTCGACGGGCTCGGACAAGGACGTGTGCCTCACGCCCGAGACCAACAAGGCCAACCCGCATTACGGCACGGCCGGCAAGGACCTCGGCATCCATACGCACGTCGGCGACGAGTGGAAGATCGGCGGCGGCGCGGCCTGGGCCTGGTTCAGCTACGATCCCGAGCTGAAGATCGTCTACTACTCGACCGGCAACCCGGGTCTCTGGAGCCCCGCGTACCGCTGCTCGAAGAAGACGCACGAGGAGTGCAACACGGGCGAGTTCGACAACAAGTGGTCGATGACCATCTTCGCCCGCAAAGTGGAGACCGGCGAGGCCGTCTGGGCCTACCAGATGACGCCCTTCGACCAGTGGGACTATGACGGCGTCAACGAGAATATCCTCGTCAACATGGAGGTGGACGGCAAGCAGCGCAAGACGCTCGTTCACTTCGACCGCAACGGCTTTGCCTACGTCATGGACCGCGAGAACGGCGATCTGCTCCGCGCTCACAAGTACGTGACGACGGACTGGGCCGAGAAGGTCGACCTGAAGACCGGCCGGCCGGTCAAGGTGCGCGAGCACTCGCCGCTCGAGCGCGGCCGCAACGTCTCGGCCTGCCCGTCGGCAATGGGCGGCAAGGACCAGCAGCCCTGCGCCGTCGACCCGGCCGAGCCGAACAAGTTCTACTGCCCCACCAACAACTGGTGCATGGAGCTTGAGCCGCAGGAGCGCACGCACACGCAGCAAGGCACGGTCTATGTGTTCGCCAACGTGTACATGTATCCTGAGAAACCCGGCACCACCGGCAAGGTCAAGAAGTTCGACGTCTTGACCGGCACGGCGGACTGGGAGATCCCGGATCCGTATCCGAACTGGGGCGGCACCATGGTGACCGACGGCGGCCTGGTGTTCTACGGCTCGCTCGGCGGCGATTTACGCGCGGTCGACCGCAAGGACGGCAAGGTGCTCTGGAGCCGCAAGCTTGCTTCGGGAATCATTGCCAACCCGATCACCTACAAGGTGGGCGGCAAGCAGTACGTCTCGGTGCTGGCCGGCATCGGCGGCTGGATCGGCGTGCCGGTGACCGCGGGCCTCGATCTCAACGACAAGTTCGGTGCGATCGGCGCGACGGCGATGACCAAGGCGGCCAACCTCGACAAGATCCCGCAGGCGGGCACGCTGTTCACCTTCCGGATCTACGAGTGATCCCACGCTGACGTGAGGAACGCCCGGCGTTGTAAGACGCCGGGCGTTTTTGCCGTCTACGTCCGGGAAAAATGTCACGGGATCAACGGAACTTGATCAGCGCAAACGGGCTTGTTTGCTTGTGGCCGTGCTACGCAACGATATAGAGTCACAGTAAATTTTGCATGTATAGGATAGGCGTGACAGTTCAGCCGGGTCATCCAGTGGCGTTCCTTTGCGGAAGCCAGCGCTTTTCCTCGCCCTTGCGCGGAGGCGCGAGGGGTGAGGAGCAGCCCGGCGGTGAGCGTGATGGATTCACGCGCGCCCTGATCCACCTTCACAAGATGACAGGTGGGCTGCGGATTTGCTTGTCCGTGGCGGTGCTGACGGCAGGGATGTTGCCGGGGCTGCTCGCAAGTACGGCGTCGGCGGCCGATCCGGGGTTCCGCGCCAACAAGGAATTCGACGAGCTCACGGCGGCGGAGAAGACCGCAGCCAGGGCTGCCGGCAAAAAGGCTTTCGAGCAGAAGACGCTGGGTCCGCTCAAGGTGTGCAGCGATCCCGGCAATATGCCGCTCTCCTCGAACACGGAGGAGGGGTTCCAGAACAAGATCATGGCCGTGCTCGCCAAGTCCTTGGGGACGCAGGTGATCAACTTCTGGCGGCCCTATCTCGAGCGCGGCATCACGCGCCAGACGTTCGAGACCAACGATTGCGACGTGCTTGTCGACATGCCGAGCGTCTATGCCGGCGTGCTCACGACACTGCCCGTCTACCGCACAACCTACGTGCTGGCCTGGCGCAGCGATCGCGGTCTCGACATCTCGGGGCTGGACGATCCCAAGCTCAAGGAGCTCAAGATCGGCGCCTACCAGACCTCGGCCATCCGCGAGGTGCTGAAGCGGCGGGGGCATAGCTCCAACGTCGTGCTGCACACCGTTAGCCACAACGGCGACCTGATTCCCGAGCAACAGCCGACCTATCAGGTGCAGAAGGTGCTGGACGGCAAGATCGACGTGGCGGCCGTCTGGGGTCCGTTCGCCGGCTGGTACAAGACCATGAAGGGTGAGCCGATCTCGATCCTGCCCGTCAATCTCATGGACGACGACGTGCCGCTCGAGTTCGACCTCGCGCTCGGCGTCAGGCCGACCAACGTGGTGCTCAAGTTCGCGCTCGAGTTCGCGCTGGAGGCAAACCGCGTCGAGATCGAGAAGATTCTGCGCGACTACGGCGTGCCGCTGGTCAAGTGCAGCCGCTGCGTGGTGGCCGGCGACCTGCCGGCGCACGGCTTCTACACCAAGCCGTTCGAGGTCAGCGAGGGGCCCAAGGCCGAGGCTTCGCCCGACCAGCGCGTGACCCGCGAGCGCCTTGAGGCCTGGCTCGCGGAGGGCGCCGATGTCCAGGCGGAGCTTGCCAACGCCGTGCTGGCGTCGGACGCGGACCGTATCCGCTTCCTGGTCGAGAAGGGCGCCGACATCAACAAGCGCGATGCGCAGGGCTACGGCGCGCTGCAGGGCGCGGCGCGTAACCGCAACGACAAGATCATCCCGCTGCTCATCGAGCTCAAGGCGGACGTCAACGGGCGCGACAGGGACGGTTTCACGGCGCTCATCCATGCGGCCGAGCGCAACCATGTGCCGTCGATCCGCGCACTGGTTGCGGCGGGTGCCGATATAGAGGCTTCGGTGGACGGCGGCTTCGGGCCGCTGTCGCTTGCCATCGAGAGCAGCAAGCTTCTGGCGGCAAAGGCGCTGATCGAGCTCGGCGCGAACGTCAACGCCGTGGCCGGCACCGACCGCGTCACGCCGCTCATGGTGGCGGCGAGCCAGCTCGCCGTCGGGGAAGCCGCCAAGGAGATCGAGCGGCGGCAGGGCCTGCGCTCGACGGATATCGCCACCGCGCTTGTGGAGCGGGGAGCCAACGTCAATGCCGTCAACGCGCATGGCGTCTCTGCGCTCATGATCGCAGCGGCACGAGGCAACATCCCCATGCTTGGGCTGCTGCTCGAGGCAGGCGCGGATTCCAATCTCAAATCGCGGGCGGGAAAGACGGCGATCGACATTGCACGCGAAAATCTCAACGAGGATGCCGTCAAGTCCATCACGCTGTTCCAGTCCACCATCTCCGAGCGTACCCATTCCCGCGGCGACGCGGCGGGCGGGGGAAAGGAAAAGCTTTGAGCATGGGGCGAGGCGCGCCGTGCGCATCGGCAAAGCGAACATCTCTGCAAGCACAGGAGAGACGAACGACAGGTGCCTCGCTGTCGCTCGGATTGTCGGGAGGCGGAACTTGAATGACACGAGGAACTGAAACGTGAAAAGCCAATTCCTGAGGCTGCTCTTCATAGCAGCGCTCGCAACCGGAACGTTCGTCGGTGCCGCCGGTGCCGCAGACGAGCCGGCGTCTGCAGAGAAATCGGAGCCCACAGCGGCCGAGCCGAAGGCCGAAGGGGCACCGGAAGCGGCTGCTCCCGCCGAGGCGGGAGCTCCGATGAAGCCCATCGATCGCGTCAACGCAACCCCGAAGGGCCAGCTTAAGAATCCGTTCGACTACAAAGATCCGAAGATCGTCGAGCAGGGATACAAGGCTTACATGGGTCTCTCCTGCAACGGCTGCCATGGCGGCGGGGGCGGAGGCGGCATGTGTCCGCCGCTCACAAACGAAACCTGGGTGTACGGCGGCGATGACGACACGCTCTTCCGCCTGATCGTGCTGGGTAGCCAGGACCTGCAGAAGGCAGGCTATTCCCGCAAGGGTCAGGAAGGCGTTGTCGGCCCGATGCCGGCCTACAAGGACATCGTCGAGGAGGAGGAGAGGATCTGGAAGGCCATCGCCTGGATTCGCTCGGTCTGGAAGGGGCGTGCGGAAAAGATAACCTGGTAACGAGAGAGGATCGCGGCTCGTGCATATGCCCAGTAAAATAACACTCGGCTCGGCGGCCGCATTTTTGCTCTTCGTGGGATGGGCGGCGGCGGTTCAACCCGCTGCCGCCATCCCGGAAGCGCCTACCGAAGCGCCGCCGGGCGCGCTCGTGACGAAAATCGTCTACATCGGCAAGCGCTATCCGGAGCCGCTGCCGCTTTCGCTGCTCGACAAGCCGCTCACGGACGAGGGCGTGCAGGGCGCGCGCCTCGCTATCAAAGAAAACAACATGACGGGCCGGCTCATCGAGCAGCATTTCGAGCTGGTCGAAGTGGTGGCCAAAGCGACCGAGGACATCGTGCCCAAGGTCAAGGCCGAGCTTGCCAGCGGAAATGGTCTGATCGTTGCCGATCTCGAGCCGTCGGATCTGCTGGCGGTGGTAGATCTTCCGGAGGCGAAGGACGCCGTCATCTTCAACACGCGCTCCAGCCGTGACGAGCTCCGGCAAGAGGAATGCCGGATCAACCTCTTCCATATCATCCCGAACTGGGCGATGCGCGCCGATGCGCTCGCGCAGTATCTCTCCTGGAAGAAATGGCGACGCTGGTTCGTCATCCATGGCACGACGCCTGGGGACGTGGAGTACCTGGCGGCGATCCGCCGCGCTGCCAACAAGTTTGGCGCCAAGATCGTGCTCGAGCGCTCCTATGAGTTCGATGCTGGATCGCGGCGCACCGATTCCGGGCATCAGCAGATCCAGACGCAGATGCCGATGCTGACGCAGGGGGCTCCCGAGTACGACGTGATCTTCGTCGCGGATGCGGGCGAAGCCTTCGGCGACTACCTGATGTTCCGCACCTACGAGCCGCGTCCCGTGGTCGGCAGCCAAGGGCTGCAGGCCGTGGCGTGGCATCGCTCGTTCGAGCAGTACGCCGGGACGCAGCTCCAGAACCGCTTCGAGAAGCAGGCGAAGCGCTTTATGACGGAGCGCGATTTCACCGCCTGGCTCGCCGTGCGCGTCGTGGGCGAGGCCGTGACGCGGTCGGGCAAGAACAAGCCGGAGGAGGTCAACGACTTCATCCTGTCTCCCGACTTCGAGGTGGCCGGATTCAAAGGCGTGGGGCTCACGTTCCGGAAGTGGGACCACCAGATGCGGCAGCCGATCCTGCTCTCGGGGCCGCGCACGCTGGTCTCCATCTCGCCGCAGGACGGCTTCCTGCACCAGAAGTTTCTCACCGACACCCTGGGCTTCGACGAGCCCGAAACGAAGTGCCGGTTCAAAAAATAAGACCTTGCCCTAGGAGAGGACGACCCATGAAGCGCTTCATTCCGGCCGCGGCGTTTGCGGCGGCGTTTTCCCTCGTTGACGTTGACCCCGCGAGCGCCGCGACGATCTTCGTTTCTAACGAGAAGGACAATACCGTCACGGTGATCGACAGCGAGACGCTTGAAGTCGTGAAGACCATCGAGACGGGAGCGCGGCCGCGCGGCAGGGTGCTGACGCCCGACTTCAAGGAGCTGCTCGTATGCGCCGGCGACGACAACCGGCTCGACGTGGTGGATACGGAGACGCTCGAGATCGTGCGCACGCTCGAATCCGGTCCCGATCCGGAGTTGCTCGACGTCGATCCCAAGGGCGAGCGCATCTATATCGCCAACGAGGACGAGGGCTACGTCACCGTCATCGAGCGGGTGAGCGGCAAGGTGCTGGCCGAGATCCCCGTCGGGGTCGAGCCCGAGGGCATGGCGGTATCGCCCGACAATGCGTTCACCGTCGCCACGTCCGAACAGACGAGCATGGCGCACTTCATCGACAACGAGACTTTCAAGGTGACGGCGAACGTGCTCGTCGATACGCGGCCGCGCGTCGCCGAGTTCACGCGCGATGGGAAGCTCGTGTGGGTCTCGGCCGAGATCGGAGGCACGGTGGCCGTCATCGATCCCGGGACGCACAAGATCATCAAGAAGTTCGGTTTCGAGATCCCGGGCGTCCGGCGCGAGCTGATCCAGCCGATGGGTATCCGCTTCACGCTCGATGGAAAGACGGCGTTCGTGGCGCTCTCCACGGCGAACCGAGTGGCAGTGGTCGACGTCGCGACCTACGCGATCAAGGATTACATCCTGGTCGGGCAGCGACCCTGGCACATGGCGTTAGGACCGGACGGGAAGAAGCTCTACGTCGCCAACGGGCTTACCAACGATATGACCATCGTCGACGTGGCAACGCTGAAGCCCGAGAAGTCGGTGCCGGTCGGACGGCTGCCGTGGGGTGTGGTGATCAAGCCGTAGGTGTTTGGGCGGTCGATGTGCGCGTGGCCGCTGGGTCCCGGCTCTGCGCTCCGGCTTTCGCCGTCGCTTGGCCGGGATGACAGGGGGTGGCCACCCGCGCTTTCCCCTTCTGTCATCCCGGCCGAGGCGCATTGCGCTGAGAGCCGGGACCCTGGGGCCGCACGTGATGCTCCTTACTCTGCTGCCGCGGACTTGTTGAAGGCTGCGCGGGGGCGATGCTGGGTCTTCTCCCAGCGGTAGGGCGCGTGTGCGAGCTGGAAGAGCGCCCGGTAGGCCGCGAGCGAGATCAAAAGCCAGTAGACCGGCATGAGAAGCGCCGAGACGGCGAGCCGGTGACGTCCGCGTCCGGCGACCGCCACGCAGCCGAGTGCGACGCCCGTGACATAGCCCAGCACGAGATTGGTGAGGCCGAGCACCGTCACAACGCTGGACAGCGCGTGATGGTACGGCGCTCCGAGGGGGCCGTATGCGGCTTCCGCGATTGCCACAACGTAGAACCAGGGGTGCACGAGGGCCGAAAGCACGAGCCCGCCCATCAGCACCTGAAGCCCGAAGAACTGGAGCCAGCCCAGATCCCGCATCGTGCGGAGGGGATCGCGCATGTGCACCAGGTAGGTCTGCATCCATCCCTTGAGCCAGCGCGTCCGCTGCCTTAGCCAGCTTCCGAAGCTCGCAGGCGCCTCCTCCCAGGTCGTCGAGGCAAGCACCCTCACGGTGCGGCCGCTGCGGGCAAGCCGGATCCCGAGGTCGGCGTCCTCGGTGACGTTGAACGGATCCCAGCCGCCGACCTCGTGCAGCACCGCCCGCGGGAAGTGATTGGAGGTTCCGCCGAGCGGGACGGGCAGGCCGAGGCGCTCGAGGGCCGGGAGCAGGCAATCGAAGAGCGCCGTGTACTCGATGGCGAACTGCCGGGTGAGCCAGGTCTCCTGATCGTTCAGGACATTGAGCTGGGCCTGGGCGCAGCCGATGGCCGGGTCGGACGCGAGCAGCCTCGCCGCGCGGCGCAACTGATCGGGCTCGGGCAAGTCCTCCGCGTCGTAGACGCCGACCACATCGCCCGTTGCGCGGCGCAGGGCATAGTTGAGCGCGCGCGGCTTCGTGCGCGGGCGTCCTTCGGGCACGACCACGACCGCCATGAACGGCAGGAGCTCGGCGGCTGCCACCGCCGCGCGGGTGTCCCGGTCCTCCTTCTCGAGGATCAGCAGCACCTCGAGGCGCTCGTGCGGGTAGTCGATGGCGCCAAGGGCCGTGACGAGGTCCGGGACGATGGCGGCCTCGTCGTAGAGGGGTATCAGAAGGGAGTAGCGCGGGAGGAGCGGCTCTGTCTCGGGATCCACGGCGGCGACGGGTGGCGTGCGGGTCGTGAAGACCGTGTTCCACAAGGCGGCGGATCTCACCGCCACGATGCAGAAGAAGGGAAGGACCAAGATGGCCGCGAGGACGAATACGGCCTGCGTCAGGGCCAGGGCCGCCAGGATCGCAAAGGCCGGCAGCAGAAGGAAAAGCGTCCATCGCTGCCACGGCCAGGTAGGCTCGCCGGCTGAAAGCTCTGGACGGCGCCGGCGCAGGCCGTTGACGGCCTGGTCGAGATCGTATTGCTCGATGGCATGGTGATCGGCGGGGTGGCTGACGGGCCGAGGCCACGGGAAAAGCGGGATGCGTGGTAGTATAGTTAGGTGTTGGGCACGCGCGTCGGGTGCGAGGCCCGCACGATGCTCAGGATGGTGACGCACTTGAAAACGCCCCCCGCAGCATTCCCCCCTCGGGCGAGCCCTTTTCACACAGCTCACGCCGGCAACGATCTTGCCATATTGGTTTCGATGTTAAATAAAATTCTCGATCGAGCGCATCGCAACATCTCTCACGCCATGATTTCTGAAACCGTGCCTCGCACCGCAACACGCAGCGCACTTGCCGGGCGTGCGATCGCCGGTGCGGTCATGGCGCTGCTGCTCGCGCTTACGATCGGCGTCGGGATCGCGGGCACTGCCCGCGGCCAGGCGCCAGGGCTTGGCGCGACCGCACCCGAGGGCGGCTCGGGCGAGCCCCGGCGGTTCGTCATCCGCTTTCTGACCGAGGGCGAGTTTCCGCCGTTCAACTATTACGACGACGAGGGCGTGCTCTCCGGCTTCAATGTGGATCTTGCCAGGGCGATCTGCCTTGAGGCCGGTGCCGCGTGCGATATCAAGGTGCGGCCGTGGGAAGAGCTTCTGATCGCGCTCAGGCGCGGGGACGCCGATGCTGTGATCGCGGCCCACCGCGTGACGGCGGGAAGCCTGGCCGAGGTCGACTTCTCCGATCGCTACTTCTATACGCCTGGCCGGTTCGCGGCCCGCAAGGGAGAAACGGACGGCGAGATCAGCCCGGACGAGCTCGACGGCGTGACCATCGGCGTCGCCAAGGGCACCGCGCACGAGGCGTTCGTAAAGGCGTTCTACCGCGACAGCCGCATCGTGCTGTTCGAGAACCCCGAGCTTGCACGCGAGGCGCTTCAGCAGGGCAAGGTGGAGCTCATTTTCGACGATGCCATCGGCCTCGCCTTCTGGCTCAACGGATCGCTGTCGCGGCAGTGCTGCGAGTTCAGGGGCGAGGCGTTCCTCGAGCCCAAGTACTTCGGCGACGGGCTGGCGGTCGCGCTCCCGCGCAACGATCCGCAGATCAAGACCCTCATCAACAACGCGCTCAAGCGGGTGCGCCAGAGCGGCCGGTTCCAAGAGCTGGTCGAGCGCTATTTCCCGGTCCGCATTTACTAATGCGTGGTTGGGGGCTCGTCCGCCTGCGGGTGCCTCACGCCCTTGATTAGACCGAGTGTTTTGCCGATCCACTGGGCAAGGCGCTGGGACGGTCGTGGCCTCCAGCCTCCTGTCCACCGGACCGGCTTCGCCCCATCGCCGCAGGGGCCTGACTGTCATACTCCTGAAATGCAAATCCCTTGTAAGGAGCCCAGGGGCATCCGCTGGGAGGCTTTGGGGAATGGGGACGGAACGCTTCTACCGGACATTGTTCATATCCGACGTACATCTCGGCACGCGTGCGTCCCAAGCCGATATGCTTCTCGACTTCCTCAAATACAACGAGGCGGAGACCATCTATCTGGTCGGCGACATCCTCGATTTCTGGCGCATCAAGCGCGGCGCCGTCTGGCCGCAGACCCATAACGACGTGCTGCAGAAGCTCCTGCGCAAGGTGCGCAAAGGGACGCGGATCGTCTACATCCCGGGCAACCACGACGAGGGCCTGCGCGACTACGTGGGCATGCACTTCGGCGGCATCGAGATCGAGCGCCAGGCGGTGCATACGACGGCCGCCGGCCGCCGCTTCATCGTCATGCACGGCGACGAGTACGACGTGGTCGTGCGCTATGCCCGCTGGCTCGCCTTCCTCGGTGACCGGGGCTACGAGCTCGCGCTGTGGTCGAACTGGCCCTTGAACTTCATTCGCCGGCGGCTGGGCCTCGGGTACTGGTCGCTCTCGGCCTATCTCAAGCACCGCGTCAAGACGGCCGTCAGCTTCATCGGCGAGTTCGAGAAGAACCTCGCCGAGGAGGCGCGCCGGCACGAGGTGGACGGCGTCATCTGCGGGCACATCCACCATGCCGCGGACCGCGACATCGACGGCGTGCACTACATCAACACGGGAGACTGGGTCGAGAGCTGCACGGCGGTGGCCGAGACCCATACCGGGGAGATGGAGCTGATCCGGTGGCTCGACGTCATGCGCGCGCGAGAGGCACGTCCGGTTGCGGACCCGGCTCTTCAGGCGGCGTGATGCGGATCCTGCTCGCGACCGACGCCTGGTCTCCCCAGATCAATGGCGTCGTGCGGACCTATCAGCGGTTGGCGCATGAGCTCAGGCTCATCGGGTCCGAGCTGGTTGTGCTCGGCCCGCAGAATTTCCGTTGCGTTCCCTGCCCAAGCTATCCGGAGATCGGGCTCGCCATCCCGGATCAAAGGCGCTGCACGGAGCTGATCGAAGCGGCCAGGGTTGACGCCATTCATGTGGCGACGGAGGGTCCCGTCGGGTGGATGGCGCGGGCCTACTGCAAGCGGCGCCGGCGGCCGTTCACGACCAGCTTCCATACGCGGTTTGCCGACTATGTGAGCGCGCGCTGGCCTGTGCCGGAATCCTGGGTCTATGCGATCCAGAGGCGCTTTCACCGGCGTAGCGCGGGCGTCATGGTGGCGACGGAGAGCCTGGCAGCCGACCTCAGCCGCCGCGGTTTCGAACGGCTGCTGCCCTGGACGCGCGGGGTCGATACGACGCTGTTCCGCCCCCGGCGCGTGCGCCTTTTCGGGGCGGGTCCGGTCTTTCTCTATGCGGGCCGCGTGGCGGTCGAGAAGAACATCGAGGCGTTCCTGCGCCTCGATCTGCCGGGCATCAAGGTCGTGGTCGGCGACGGCCCGCAGCTCGCGGAGCTCGAGGCGCGCTATCCTTCGGCGATTTTCACAGGCGTGCGCGAGGGCGAGGGTTTGGCCGACTGCTACGCCTCCGCGGATGTGTTCGTGTTTCCGAGCCTTACAGACACCTTCGGCATGGTGATGCTCGAGGCCATGGCCTCGGGCGTGCCGGTGGCGGCGTTTCCGGCCATCGGCCCGAGGGACCTCGTTACGGACGGTGTATCCGGCGTGCTCGCCAACGACTTGAGGGAGGCGGCACTGGCCGCGCGCGGCCTCGATCGCGCGGGCGTGCGGGACGCCGCTCTCGCCTTCACCTGGGAGGCGGCTGCCAAGATTTTCCTCGCCAATATCGAGGGAGCGCTGGCGCAGGTGCGCCAACGGGACATCGTTGCCCGCGGCATTTCCATGGGGCGCGCCCGCGCCGTGTGAGCGCGCCTGGCGCCGGGCTTCGCGGTCAGGAACCACGGCGCGCAGCATTACAGCATTCGTAAGGCTGCCGGCGGGAAATTGCGCTGGCCACCCCATTCGATTTGGCTATTCTCTCACCCTTTCGGAAAGTTTGCCTATCGGTTGAGCGACGGGGATCGGGTCTTCGATGCCATTTCGTTGGACGTTCAGGTTTGTCGTCCCGATGGCGGCCGTGGCGTGCCTCTTTCTCTCCGGAGAGGCTTATGCCAAGTGCCGGATGAAAGGCCCGGACATCTCGATCGCCGGCATTGCGCTGACGGACCGGGAGAGCGCGGTCAAGGTCGTGGGGGAGAGCGCCAAGCTCGAGGACAGCGAGGACGATCTTCCGCATGCGCGTTTCGTATCGACCAACGGCGCGCAGGAGCTGGTGCTGTTCGCCCACTACGGCGCGATCGAAGACGAGTATGCCGAGGCCGAGGTGCGGATCGCGGGGCCGGAGGCGCTCGCGCTCAAGGATCTGCCGATCGAGAGCTTCAAGACGGGGCGCGGTGTCGAGCTCGGCATGAGCGTCGCGCAGGTGCAGGCGTTGTTCGGAACCTGCTTCAAGTCGCGCCAGAAGACCGGGCAGGAGCTGTTCTTCGAGTACGAGATCGAGAACGCCGACCGCGATCCCGAGCTCAAGACGTTCGGGTTCCCGGTCTACTATGCAGAGTATGAGTTCAAGCGCGGCAAGCTCGTGCGCTTCCGGTTCGGCTTCGCGTATCCCTAGCCCTTGCGCTCCGCGAAGGTGATCCTGTTGCTCGCGGGATCGGTGACCGTCATCTCGAGCCCGCCCCAGGGCGGCTTTTCCAGGCCGGGTCGAGTGTTCTTGTAGGCCTTGGCGGCGAGCTCGGCGTGGAACCCGCGGAGCCCCTTGATCTCGATGCGGACGTGGGAGCCCGGTGTGGCGTCGCCGTGATGCTCCGAGAGGTGGAGTACGATGCCGTCGCGGCTCACCTGCATGTAGAGCGGCAGGTCCGGCTCGAAGCGATGCTCCCAGTCGAGCGTGAAACCGAGGAAGTCGAGATAGAACTCGCGCGCCTTGGCTTCGTCGAAGCTGCGCAGCACCGGTACGGTTCTCAAATATGCGAGCGGCATAATCTCGTTTCGGCGCGTGCTGCCGGAGAGCGGGCCGGCGATCAGCGGGGCCGGCGGGGGCCGCCGCCGGGGCCGACCGACGAGGGCGGCGGGCCGGAGCGCGCGTCCTTGTGGCGGAAATTGATACGGCCCTTCGTGAGATCGTAGGGCGTCATCTCAACGGTGACCTTGTCGCCCGCGAGGATGCGGATGCGGTTCTTCTTCATGCGCCCCGACGTGTAGGCGATCACCTCATGTCCGTTGTCGAGCTTCA
The DNA here is from genome assembly GCF_020852195.1 of Hyphomicrobium sp. Taxonomy (GTDB): domain Bacteria; phylum Pseudomonadota; class Alphaproteobacteria; order Rhizobiales; family Hyphomicrobiaceae; genus Hyphomicrobium_C. Next base: position 6,477 of record NZ_JADZBI010000082.1, on the reverse strand, counting down.
CGCGGCAGCGGGCATCGGGAAGGACCTCCTCCACAACACCCTCAAACTCGAGCATCTCTTCCTTCGCCATTCACACTCCCTCGGGCGAACCGGATCAGGCGTATTCAACGCCGATCGGCAAAAAAACAAAAATAACGGGGAGCAGACGCCTCCGCTCCCCGTGCTCATCCCAAGTATCTTGGTTCAGAGCGGACGCAGGTTCACGGCAGCGATCTTGCCGTTGCGCCCACGCTCAGTCTCATAGGCAATCTTCTGTCCCTCGCGGAGAGTCTGCAGACCGGCGCGCTCCACGGCCGAGATGTGCACGAAGACATCAGCACCGCCTTCTTCGGGCTGTATGAAGCCGTACCCCTTCTGACCGTTGAACCACTTTACAGTGCCGTTCGCCATTATAGTGCCTCCACAGCAGGTCGTCCTATCCCCGGACCCGATGACCGGAGACGTCATCAAATCGCGCGATGGAGACTTCTAGTTTCAGCGTGGCCCGCTGTCGCAGAGTGAACCAAGGCGTGTTCGATGGCCCTATATGAACCGGCTTTTCTATAAAGGCAAGATGTTGCACGGGGTTCGAAGACTATGATCTCGGGAGCACTGTCAGTCGGCTAAATTGAACAGCATGAGTAAATAATGATACTTCTGCAGCAAGTCTCTGACCTGTGTCGGGCTGGCTGTTCCAATGCTGTGACTGTCACACGCCTATCAAACTAGAGCAAAGATTGTGCTAGACATTGGTCTAGGCAACTCATGTAAAGTTCTAGCTCCGTTGGAGATTCCTCACATTTGGTCGCAGGCGCCCCAATGGGCGGCCGGCGGGCTCGGCAAGCTCCCGTGCTCCTGGGGAACTCCCTGTTGCAATTGACAAAGCCCGCCCGTATAAGTCGCCGCTGAGCCGCCCGGCGGGGCATGCCGTGGCGGCTTTCATGCTTTTACTATCTGCGGTTTCCGCAACAAAAGCAGCCCTTACTCTCCCGTCTTTTTTGGCGCGGCGAGGCGCAGGGTCTGCCCGCCGTTCTGGTCGGGCACGCGGGCCGTTTCCGAACGTAAGGAGAGCAAAATGCCCAAGCTGAAGACCAAGAGCGGCGCCAAAAAGCGCTTCAAGATGACCGGCACCGGCAAAGTTAAGGCGGCGGCCCAAGGCAAGCGGCACGGCATGATCAAGCGTCACGCGAAGTTCATTCGCGACGCGCGGGGCACCATGGTGCTCAACGACAGCGACGCCAAGATCGTCAAGAAGTACATGCCCTACGCGCGCTGAGCTCGTTTCCGAGCCCGCATATTGTCATTTGACCCGTCATAAGGAAGCAGACCCATGGCTCGCGTCAAACGCGGTGTTACCGCTCACGCCAAGCACAAAAAGGTTCTTAAGGCTGCCAAGGGCTATTACGGCCGCCGCAAGAGCACCATCCGCGTCGCCAAGCAAGCCGTCGAGAAGGCCCTGCAGTACGGCTACCGCGACCGCAAGCGCAAGAAGCGCACGTTCCGCGCGCTGTGGATCCAGCGCATCAACGCCGCCACGCGCGAGCATGGGCTGACCTACGGCCGATTTATTCACGGCCTCTCGAAGGCTGGCATCGAGATCGACCGCAAGGTGCTTGCGGACCTCGCCGTGCATGACGCGGCGGCGTTCAAGGCCCTCGTCGATCAGGCTGCCGCCGCGAGCAAGGCCGCGGCCTAACCCACGTCCCTGCTCATCCCGGCCGAGGCCCAACGCGCCGAGAGCCGGGACCCAGGGCCTCCTCGCGTGGCAGCGTGTCCCCTGGATCCCGGATCATCGCGCGGGATCGCTCGCTCCTCCTGCTCCAACGCCTTGGCCGCGCGATGTCTGGGATGACACCCTGGGATCGCAGCGTGCGATCATAATGAGGCGCGTGATGTCTGGCACGTCGGAACTCGAAACGCTGAAGGCTGAGCTTCTGGCCGAGATCGCCGGTGCCGATGATCTCGCAGCCATCGAGGCCGTGCGCGTATCGGCGCTCGGCAAGAAGGGGCGCATCGCCCAGCAGATGGCCAAGCTCGGCACGCTGCCGCCCGAGGAGCGCAAGAGCTTCGGCGCGGCAACCAATGCCGTGAAGGATGCGGTGAGCCAGTCGCTCGAGGCGCGCCGAGCGGATCTCGAGGCGGCGGCGCTGGAGGCGCGCCTTCAGAGCGAGCGGGCCGACGTGACCCTGCCGGTGCGGCCGGGACCGGAGGCGCTGGGACGCATCCATCCCGTCAGCCAGGTTTTCGACGAGTGCGTCGAGATCTTCGCCGACCTCGGTTTCGACGTGGCCGAAGGGCCGGACATCGAGACCGACGAGATGAACTTCGGCAAGCTCAACATTCCGCCCGAGCATCCGGCGCGGCAGGAGCACGACACCTTCTATTTCCCGCAGAAGGCCGACGGCTCGCGCCTGCTCCTGCGCACGCACACGAGCCCGGTGCAGATCCGCACCATGGAGGCCCGCAAGCCGCCGATCCGCATCATCGCGCCGGGGCGCGTCTATCGCTGCGACAGCGACCAGACGCATACGCCGATGTTCCATCAGATCGAGGGGCTGGTCATCGACGAGACCACCCACATGGGCCATCTCAAGTGGGTGCTCGAGGAGTTCTGCAAGGCGTTCTTCGAAGTCTCCGACGTGAAGATGCGCTTCCGCGCCTCGCACTTCCCGTTCACGGAGCCTTCGATGGAGGTCGATATCGGCGCCGAGGCCATCGGCAAGCCGGGGCAGTGGCTGGAAATTCTCGGCTGCGGCATGGTGCATCCGAACGTGCTGCGCAATTGCGGACTCGATTCCGAGCGCTACCAGGGCTTCGCGTTCGGTATGGGCCTCGACCGGCTGACGATGCTGAAATACGGCGTGCCGGACCTGCGCGCGTTCTTCGCGGCGGACCTGCGCTGGCTGCGCCACTACGGCTTTTCCGTGCTCGATGTGCCGACGCTCGCCGGCGGATTGTAGGGCGCAATCGATTTTGATCAGACCTATGATTTATGCGGCGGCCTGATAGGCTCCGAAGCGACCACGTCTCAGCAGCTCCAGCCTCGGCTTGGCCGAGGCTGGCTGGACTCGCGGCGGGCGATCAGCCTGGAGGGGGGCTTGCATGCCTGATTTTCTAGCGAAGTTTTTCAAGCTCGTCGGCGAGAACAGCGGCGCAGCGATTGGCCTCACCATGGTGATCGGAATTGTCGTCGTGGTGTTCTTCGTAATCAACATGTTCGTGGGCTCGCCGGGAGTAGGAGCCTTGTTTTTTGCGTTGCTTTTCCTGTTCTGCGCTCTGTTGTCTTTCGCCGCGCTGATCACGTTCGACCTGATGAACCAAATCGGGATTGCCAGCCGGAAGATCCAGAAAGACGGAAGGCCCGAAAGCGAGCTCTATGCAACGATCCGAGCCGGCCTTGCCGAGGATATGGCTGTCGTCTTGATTCTGTTCTGTTTCGCGGTTCTGGGATTTTACGGGTCGACCTATAATTGGAGCCAGGTCAACGGGAGTATTTTCACCACAACGGCGAGCGCAGGGGACGTCGGGCTGTTTACTTTCGATATCCTGCTCAAGGGCGCCTTGTTCGACATCATCGAGCACTATCACGGCAGCGTATCGCCGATCGCGCTTAACTACAGCAGCTACGGATACTGTTTCTATTCCCTGATCTTCCGACTCTACGTCTCCTTGATCTTCATCGGCTCAGCTATCAAGATATTGGTGCTGCTCGGCGAAATCGATGCCATTCGCAGGAGCAAGGACGAGCTCACGAAATTCATCTCCTTCCTTCCCGATGGCGATGCCTGAGCCCGCGTGGGTGGCGGTCGTGCCGCTTGGCGCAGTGGCGCCAAAGGGACGAAGGCGCTAAGACCGCTCGTCAACTCTTCCCCGCCCGCAGTTTGCCGTGCGGTGGTCAGTCGAGGTTATCGTTCATGAAGTTCACGCTGAGCTGGCTCAAGGATCATCTCAAGACCAAGGCGACGGTCGAGGAGATCGCGACGAAGCTGTCGGCTATCGGGCTCGAGGTTGAGAGCGTCGAGGATCCGGCAGACAAGCTCGGGGCGTTCCGCGTGGCGCGCATCGTCGAGGCCAAACGGCATCCGAACGCCGACAAGCTGCAGGTGGTGCAAGTCGAGGTCGAGAAGGGGAAGCCCTTGCTCGAGGTCGTGTGTGGCGCGCCGAATGCGCGCGCCGGCCTCGTCGGTGTGTTCGCGCCGCTCGGCACCTACATCCCGGGCTCCAAGATCACGCTCGAGAAGAAGCCGGTGCGGGGCGTCACCTCGAACGGCATGATGTGCTCGGCGGCGGAGCTGGAGCTGTCCGAGGACAGCGAGGGCATCATCGAGCTCGCGCCGGAGATGGCCGAGCAGGTGGGCGAGCGCTACATTGACGCCGCTGGCCTCAACGATCCGGTGTTCGAGGTGAAGCTGACACCGAACCGGCCGGACTGCACAGGCGTGCGCGGCATTGCCCGCGACCTCGCGGCGGCGGGGCTCGGCACGCTGAAGCCCGAGAAGGCGATTTCGGGCGTGGAGGGCGGTTTCGACAATCCAGTTCAGATCAAGCTCGAGTTTGCGAAAGGCACCGAGGATGCCTGCCCGGTGTTCGCGGGACGGCTGATCAAGGGCGTCAGCAACGGGCCGTCGCCCGAGTGGCTGCAGACGCGGCTCAAGGCGGTGGGACTCAGGCCGATCAACGCGCTGGTCGATGTGACCAACTACATCAGCCAGGATCGCGGGCGGCCGCTGCACGTCTACGACGCCGACAAGCTGAAGGGTGCGGTCAGGGCCAGGCTCGGCAAGGCGGGCGAGACATTTCTCGGACTCGACGGCCGCCAGCACGCGGTCGACGAGACGATGTGTGTGATCGCCGACGACAGCGGGCCGTTGGGGCTCGGCGGTATCATCGGCGGCGAGTCCTCGGGCTCGACGGAGGCGACGAAGACCGTGCTCGTCGAGAGCGCGTACTTCGATCCCGTGCGCACGGCGGCGACGGGGCGCAAGACCGGGCTGGTGACGGACGCGCGCTATCGCTTCGAGCGCGGTGTAGATCCGGAGAGCGTGCTGTCCGGGCTCGACCTTGCGACGCAGATGATCCTCAAGCTGTGCGGCGGCAAGCCCTCGAAGGCGACCGTTGCCGGCCGCGTGCCGGATGCACGCCATGCCATCGTGCTCGATCTCGGACGTGTGGAGAAGCTCAGTGGTCTCGCGCTACCGGCGACGGAGATCACTGGAATTCTCGAGGGGCTAGGCTTCGTGCTGGTCGGCGATGGGGACGTGATCGAGGTCACGCCACCGTCGTGGCGGCCGGACATCCATGGGGCCGCCGATCTGGTCGAGGAGGTCGTGCGCATCGCCGGCATCGATCGCATCCCGGCGACCGCCTTGCCGCGGACGAGCGGCGTCGCGCGGCCTGTGCTCACCGACACGCAGAAGCGTGCGCGCAAGGCGCGGCGGGTGCTCGCGGCGCGCGGGCTGGTCGAGGCGGTGACGTGGTCGTTCCTGCCGAAGCCGCAGGCGGAGCTGTTCGGTGTGGGTGCGGCGCTGGTCGAGCTTGCCAACCCGATCTCGGTTGATCTGGCCGCGATGCGGCCGAGCCTGCTGCCGGGCCTTGTGACGGCCGTCGAGCGCAACCGCAACCGCGGGTTCGCGGACGTGGCGTTGTTCGAGCTCGGGCAGGCGTACCGCGGCGAGCGGCCCGAGGACCAGTACCTGTCGGCGGCCGGTGTGCGTGCGGGGACGGCCGGCCGGTCGGGTAGCGGACGGCATTGGGACGGCAAGGCCGAGGACGTTTCGGTGTTCGATGCCAAGGCAGACGCAGTTGCCGTGCTTGCGGCGCTCGGCATCGACGCGGCGAAGGCGCAGGTCACGCGCGATGCGCCGTTGTGGTATCACCCGGGCCGCTCGGGCACGCTGCGGCTCGGGCCCAAGACGGTGCTCGTGCACTTCGGCGAGATCAATCCCCGCACGCTGGCCGCGCTCGACGTGGCGGCGCCGGTGGTCGGGTTCGAGGTGTTCCTCGATGCGCTGCCGCCCGAGAGGCGGAAGTCGCGCGCCAAGGCGCCGCTCGCGGCGTCCGACCTGTTGCCGGTCAGGCGCGATTTCGCATTCGTCCTGGATCGGGCCGTCAACGCGGGCGATGTGGTGCGGGCGGCGCTCGGGGCTGACAAGGCGCTGATCGCCGCGGTCTCGGTGTTCGACGTGTTCGAGGGCGGCGCGCTCGCGGCCGAGGGCAAGAAGTCGGTCGCGATCGAGGTGACCTTGCAGCCTACGTCGGAAACGCTGACCGACAAGGCGATCGAGACGATCTCCGAGAAGGTGATCGCCGACGTGAAGAAGGCGACGGGTGGAGAGATCCGGAGCTGAGGCGAGCGTGTGTGTGTGGCGCCCCCTCACCCGCTCGCTGCGCTCGCGACCTCTCCCCACCGGGGAGAAGTAAAGTTTCGAGCCTGCGTGCGCGCTTTCACCTCTCCCCGGTGGGGAGAGGTCGGAAGCGATCGTCAGATCGCTTCCGGGT
>NZ_JADZBI010000081.1 GCF_020852195.1 Hyphomicrobium sp. | reverse complement strand
CTGCGCCTGCTGCATGTTGTGGGTGACGATGACGATGGTGACCTCGTGGGCCAGCTCCTTGATCGTCTCCTCGACGACGCGGGTCGAGATCGGGTCGAGTGCCGAACACGGCTCGTCCATCAGTATCACTTCCGGGTTAACTGCGATGGTGCGGGCAATGCACAGGCGCTGCTGCTGGCCGCCCGAAAGCCCGGTGCCCGGCTCGTCCAGACGGTCCTTGACCTCGTTCCAGAGCGCCGCCCTCTGGAGGCTGCTCTCCACGATCTCATCGAGCTCCGCCTTGTTGGAGGCAAGCCCATGGATGCGCGGCCCGTAGGCGACGTTCTCGTAGATCGACTTGGGGAACGGGTTCGGCTTCTGGAACACCATGCCGACGCGCGCCCTGAGCTGGACGACGTCGAGCGACGGATCGTAGATGTCCTGGCCGTCGATGGTGATCTTGCCGGTGACGCGGCAGATCGGGATGGTGTCGTTCATGCGGTTGATGCAGCGCAGGAAGGTCGACTTGCCGCAGCCGGAAGGGCCGATGAAGGCCATGACGCTGCGGTCCGGCACGTCGACCGTCACTTCCTTCAGGGCATGCTTCTCCCCGTAGAAGACGTTCACGTCCCGCGCCACGATCTTCGGACCGTCCGAGCCAGCCGGGGTGAAGGTGTCGGTGCTTGCAGTCTCCATCAGCATCTCTAACTCCCGAAGATATGACAGTCTACCAGCGACGCTCGAATTTGCGGCGGAGGATGACGGCGATGAGGTTCATGCAGATGAGCACCGCAACCAGGATCAATGCGGCGCCGGACGTGCGCTCGACGAAACCGCGCTCGGCGGACGTGGCCCACATGTAGATCTGCACTGGTAGCGCGGTCGCCGGCTCGAGCGGCGTCGTAGGATATTCGACGACGAAGGCCACCATGCCGATCATGAGCAGCGGCGCGGTCTCACCGAGCGCCTGGGCGAGCCCCACGATGGTGCCGGTGAGGATGCCGGGAATGGCCAGCGGCAGAACGTGATGCATGATCGTCTGCATCTTCGAGGCGCCGACGCCATAGGCCGCCTCGCGGATCGAAGGCGGCACGGCCTTCAGCGCGGCGCGGGTGGCGATGATGATGGTCGGCAGCGTCATCAGCGTCAGCACGAGGCCGCCGACCAGCGACGCGGACCGCGGCAGGCCGGCGAAGTTGATGAAGATCGCGAGGCCCAGCAGACCGAACACGATGGATGGCACCGCCGCGAGGTTGTTGATGTTGACCTCAATGATGTCCGTGAGCAGGTTCTTGGTGGCGAACTCCTCAAGATAGATCGCCGCCGCCACGCCAAGCGGCACCGACAGGATGAGCACGATCAGCATCATGAACAGCGAGCCGACCATGGCCACGCCGATGCCGGCTGTCTCCGGGTTGCTCGAGGCGCCAGCGGTGAACAGGCCCGTGTTGAACCGCTTCGCAAGGAAGCCGGCCGCCTCGGCCTTGTCGAGCCAGCCGAGCTGTTGATCCGAAACCTTGCGCACCGCGGCGGGAAGCTCGCGGTCGAGCTGGCCCTTCATGAGCGAATCCACGCGCCCGCTTGCGAGCACCCAAAGGGAGAGTGTCTTGCCGATCAGGGACGGGTCGGCGAGCACCGCGTTGCGGATCTCGACGTCCACGTCGCGCGAGAGCAGCGCGCCGACCTCGCGCATCTGCGGCCGGCTTGACGTGTCGGCGCCAAGCAGGGATGCCAAGGACTTCCTGGCCAACAAGGTATAGTCGGCGTTCCGCAGATCCGAGACGGCCCGCGTGCCGGCGGGATCGACCACCTCGGAATCGAGCGGCACATCGAGCTTGAACGACGTCTGCACGAAGGCGGTATAACCGTTCGAGACGATGCTTCCGAACAGGAAGACCAGGAACGCGATGCCGAACAGGATCGCGAACATGCCGTAGAGCCTGAACCGCCGCTCCGCGGCGTAGCGCCGGGCGATGCCCTTCTGAACGATGGAAGCGGAGTTTTCCGCGTGCCGGGATGGTCCGAGCGCAGTCGTATCAATAGCCATTATTCGTACTGCTCCCGGTACTTGCGCACGACGTAGAGCGCATAGATGTTCAAGCCGAGCGTGATGATGAAGAGCGTTAACCCCAGCGCGAACGCAACCAGCGTTTGCGGCGAGTTGAACTCGAGATCACCCGTAAGCTGGCTCACGATCTTGACCGTGATCGTGGTCACGGGCTCGAACGGATTGATCGTCAGATTGGCGGCGATGCCTGCCGCGAGCACGACGATCATCGTCTCGCCGATCGCGCGCGACACCGCCAGCAGGATGGCACCAACGATACCCGGCAGGGCCGCGGGAAACACCACCCGCTTGATGGTCTCGGACTGCGTCGCGCCGAGGCCGTAGGATCCGTCGCGCAGCGACTGCGGCACCGCGTTGATGATGTCGTCGGAGAGCGACGAGACGAACGGAATGATCATCACACCCATCACCACGCCGGCCGTAAGCACGCTGGTCGCCGAGATGTCGAGGCCGATCGTTCCGCCCGCATCCCGCACGAAGGGACCGAACGTGATGAGAGCGAACAAGCCGTAGACGATGGTCGGGATGCCCGCCAGGATCTCGAGCAACGGCTTGGCGACCGTGCGCACCGTGCGGCTGGCGTATTCCGACATGTAGATCGCGCTCAACAAGCCCACCGGCACGGCGACGAACATCGCGACCGCGGAGATGAAGAGCGTGCCCCAGAGCAGCGGCACGAGACCGAACTGCCCTTCGCTACCCGCCTGCCCCGCAGCCGAGAAGCGCGGATCCCATACCGTGCCGAAGAGATAGTCGAACGGCGGCACGTAGCGGAAGAAATGGATGGCCTCGAAAAGCATGGAAAGGACGATACCGGCGGTCGTCAGAATGGCGACCATCGAAGCCACGATGAAGCTGCCGAGGATGACCCTCTCAACGGCGTTCCGCGCCCTGAGGTTGGGGTTGATACGCGAGAACGCGTAACCGAAGCCGAGCGCGGCCAGCGCAGCGGCCAATCCGGTCGCGAGCCATCGGCTGATGTTCGTATATCGCGCCTGATCGTAGGCAGCCGTGATCACGTAGGGTTCGGGCGCCGATCCGAGCACGACGCCGCGCTCCTGCAGGACGCGTTGCGCGTCCGCGAGCGGCGCAAAACCGTAGCGCGCCCGCTCGACAAGTTTCAATTCCTCAGCCGACAGCCGGGGAAGGCCCCGGGCCACGGACGAAATACGGCTGGTGACGAGCGACTGCTCTGCGTCCGAGAGATCGCGCACGTTTTGGGGAAGATCGGCTCCGACCAGGGCGCGCACGATCGAAAACTCCGCGCCACCCCACGCCAGCGTTACCAGCAGCGCAGGCAGAGCCGTCCAAATCGCGAGGTACCCGCCGTGATAGCCGGGCCTGGAATGCGGCCTTGTTTTGCTTGTCCTCGTCGAGGCGCTCGCACGCCATGAGCCGATGAAGAACGCAACGATGCCCGCGATGAGCAGGCCCAGAACAATGACGGACGTTGACACCCTTCGAAACCCTTCGATTCCGGCTATTGCCGCGATCTTAGCCGGCCGACTTAAAGCAGTTCAGCCGCCTTGTGACGATTTTACACCGTCGTTTCACACTCGGGCCGCGCTCCACCGGAACGCGTGTCCGGGTCCCCATCCGGGGACCCGGACCTTTGTCAGCGGTGATGGAATTGCTGGGCGTGACCCCCGCAATTACATCGCCTTCTCAGCCTTGACGGCGTCCTGCAGAGCCTTGCGCTCGGCATCCGGCGACGGCACGAGGCCGTACTCGGCGAGCGGACCCTCAGGCCCGATGATCTTCTCGGAGACGAAGAACTCGACGTACTCCTTGAGGCCCGGGATGGTGCCGATGTGCGCCTTCTTCACGTAGAACTGAAGCGGACGCGAGACCGGATACTCACCCGACGCGATCGTCTCGACCGACGGCGTGATGCCGTTCAGCGTGGCGACCTTCAGCTTGTCGGTGTTGTTCTCGTAGAACGAGAGGCCGAACACGCCGAGGCCCTGCGGGTTCGAGGCGAGACGGGCGAGCGTCTCCGTGTAGTCGCCGTCGATGTCGACCGCGGCACCGTCCTTGCGGACCTTGAGGACAGCCTTGTCGGCAACCTTCTTCTTGGCCGCGTCGTCAGCACCCTCGGCCTTGTCCAGGTGAAGCTTGTCGGCACCGGTAGCCTTGGCGCCCGCGTGCATGATCTTCTCCTCGAAGACCTCGCGCGTGCCGTGCTTCTCGCCCGGGATGTAGGCGACGATCGGCCATTCAGGGAGCTTGTCGTTGACCTCTTTCCAGGTCTTGTAGGGGTTGGCGACGAGCGCGCCGTCCTTCGGCACCTCGGCCGCGAGAGCGAGGAAGAGATCCTTCGGCTCGAGCGCCCAGTCGCCGGACTTGGCGTCCACGGCGAAGACGATGCCGTCATAGCCGAACTGGACTTCGATGATCTCCTTGACGCCGTTCTTCTGGCACTCGGCGAGCTCGGAGTCCTTGATCTTGCGCGAGGCATTGGCGATGTCGATCGTACCCTCGCCCAGACCCTCGCAGAACCGCTTGATGCCGGCGCCCGAGCCGCCCGACTCGATGACCGGGGTCTTGAGCGAGGCATGGGACTTGCCGAACTGCTCGGCACCGATGTTGGCGTAAGGCAGGACGGTCGACGACCCTGCGATCTGCACCTGGTCGCGCGCCAATGCCGCACAGGCGAACGCGGCCATACCGACGGCCGTAACCGTCGTATAGGCGATGAACTTGCTGTTCACGCTAATCTCCATTGTCTCGTGGACGATTGCATCGAGCGTGGCCCTCCGCCTGCGCTCTGCTTCCCGGGACGAACCCCCGGCGCCTTCCTTCTAGCGGCCCCAGACTGTGGATTTATGACAGGTTAACACAATGAAATCACGAAATAATACTGAATCGATCCTTGCATCGCTCTCGCACGCTTGTGGGCCTGCTGCCGACGGCCGGACGCTCGGCACCGGGTGAAGCGGCCGCATCCGGCGGAACTTGCAGATAAATCCGCGTTTGCTGCCAACGTTTGATCAATCAGGTCTGATGGTCTTCACGTCGCCCACCCCTCGAATGGTATTGTCCGCAAACGGGATTTGGCCGCCGGCCAAGTCGGATGCAGACCTCAAGGTGACCCCGCGATGCGCGCCCTCAGAAGCATTTTCATCGGTATTTTCTTCCTCGCCGGCCTCACGGCCGCCGCAGCCCAGGACCAGCAATTCGCACACAAAGGCGTCGCCAAGGACGCCGAGCGCTACGAGACCTACATCCGCGACACCTGGAAGCCGGACGGACGCAAGGTCGCCGAGCTCAGGCAGGCCGCCGAGCGCCTTCTCGGCCCGGATCCGCGCGGCGCCTCGCGCACCTACGCCATCGCCGTCGCCACCGATCGCAAGAGCCCGGAGAACTGGATCGGCCTCGCCAAGGCGCTGCTCGCCATCAAGCCCGATCCCGACCGCTCGGAGAATTACGATCTTCCCGTCAACGCCTCGGGCGCTGCCTACCGCGCCTATCTCCTAGCCGAGGATCGGACGCTCAAGGCGCGCGCGCTTGCCGTGCTCGGCGAGGCCATGTCGCGCCGCCACTACTGGCGCCCGGCCATCGACGCGCTGAAAGCGAGCCTCGCGCTTGCCGACGACGCGAGCGTCCGCGACACCTACGAGAAGGTGCGGGCCGAGCACGGCTTCCGCATGACCGACTATTCGACCGACTCCGACGCCGCGACGCCGCGCGTCTGCGTCCAGTTCTCCGAGAACCTTTCGCGCGGGCAGACCGACTTCTCCAAGTTCGTCTCCGTCAACGGCCGCGATCCTCAGTCCGTATCCGCCGAGGGCAGCCAGCTCTGCATCGACGGCGTCGAGCACGGCGAGCGCTACGAGATCCAGGTGCGTGCCGGCCTGCCGTCCGACGTCAACGAGCCGCTGGCCAAGGCCGCGACGCTCGCCGTCTACGTCCCCGACCGCAAGCCGATGGTGCATTTCACCGGCAAGAGCTACGTGCTGCCGACGCGCGGCCAGAACGGCATCCCGCTGGTCGCCATCAACACCAAGAAGGTCGGCATCGAGGTCTACCGCATCGGCGACCGCAGCCTCGCCAACGCCCTGAACAACGGCAATCTCGATCGCCAGCTCCAGGGCTACGAGCTCGAGGAGCTGAAGAGCCGCTCGGGCAGCCTCGTCTACGAGGGCGAGCTCGAGGTCGCGAGCAAGCTCAACGCCGAGGTCACTGTCGCCTTCCCCGTGAGCGAGGCCATCGGCGAGCTGAAGCCCGGCGCCTACGCCATGATCGCGCGGCCCGAGGAAGCAAACCCCGACGAAAGCTGGCGTGAGCAGGCGACGCAGTGGTTCATCGTCTCGGACCTCGGCCTCACGGCCTTCTCCGGCGACGACGGCGTGCACGCCTTCGTGCGCTCGCTGGCCAGCGCCGAGCCGATCTCCGGCGCGGAGGTCCGTCTTGTCGCGCGCAACAACGAGATCCTGGCCACCGGCAAGTCCGACAACAGCGGCTACGTGCGCTTCGAGTCCGGCCAGTCCAAAGGCGAGGGCGGCAACGCGCCCGCCATTCTGGTCGCCGAGAACGGCGCCGGCGAGTATGCGTTCCTCGATCTCACCACCAACGCCTTCGATCTCTCCGACCGCGGCGTGAAGGGCCGCGACGCGCCCGGCCCCCTCGACGGCTACCTCTACACCGAGCGCGGCGTCTACCGTCCCGGCGAGGAGGTGAACATCTCTGCCCTCGTGCGTGACGGCACCGGCGCCGCCGCGACTTTGCCCGTGACGCTGATCGTCGTGCGTCCGGACGGTGTCGAGCACGGCCGCTACGCGCTTTCCGACAACGAGCTCGGCGGCCGCACGCTGCGCCTCGCGCTCGGCGGCGGCGCCATGACCGGCACCTGGCGCACGAAGCTTCACACCGACCCGAAGGCCGACCCCATCACGCAGGTCTCGTTCCTGGTCGAGGACTATGTTCCTGAGCGCCTCGACCTCGTGCTGACCGAAGGCGCTGGCCAGCTCGCACCCGAGGAGAGCAAGACCATCGACGTCGCCGGCCGTTTCCTCTACGGCCCGCCGGCCGCCGGCATGGCGCTGGAAGGCGACATCGTCGTCCGTCCCTCCACCAAAGATCTGGCAGGCTACGAAGGCTATCGCTTCGGCGAGGCCGACGAGACCGTGAGCCCCGTGCGCCAGCCGCTCGAGAGCCTGCCGTCCACCGACGACGAGGGCAAAGCCGCGCTCGCCGTCACGCTTCCCGCCGTGACCAAGACGGCAAAGTCGCTAGAGGCCAACGTCATCGTGCGCCTGCGCGAGGCCGGCGGCCGCACCATCGAGCGCTCGATCGTGCTGCCCGTGACCCTCGGCGAGCCGAAGATCGGCATCAAGCCGCTGTTCAACACCTCGGCACTAAGTGAAGGCGAGAAGGCCAATTTCAATGCCGTGCTGCTCAACGCCGAGGGCAAGCCCGTGGCCGGCAGCCTCGACTGGAACCTCGTCCGCCTCGACACCTCGTGGCAGTGGTACCGCCGCGACGGCTACTGGGCCTACGAGAGCCAGACCATCACGCGCAAGATCGCCAACGGCAAGGTCGACGCCACTGCCGACACACCGGCCGCCATCTCGGCCGAGGTCGACTACGGCCGCTACCGCCTCGAGGTCAGCTCCGCCGATGCCGGCGGCACGCTGTCGAGCGTCGTCTTCAATGCCGGCTGGTACACGGGCGGCGAGACGGCCGAGAGCCCCGAGATGCTCGACGTCGCCCTCGACAAGGCCACCTATCAGCCGGGCGAGACGGCGAAGCTGCGCATCGCCTCCAAGCAGGGCGGCAAGGCGCTGGTGACCGTGCTCGGCCGCGGCCTGCTCTCGACCGAGGAGATCGAGCTGCCCAAGGGCGGCGGCGATGTCGAGATCAAGGTCGGCGACGACTGGGGTCCCGGCGCCTACGCCACCGCCCTCCTCTATCGCCCCATGGACGAGGCGGCGAAACGCATGCCGAGCCGTGCCATCGGCGTACGCTGGATCGGCATCGATCAGGCCAAGCGCACGCTCAAGGTCGCGCTCGCGACCGAGCCGAAGATCAAGAGCGCCTCCGAGCTGACCATCCCGGTCAAGGTCGAGGGCCTTGAGCCCGGCGAGGAAGCGCGCGTCACCATCGCCGCCGTCGACGTCGGCATCCTGAACCTCACACGTTACCAGGTGCCGGCCCCCGAGGCGCACTTCTACGCCCAGCAGAAGCTCGCCCTCGAGCTGCGCGACTTCTACGGCCGTCTGATCGACGGCATGCGCGCCGAGCGCGGCAAGCTGCGCTCCGGCGGCGACGGCATGGACGGCGCCGGCCTGCAGGGCAGCCCGCCCGTAGAGGAGACAGTCTCCTACTACTCCGGCATCCTGACCGTCGGCGCCGACGGAACGGCCAACGCAAGCTTCGCGTTGCCGAGCTTCAACGGTACTGTGCGCGTCATGGCGGTGGCCTGGACGAAGAACAAGGTTGGCCACGGCACGAGCGACGTCATCGTCCGCGACACCGTTGCGCTGACCGCCTCCGCTCCGCGCTTCCTGACGCTCGGCGACGAAGCCATCGTCGACCTCTCGCTGCACAACGTGGACGGCCCCGCCGGCACCTACACCGCGCGCCTCACCGATCCCATCGGCGACGGCGCGCCGCTCGCGGAGAAGATCGTCGACCTCAAGGCCGGCGAGCGCAAATCCGAGCAGGTGAGCCTCAAGCCCCACGACGTCGGCACCTTCATCTACGACGTCGCCGTCACCGGGCCTGAGGGCCTGTCCCTCTCGCGCCGCCTGCAGTTCGACGTGAAGCCGCCGGCAGGCGACATCAAGCGCACCACGGTCGCGAAGCTCGCGGCTGGCGGCAAGCTCACGCTGTCGAGGGACCTGCTTACGGGCCTGATCGCCAACCGCACGCGCGTCAACCTCTCGGTCGGGCCGGCCGCCACCATGGACGTGCCCGGCCTTCTGACCGCGCTCGACCGCTACCCCTACGGTTGCGCCGAGCAGACGGTCTCCCGCGCGCTGCCGCTGCTCTACGCCAACGCCGTTGCGGCCCGCATCGGCATCGGCGCCGACAAGCAGCTCAAGGAGCGCGTGCAGGGCGCCGTCGCCCGCGTCTTCGAGATGCAGGACTCGTCCGGCGCCTTCGGGAGCTGGGGCCCCGGCAGCGCCGACCTCTGGCTCACGAGCTACGTCACCGACTTCCTGACCCGCGCCCGCGAGTCCGGCTACGACGTACGCCAGATCCCGTTCAACCAGGCGCTCGACCGCCTGCAGAACTTCGCCCTCAACGGCGAGGACTTCACCTCCGGCGGCGAGGACCGCGCCTATGCCCTCTACGTGCTGGCCCGCAACGGCCGCGCGCCGGTGGGCGAGCTGCGCTACTACGCCGATACGCGCCTCGACCGCTTCACGACGCCGCTCGCCAAGGCCCAGCTCGGCGCGGCCCTCGCCATGGTCGGCGACAAGGAGCGCTCCGAGACGGCCTTCAAGGCCGCCCTCGACTCCTGCACCGATCTGGACAAGCTGCGCGTCGCCCGCTCGGACTACGGCTCCGACATCCGCGACGGCGCGGCCCTCGTCACGCTCGCGTCCGAGACCGGCATCGTGCGCTCCGAGACGCCGCGCCTCGTCAACGTGGTGGCCAAGGCCTACCTCGCCCGCGCCTACACCTCGACGCAGGAGCAGGCGTGGATGCTGCTCGCCGCGCACGCGCTCGGCGAGCAGACGAAGGACGCCAGGCTCGCCCTCAACGGCGCGCCGATCGACGGCTCGCTGATCCGCGCCCTCTCTCCCGAAGAGCTGGAGCAGGGTGTCACCGTCACCAACAACGGGGAAGCGGAGACGGACGCCGTCGTGACCGTGATCGGCGCCAGCCTGACGACGGAGCCCGCCGTCTCGAAGGGCTTCACCGTCACGCGCACCTACTACACGCTCGACGGCAAGGAGCTCGATCTCGAGAGCGCCGACGGCGGCAAGAGCGAGCTTGCGCAGAACGAGCGCCTGGTCGCCGTGCTCACGATCGAGAGCGACGAGGCCGCCGGCCGCGTGCTGCTCGTCGACCGCCTGCCCGCCGGCCTCGAGATCGAGAACCCGCGTCTCGTCGACGGCGGCGACGTCAAGACTCTCGACTGGCTGCGGACGACGCTGCGCCCCGAGCACACGGAGTTCCGCGACGACCGTTTCGTCGCCGCCTTCGACCTCTGGAACACGTCCAGGTCGTCACATCACACGGAGCACGAGGACACGACGAGCGACGACAGCTCCGACGAGAGCGGCACCGATGCCGCGGAAGCGGAAAAGGAGGCCGCCGCGACGGCAACCGTGGCCTACATCGTCCGCGCCGTCACGCCCGGCACCTTCGTCCACCCGGCCGCGACCGTCGAGGACATGTACCGTCCGGAGCGCTACGCGCGCTCGGGCGCCGGCACGCTAGTCGTCAAGCCGAACAGCTAAGGATCGAGGAATGCGTTTCTCGCTCCCCACGAAACGGCGCGCCGCAGAGGAGGCGGTCTCCCCCACACCCGATCGCGCATCGCGATGGAGGACGCCACTCCCACGCCCTCTGCGGCTCGCCGCCTACACCCTGGCGGCGGCGGCCCTCGTGGTCGCCGCCGCCGGCGCTACTCTTGAGTTCACCACACAGCGCATCGGCCCGCTCCCGCTCGCGGCCGCCGAGGAGACCTCGGTCACCGTACTCGACCGCGAGAACCGCCTGCTGCGCGCCTTCACCACCAAGGACGGCCGCTGGCGCCTGCCGGTCGACGTCAGCGAGGTCGATCCGCGCTATCTCGCCATCCTCATGGCCTACGAGGACAAGCGCTTCTACGAGCACGGCGGTGTCGACCTCTTCGCCGTGCTTCGCGCCGGCTACCTCTTCGCACGTCATGGGCAGATCCTCTCCGGCGGCTCGACGCTGACCATGCAGGTTGCGCGCCTGCTCGACCGCAAGCACGAGCGCACCGGCCTCGGCAAGCTGCGCCAGATCGCCCGCGCGCTGCAGCTCGAGGAGCGCCTGTCGAAGGACGAGATCCTGCGCCTCTACCTGCGCCTCGCCCCCTTCGGCGGCAACATCGAGGGCGTACGCGCAGCCTCCCTCGCCTATTTCGGCAAGGAGCCTAAGCATCTTTCGGCGGGCGAAGCCGCACTCCTCGTGGCGCTCCCGCAGTCGCCCGAGCGACGCCGCCCGGATCGCAACAGCGACGCCGCCCGCAAGGCGCGCGACCGCGTGCTCGACCGCGCCGTCGAGGAAGGCGTGCTGCCTGAGGCCGAGGCCGAGCGCGGCAAGCGTGAGCGCGTTCCAAAGGAGCGCCTCGAGGTCTTGAAGCTGGCGCCGCATCTCTCGGAATCCGAAGTGGCCGCGCAGCGTGCCAAGCGCATCCATCGCCTCACCTTGGACCGCGACATCCAGGCCACCATCGAGAAGCTGGCCGCCGAGCAGACGAAGCTCCTCGGCCCCAGGCTCTCGGCCGCCGTACTCGTCGTCGATCACGCCACCGGCGAGGTGTTGGCCCATGTCGGCTCCGCAGGCTACCTCGACGGCGACCGCCAGGGCGCAATCGACATGACCGGCGCCATCCGCTCGCCGGGCTCGACGTTGAAGCCGTTCATCTACGGCCTCGCCTTCGAGCAGGGCGTAGCGCATCCCGAGACGCTGATCGAGGACCGCCGCACGCGCTTCGGCAACTACACGCCCGAGAACTTCGACGAGGCATTCTACGGCACGGTGACGATCCGCGAGGCGCTCGGCAACTCGCTCAACGTGCCGGCGGTCAAGGGGCTCGCGGCCGTCGGGCCCGGTCGCCTGATGGGCCGTTTCCGCCGCGCCGGCATCGCCCCGCAGCTTCCCGCCAACGCCAAGCCCTCGCTCGCCGTCGCGCTCGGCGGCGTCGGCATGACGCTCAAGGACCTCGCAGCCCTCTACAGCGCCCTCGCACGCGGCGGCGAGCCCGTCGCCCTCACGTGGCGCCGCGACGAGCCCAAGGCGCAGCCGGCTCCCAACGCGCGCCGCCGGCTGCTGTCGCCCGTCTCGGCCTGGTACGTCACCGACATCCTGAAGGACGCGCCGCCTCCGCCCAACGCCAAGGGCGGCGCCATCGCCTACAAGACCGGCACCTCCTATGGCTACCGCGACGCCTGGGCCGTGGGCTACGACGGCCGCCATGTGGTCGCCGTCTGGGTCGGTCGCCCCGACGGCGCCTCGACGCCCGGCCTGATGGGCCGCCTCAGCGCCGCGCCGATCCTGTTCGACGCCATGAAGCGCATCGCCGAGCGGCCGACGCCGTTCCGCCCCGCGCCGGCCGGCGTCGTCAAGGCCACCACTGCCTCCCTGCCGCCGCCGCTCAAGCGCTTCCGCGAGCCGGGCGACGACGCAATCGCGACCGGCCCCTTCCTCGAGCCCCCCGTCCTCATCTCGTTCCCGCCCGACCGCGCCGAGCTCGACGTTGCCGAGCGCGAGGCCGAGCCGCTGGTCATCAAGGCCGAGGGCGGCGCGCTGCCGTTCACATGGCTGATCGACGGCAGCCCCATGACGTCCGACCCGCTCCGCCGCGAGGTGGAATGGCAGCCCGACGGCCGCGGCTTCGCCAAGCTGACCGTCATCGATGCCAAGGGCCGCGTGGACCGCGTCACCGTGCGCCTGCGTTGACGCGCGCCGGGAAAATTGCCGTCATGGCAAAGCCCGCTTCGCCACGCTAAGGTCTAGGATCTTGATCGACAGCGCAGTGCCTTCTCATCCGAAAGCGGTTTTTCAATCGCCTTCAACCTCTCTCCAGAGGGGAGAGGTTAAGGAGGCGTGACTCACTTGACCTCTCCCCGATGGTGAGAGGTCGGCGCAAAGCGCCGGATGAGGGGGCACTGCACTTGCTTGAAGACCGAAGGGACACCTCGATGCGGGCAGCGACGGCAACCTTGGCAGCCCTGATGACGACCATCCTGCTCGAGGATCCCGCAAGCAACGCTGAGAGTCCAGCCGCCACCCCCCTTCCTGCGCTTGCCGCCAACATCTCCGAAACGTCCGTCTCCGGCATCTCGTCCGGCGCCTACATGGCCGGGCAGTTCCAGATCGCCCATTCGGCGATCGTCTCCGGCGCGGCCGTCATCGCCGGCGGCCCCTACGGCTGCGCCGAAAGCGCCTTCGCGGACGTCATGCCCGGACCGGGAATCGCCTTCTTCAATCTCTCGAAGGCCATCAACGGCTGCATGCTGAACGCGCTCGCCATGTGGGGCGTGCCAGACCCCGAGCTGTTGGCCGAGAAGACCCGCAAGCTCGCCGACGCCGGCCGCATCGACTCCCTCGCGAGCCTGCGCAACGACCGCGTCTACCTGTTCTCCGGCTCCAACGATCACACCGTGGTTCCGGCCATCGTCAAGGCCGCCTACGAGTTCTACCAGCGGCTGGGCCTGCCCGACGAAAACCTGACTTACGTCTCGGAGATGCCGGCCGGGCACGCCTTCGTCACCGACGACCAGGGGCTTGCGTGCGACGCCACCGCCAAACCGTACCTCGTCGATTGCGACTACGATCAGGCGGGCGAGGTCCTGCGCCACATCTACGGCAAGCTCACGCCGCGCGTTGCGACCCCGGCCGGCACCTTCACGGAGTTCGATCAGCGCCCGTTCTTCGAGGGCTTCTCCAACCACGGCATGGAGAAGCGCGGCGTCGTCTACGTTCCCCCGTCCTGCGCGGGCAGCACCACCTGCCGCGTGCACATCGCCTACCATGGCTGCGCCCAGAACCGCTCCACCGCAGGCGAGGCGTTCGTCCGCGAGTCGGGCTACGCCAACTGGGCCGATGCCAACGCCTTCATCATCCTCTATCCCGAGGCGGCATCCTCGCCCGTCAATCCGCAGGGCTGCTGGGACTGGTGGGGCTACACCGGCAACGACTACCTCACGCGGCAGGCTCCGCAGATCGAGATCGTGTTTCGCATGCTGAAACAGCTTGAAAAGCCGCGCTCTTGATTGCCCTCAAGGCCCACCGGCGGGCTGGGAGCACTGTGCAGTTGAGCGGACGCTCCCGATCAGCTACGAGTCCGTCACCCATGGGGAATGTCAGAGGGAAATGATGCGGATCGCGGCGGGAAGTGCGTGGACATCTGAGCTTTCCCGCGGACCGCGTTCGACATCGTCCCCCCGCCTGATCGAAGTCGTATCCACCTTCTTCGCCACCGTTGCGCTGGCGACCGTGGTTGCCGCCCCGATCGTCATCGAGCAGACAACGGATGGATCCCGACCTGGCGCAGCGGCCAACGGCACCACCGCGCCCGCGACGTCCGCGCCCCCGGGACGCGAGCTGATGTTCGCCGGCTACGGCGGCGTGCCGTACACCTACCCGAGCGACGTCTCCGTCACCAAGACCGGCCTGCACGACTTCACGGCCAAGAATGTCGCCTGGGACGGCAAGCCCTTCGTCAATCCCATCTACTACGGCGCGCGCATCGTGCATTTCGGCGGCAGCCGCATCGGCACCATGCTCGACTTCACGCACTCGAAGACCTTGGCCCGCCTGGACGAGGAAGCCGCCTTCACCGGCACGCTGAACGGCGCGCCCGCTCCCGAGCGCGCGACGCTGCGAGACATCTTCCGCAGACTGGAGGCGAGCCACGGCCACAACATGCTGACGCTGAACGGTCTGCTGCGGCTTCCGAGCTTCAGTCTCAAGCTGCAGCCCTACGTGGGCCTCGGCGCCGGCGTCTCGCTGCCGCACTCCGAGGTCCAGTTCGCGAACGCCGACAAGCGCACCTACGAGTATCAAGTCGCGGGCTTCGTCGGGCAGGCGCTTTTCGGCATCGAGCTGCGCACGTCCCGCATGTCATACTTCCTCGAGTACAAGTTCACCTTCGCGCCCTACGAGATGCCGCTCTCCGAGCGCGACGGCACGCTGCTGCCATTTGATCTCTGGCGCCAGTTCCGCGACTGGCTCTCCGGCGAGGAGCCTCCCGGCGGCCGTGCGAGCACCACGTTCGCGAGCCACCAGGGCATCTTCGGCCTCGGCATCCGCTCCGCCCCCCTCGCCACGCCGTAAACGGTCCGCAAGGCCCAAGCATTCACACACCCACGTCATGTCCGCGTCATGGCGAAGCCATGCTACGCATGGACGGCGGCCATCCACGCCGGCTTCAGCGAGCACGACGGACGTAGCAGGAGAAAGCGCTAGAAGCGCCGGAGCAACCGCTCGAGGTAGTCGAGCTCGACGGGAGCGCGTGTCGCCTCGCCAAGCCGGCGGCGCAGCTCCTCCAAGATCTCGCGCGCCCGCTGCACGTCGATCTGGTCAGGCACCTTGACAGACGTCCCGAGGTCCGGTCCTTGCGAGCGTTGCGGACGGCCGAGCGGATCACGCGGCGTGTCGCCGGACTGCCCGTAGCGCTGCGGCATGTTCCGCATCATCTCCTGCGCCATGTTCTGCGCGCCCTGGCGCATCTGGTCGAGGGCGCGGGACTGCTGCTCGGTCGCCTCCTCGAGGTCCCCGCGCTGCAGAGCGTCCTCGGCGCTCTCCATGGCGCTCTCGGCATCCTCGAGCTGCTGACTCGACCCGGCGCCCTTGTCACGCATCTGCTTCTGCAGTTGTCCGAGCCGGTCCCGCAGCTCGCGCTGCCGTTGCGTCAAGCCGTCGATACCGCGATCGCCGCCTTGACCTTCCCCGATCTGGCCTTGCCCCTGCTGGCCCTCACCGCCGGGCTGACCGCGCCCGCGGCCCCGCTGGGGCTGATCCGACTGGCCGGGAGGCGCGCCGGCCTGACCTTGCTGGCCCTCGCTACCCATGCCCTTCATGCCCGGCGGCGGCCTCTGCTGCTGTCCCTGGCCACCGTCCTGATTGCCCTGATCGCGGCGCTCGCCGAAGGTATCGTCCATGAGCTTCTGCTGGTCACCGACCATGTTGCCCAGCTCTTCCATCATTTTCATCATCTCTTGGTTGCGCTGAGCCTGAGCCTGGTCCTGCCGGCCCGACTGAAGGCGCTCCATGAGATCCTGCATTTCGGAAAGAAGCTGCTGGGCCTGCTCGCGCGAGCCGCTCTTGGCCATCTCCTCGAGATTGCGCATCATCCGCTCGAGATCCTCTTGCGCGAGCATCTGCTGATCCGGATTCTGGCCGTCCTGCTGCTGGCCGCCGTCGTTCTCCTGCGCCAGCTGCTTCATGAACTCGTTGAGCGCCTCGCGCAGCTCCTGCATGAGCTGCTTGACCTCTTCCTCGGACGCGCCGTCCTCCAGCGCCTTGGCGAGCTTGTCCTGCGCCTGCTTGAGCGCCCGCTCGGCATCCGAAAGGTTGCCGTCCTCGATGCGCAGCGCGATCTGCCAAAGCTGCTCGACGACGCTCCGGAAGGCCGCGCGCGAGCGATCGTTGAGGAGCCGGTGGCGCGCCGTCCGGAGGCCGAGGTAGACCCTCGCATCCTCGATGAAGCTCTCGGGCGCGAGCGTCAGCGCATCGAGCGCGAACACGACCGATGAGCGATAGCGGCTGTCCTCGAGCAGCTTCTTGCGCTGTTCGACCACAGCGCGCGCGAGCGGCTTGGTGAAGCGGCGCTCGGGCAGGATCATCTCGAAGCCGGGGCTGCGCCCCACCTGTCCGGCAACGTCCGTCGCCTCCAGCGTCATGATGACCTTGCGCCCGGCCCACGGATGCGATGCCATCTCGAAATAAGTGTGCGCCTCCGCCGATGTCGCGTTGGGCCTCGGCAGGCGCAGCTCGAGCTTGGGCGGGCGCATCAGGGGCGCGCGCGGACCTTTCGGCGGCTCCGGCTGTGCCCATGCCGTCTTGGGATCGCGCGGCGGATCGGGAAGCCGCTTGAGGTCCACGCCCGCGGACGCGACGCCATAGTCGTCCTCGACCTTGTAGGTGAGCTTGAGCGAGCCGCGCGGCGTGAGCTCAGGCGGCCGCGACAGCGAGATCCTGGGCAGCGCATCGGGGATCACCACGATATCCCAGCTCGCGAGCTCCGAGCCGCCGGCCATAGCGCGCACGGTGGCCGAGCGCGTGATCTCGGTGCGCACCTCTTTGAGGTCGCCGACACCCTCTTCCGATTTCGCCTCTATCCGCTCGACGGTGGACGTCTCGCCCTTTCCGACCGATGGCGCGACCTCGATGGCCAGCGGCGCCGAGCCCATGCCGCCCACGCGCACGATGAGCACGCTGTTGAACGGGACCTCGGGCACGCGCGCCTTGCCCTCTCCGTCGGCTGCAGGCCGCGCCCTTGCGCCGCCCGCCCCATCGGCCAGCATGATCGGCGCACGCCCGGTGTAGGCCGGCGGCGTCAGCCACGCGTCGAGCCGCGCCTCGACCTTCTGCGCGGCCGATCCGAACGTGAAGGCCCCGCGCACGCGATCTGTGAAGCTGTCGCCGAGCAGCGCCGTGAGGCCGACGACACCGAGCAGGAGCGCCGCACGGATCGCGAACGGATCGAAGCGGTCGGTCCGCGGCCGCGGCTTGCCGGACTTGAGCTTGGCGATGAGCGCCGCCATGCGCTCGCGATGCGCCTGCCAGATGGCGAGCGTCGCGGGATCGGACGATGGCGCGCTGACCGTATCCTCGTAGGAGGTTGCTGGCCGGTGCGGAACGCCGGACACGCGCTCGATGCGCCGCACGGCCTCCTCGCGGCTGGGCCAGGTGACGCGCGCGATCGAGACCAGTGAGGCCAGGAAGGCAAGCCCGAACAGGACGAGAACCGCCACGTGCAGCGGAACCGGCATCAACGGCCACAGCCCGGCATAGGAGAACAGAAGAAAGAGAGCGACGACGGCGAGCACGAGCCAGAGCTTGAGCCAGACCTGCTCGAACACCCCGGCCATGCGCGCGCGCCAAATCTTGCGCTCGAAAGAGCGGTCGGCCGTCCGCGGTCCCTGATCCATCTCCATGCGCAAAACCTAGCACGAGGCCGAGGCCCGGTTCATTACAAACCGCTAACGTTCACGGCCCGACAGGGGTCCCTGGAACCGCTAACCCCCTCAAAAATCGTGCCCCCGCACTCCTGGCGGGATGACAGTGTTTCTCGGACAGGCGGGCAGACCCAAATCAAAGACGTCATGCCGGCGAAGGCCGGCACCCACGCCAGCTTCAACACATCCGACACCAAGGTTCATGTGCGCGACAGCCACGGCGGCAGGCGGTCGAGCCCGATCAGGTCGTCGTAGGACGGCCGCGGCCGCACCACGGCATAGTGCCCGCCGTTGACCAGCACCTCCGGCACCAGCGGCCGCGTATTGTAGGTGGACGACATCACGGCCCCGTAGGCGCCGGCCGTCATGACGGCCATCAGTTCCTCGGCCTCGAAGGGCGGCAGAGCACGCTCGAGCGCCAGATAGTCGCCCGTCTCGCACACCGGCCCCACGATGTCCTGCAGCACCGGCGCCGCGCCGGCGCGCGCCTCGGAGACCGGCCACACCTCGTGATAGGCGTCGTACAGCGTCGGCCGGATGAGATCATTCATGGCCGCATCGACGATCGTGAACCGCTTGCCGGCCCCGGCTTTCGCGTAGAGCACGCGCGTGACGAGAATGCCGGCGTTGCCGACGATCATGCGGCCGGGCTCGAGATAGATGCGCACGCCGAGATCGCCGAGCGTCTCCTTGACGAGCCCCGCATACGCGTCCGGATGCGGCGGCACTTCGTCCGCATCCGAGTACGGCACGCCGAGCCCGCCGCCGATATCAAGATGGCGGATCTCGTGCCCCGCGCCCCTGAGCTCGAGCGTGAGATCGCGCATCAACCGGAACGCATCGCGGAACGGCGCCAGATCCGTGATCTGGCTGCCGATGTGCATGTGGATCCCGGACACCTCGAGTCCCCGCAGCCGCCGCGCCTCGGCGTAGAGCGCGGCCGCGTCGAGGTAGGGAATGCCGAACTTGTTCTCGCTCTTGCCGGTCGAGATCTTGGCGTGCGTCTTGGCATCCACATCCGGATTGACGCGGATCGCCGCCCGCGCCGTGACGCCGAGCCCCGCCGCCACCTCGGAGAGCGCAACGAGCTCCGGCGCGCTTTCCACGTTGAAGCTGAAGATGCCCTCGCTGAGCGCATAAGCCATCTCCTCGCGCGACTTGCCGACGCCCGCGAAGATAATCCGCTCCGCCGGCACCCCGGCCGCCCGCGCGCGCCGCAGCTCCCCCTCGGATACGACGTCCATGCCCGCGCCGAGCCGCGCCATCGTCGCCAGCACGGCTTGGTTCGAGTTCGCCTTGACGGCAAAGCAGATGACGGCGTCCTGGCCCTGGAACGCCTCGGCGAGCACGCGGTAATGCCGCTGGAGTGTCGCCGTCGAATAGCAATAGAACGGCGTGCCGACGTCGGCCGCGAGCCGCGGGAGCGAAACGTCCTCGGCGTGAAGCACGCCGTCCTTGTAGGCGAAGTGATGCATGGAAAGGAGCTTCCAGAGAGACTTGCGACCGCACCTATAGCGGCAGTCGCCGGAGCGCTCACGGAAAAACATTGATCCGTAATGCTCAGCTCTATGGCGGTCGCCTAGCACCCCGGGTCATAGCAACTCGGGCGCAGCACATCCTCGACGTGTCTGGACTCCGGCCTGCGCCGGAGTGACGTCAACGGTGTGGACACCGCTGCCCCTACACGCAGCGTCATCCCGGCGAAGGCCGGGATCCAGACACGCATCCGCAGCGCCGCCACGGCCCGACGAGCCGAGGTGCAGCCGAGCGGAAAAACGCAAGATTTATCAGAAAATCAGTGGACTAGCGCAGGAGTCCATCGAGGATGAAGCCCTTGTGCGGCTTCGGCGCGGCACCTTCGGGCTTGCCTTCGCCGGACTGGGCGTCGGCGGTGGCCTGAGCCTGGGCTTCGCGCGGGGTTTCGAGGCCACCGCGCACGCCGCACGCGCTGAGCGTGAACGCCAGCGCCGTAGCAGCCAGAAGTGCGCGAGCAAAGCGCGTCATATCGATCAAGCCCTTAGCGGCCGCGACCAGCGCGACGGTTAACCGGGAAACCGGGCGGATTTTAGCGCTCTGACCTGTCCTTTTCCAAGCGCCGCGCCCAGGCGCGCGCCATTTTCGCGACGTTCTGTGGCGCAGTTCCCCCATAGCTCCGCCGCGACTTTACGGAATTCTCCACCGAAAGGACCGAGTAAACGCTGTTCGAAATCCGCGGCTCGATGCCCTGCATGACCTCGAGCGGCAGCTTTTCGAGCGCAAGACCTTGCTCCTCGGCCGCCTTCACGATGGCCCCCGTGACGTGATGGGCCTCGCGGAACGGCATCTTGAGCTCGCGCACCAGCCAGTCGGCGAGATCCGTGGCCGTGGAGTACCCGCTGCCGGCGGCGGCCCGCATCGCCTCCTTGACCGGCTCGAGATCCGCCACCATGCCGGCCATGGCCGCGAGCGCAAGCCGGAGCGAAGCGAGCGCATCGAACGTCGCCTCCTTGTCCTCCTGCATGTCCTTCGAGTAGGCGAGCGGCAGGCCCTTCATGACCATGAGCAGGTTCTGGAACGCCGCCGCGATGCGCCCGACCTTGGCGCGCACCAGCTCCGCCGCGTCCGGATTGCGCTTCTGCGGCATGATCGACGAGCCGGTCGTGAACCGGTCGGAGAGCTGGATGAAGCCGAACTGCGGCGTCATCCAGAGCACGATCTCCTCCGCGAAGCGCGAGAGATGCACGGCCGTGATGGCGGAAGCCGCCAACACCTCGAGCGCGAAGTCGCGGTCCGCCACGCCGTCCAGCGAGTTGGCCATCGGCCGGTCGAACCCCAGCACCTCCGCCGTCTTGGCCCGGTCGATGGGAAACGACGTGCCGGCCAGCGCCGCCGAGCCGAGCGGGCACTCGTTGAGCCGCCGCCGCGCATCGGCGAAGCGGCCCCGGTCGCGACCCAGCATCTCGACATAGGCGAGCAGGTGGTGGCCGAACGTCACCGGCTGCGCCGGCTGCAGGTGCGTGAAGCCCGGCATCACGGTCGCCGCGTGCGTCTCGGCCTTGGCCACCAGCACGGCCTGCAACTCGCCGATGGCCGCGATGATCGAATCGGCGGCGTCCCGCACGAACAGCCGGAAGTCCGTCGCCACCTGGTCGTTGCGCGAGCGCGCCGTGTGCAGCCGCCCGGCCGACGGCCCGATGATCTCCTTGAGCCGGCTCTCGATGTTCATGTGCACGTCCTCGAGCGCGCGCGAGAACGTGAAGCTCCCATCCGCGATCTCGGCCGCCACCTGATCCAGCCCGCGCAGGATCTCGCGCGCATCGCTCTTGGTGATGATTCCGGCCTCGCCGAGCATGGCCGCGTGCGCCTTGGAGCCGCGGATGTCCTGCGGCGCGAGCGCCTTGTCGAAGGAGACCGAGACATTTATCTCCTGCATGATGTCGGCAGGAGAGGCGGCGAAACGGCCGCCCCACATTTTGTTGGCTTTATTGTCTGTCACAGAACGGGCCCTCCGCGAGACCCAGGCGATCGGAAAAAGCAAGCGATGAACGAAAACGGCAATGCGCCCGGCGCACCTCAGAGAAGCACCGCGGTCCCCATTGCCCTGGCCGCAGTTGCGGCTCTTGTCGGCTTTGCCGCGGTATACGGCACGCTTGACCGCCCTGACAACACCAGCCTTACCGGCAACGCCGCACCCGCACCCGAAAAGCACGCCCCCGATACGCGCCGCCGCGCGCCCGGCCTGCCGGCCTTCGTCTACAAGGCGACACCCGAGCCCCTGGCCGACGTTAACTTCGTCGACGGCACCGGCGCCCCCAAAACGCTGAAGGACTTCCGCGGCAAGACCGTGCTTTTGAATCTGTGGGCCACCTGGTGCGCGCCCTGCCGCGAGGAGATGCCGTCCCTCGACCGGCTTCAGGCGGAGCTGGGCTCGGACACCTTCGAGGTCGTCGCCCTCGCCGTGGACCGCACCGGCCTCGACGCCGCGCGGAGATTCCTCGACGGCATCGAGGTGAAGACGCTCGCGCTCTACGCCGACCCGACCACCCGCTCGGGCTCGGCCCTGAAGGCAATCGGCATGCCGACCACCATCCTGATCGACGCCGAGGGCCGCGAGATCGGCCGCTTGTCGGGGCCTGCCGAATGGGATTCCGAAGCTGCCAAGCGCCTGATCACAGACACCCTCGCACCCCCCGCCGCCGCCTCTAACTAGCTGGCCCCGGCTTACGGGATGGTCCCCTAAGGGGATGGGTGCGCGGGAGTCCGCCACAACAGGCGTCGCATGTGCGGAGGATGGCGTGGATCCTGGCCTTCGCCGGGATGACGTCGAAAGAAGGCATGCCGCTCGCCACAAGCACCGTCATGCCGGCGAAGGCCGGCACCCACGCAAGCTTCCACGAACGCCACATCGGCGGGGTCCTCGCGTAACCTCACAAGGAAAACCCGTCTCGGAAGACTAGAAGATCAGCCCCACGAGCGAGGCGACGACTGTCGCCGCCAGGAAGCCGATGGCGAGGCTGCCGGGTTGCAGCCGCCCCGCGCGGTCCGCCTCGCGCGCCTGGGCCGCGGACAGCTCGGCGAGCTTGCGGTCGATGGCGATGAAGCTCTTGTGGGTGAGGTTGTTGTAGTCGGGACGCGGCCCTTCGAGCGCATCCACGCGCCCGCGCACGTCCTTGACCAGCCGGATCATCTCATCCAGCTTGTAATCTCTTGAATTCCTGAGGCTTTCTGCAAGGGACTGAAAGCGGCTCGCCTGCTGGGCGTGCTCGGCCAGCTCGGTCACCCGCTGTGCCAACGCGTCCTCGCGCCGCTCCAGCCGCTCGATCTTCGCCGTCAGGCGATCGATCGTAACCGCCGTCTCGGCGATGAAGGTGTCACGCGTACTCCACGGACCTGCCGTCACGACACCACTCGGACCTCTTGCTCCGAGCTCCTGAGACCCAAGCACGCGGACCTCCCATCACTACGCATTACAAAAGAAATGACTGGGCGTGGACGCCGCCGCAAACGCGCGGAGGCGGCCACATCCCTAAGACTAGAGCAATCGCGTTAACGTGAGGTTTGCCCTTGCACGACCTGACCCCTGATCATTGACAGCCCCCGCCAGGGCCGCCATGAACGCCTCCCGGACGAGAAAAAGGGGCAAGAGCGAGCATGAGCGACCTTCAGACGACGATCGAGGCAGCCTGGGACGCTCGCGACAGCGTGACCTCGGCAACCAAGGGCGCCGTGCGCGAGGCCGTCGAGACGGCCCTCGACCTCCTGGACCAGGGCAAGGCCCGTGTCGCCGAGAAGACGGACGGCGCATGGACCGTCAACCAGTGGCTCAAGAAGGCCGTGCTGCTATCGTTCCGCCTGACGGACATGGGCCCCATCTCCGGCGGCCCGGCCGGCTCCGTCTACTGGGACAAGGTGCCGCCCAAGTTCACGGGCTGGACCGAGGACGACTTCAAGAAGGGCGGCTTCCGCGTGCTGCCGGGCTCCTATGTGCGCCGATCGGCCTATATCGCGCCGGGCGTGGTGCTGCTGCCCTCCTTCATCAACCTCGGCGCCTACGTCGACTCCGGCACCATGGTCGACACCTGGGCCACCGTGGGCTCCTGCGCCCAGATCGGCAAGAACTGCCACCTCTCGGGCGGCGCCGGCATCGGCGGCGTGCTGGAGCCGCTGCAGGCCGGCCCGGTCATCATCGAGGACAACTGTTTCATCGGCGCCCGCGCCGAGGTGGCCGAGGGCGTCATCGTCGGCGAGGGCTCGGTGCTCTCCATGGGCGTCTACCTCGGCGCCTCCACCACCATCATCGACCGCGCCACGGGCGAGAAGCATTTCGGCCGCGTGCCACCCTACTCGGTGGTGGTCTCGGGCACCATGCCTGGCAAGCCCTTGCCCAACGGCGAGCCGGGCCCGAACCTCTACTGCGCCGTCATCGTCAAGCGCGTGGACGAGAAGACCCGCTCCAAGACCTCCATCAACGAATTGCTGCGCGATTAGGCGGGAGAGGAGCGCTCATGTATCAGAGCCTTGATCCGGCACTGATCATCGCTACGCTCGAAAAGCTCGAACGGAGGATCAGCGAGCGTTTCCCTGGTTCGGGCCTGTCGCGTGTCAGCGACGAGCTGACCGTCATGGCGCGCGAGACCTCGGCGAAAGTCGCGGCCATCGCAGGACCCAACTACGTCATGCGATCCGTTCGCGTGGTGCTTCTGATCGGAGGCGCACTCGTTGCGTATCTGATTTGGCATGCGCTCAAGCTCGAAGCCTCGGCGGAGCTCACCAGCATCGTGCAGGCAATCGATGCCGCGACGAGCCTGCTCATCGTCTGCGGCGGTCTCGCGCTCTATCTCTGGACGCTCGAGAACCGCTGGCGGCGGGAGCAGGCTCTCGAAGCCCTGCACGAGCTGCGCTCGCTGATCCATGTCATCGACATGCACCAGCTGACCAAGGACCCGACCGCGTTCGGCGCGCCGCGCACGTCCTCCTCGCCCGACCGCACCATGACGCCGTTCCAGCTCCTGCGCTATCTCGGCTACTGCTCCGAGCTGCTATCGCTCGCGAGCAAGGTCGCGGCCCTCTTCGCCGACAAGATCCGCGACCCGTCTATCGTCGATGCCGTGGGCGACATCGAGCGGCTGACCGCGCATCTGTCGCAGAAGATCTGGCAGAAGATCGAGTTGATCCAGGAGCGCTTGCCGACCCGCCCGGCAAGCGATGCGCTGGCACCGAGGGTCGACGCATGAGCCTGGACGCCAAGGACCCCGTTGCGCTGACCCAGGCGCTGATCCGCTGCGAAAGCGTAACGCCCGACGAAGGCGGCGCGCTGACGCTACTGGAAAGCGTGCTCGCACCCGCGGGCTTCACCTGCCATCGCATGACGTTCACCGAGCCGGGCACGCCCGACGTCGAGAACCTCTATGCGCGTTTCGGCTCGAGCGCTCCGCATCTCTGCTTCGCCGGCCACACCGACGTCGTACCGCCCGGCGACATCGCCGCCTGGACCTCCCCGCCGTTCTCCGGCGAGATCCGCGACGGCATTCTCTACGGCCGCGGCGCCGTGGACATGAAGGGCGGCATCGCCTGCTTCGTTGCCGCCGCGCTGCGCCATCTCGCGTCGAGCGGGAAGCTCAACGGTTCCATCTCGTTCCTGATAACCGGCGACGAGGAAGGCCCGTCCATCAACGGCACCACGAAGCTAATCGACTGGCTGGGATCGCGCGGCGAGGTGCTCGACGCCTGTCTCGTCGGCGAGCCATCCAACCCGAACGCGCTCGGCGACGAGATCAAGATCGGCCGCCGCGGCGCACTGACGGCCGAGATCGTCGTGCACGGCCGCCAGGGCCACGCCGCCTATCCGCAGAAGGCCGACAACCCGATTCCGAAGCTCGAGCGCCTCCTGGACCGGCTCTGCTCCGCCGAGATCGACCGCGGCACCGAGCACTTCGAGCCGTCGAACCTGCAGATCACCGTTCTTTCGGTGCCGAACCACGCCGCGAACGTCATCCCCGCCGAGGCGCACGCCACCGTCAACATCCGCTACAACGACACCTGGCGCCGCGACACCATCGAGGCCTGGGTGCGCAAACAGGCCGCCGCTGCGGCCACCACCGTCGGCGCCGCCTACGACATCACGTTCTCCGGCACCGGCGACGTGTTCCTGACCAGCCCTGGCGTGCTGGTCGAGACGCTGGCCACTGCCGTCGCCGGGGAGACTGGCCGGCGCCCCGCGCTCACCACCGGCGGCGGCACATCGGACGCCCGCTTCATCAAGGATCTCTGTCCAGTGGTCGAGTTCGGCCTCGTCAACACCACCATCCACGCCGTCGACGAGCACGTGCCGCTGGCCGATCTCGCGCGCCTGACCGCCATCTACGAGCGCTTTCTCGCCGGCTATTTCAGCAGCAAAGCGTAGAGCCTTCCGCGCCCCCGCACCCGCGCCGCTCTCGCGTCCGGGTGAGGGGGCACTGCATTGCCCATTGAAAGGCGAGAATCCCCGGCCTTGGCGAGAGTGACGGAGCGCTAGGGGAAAGATAGCGAAGCAGCCACCTCTGGGGGACACAGGGGGGGGGGGGGAAGCCAGGTGGCTGCAAGCTCCGTCACTCCGGCGAAGGCCGGGGCTGATTTGTCCTCTTAAAACGTCAGCGTTGTTCCGCCCGACGCCTCGATGACCTGCCCGGTCACCCAGCGCGCATCCGAGCTCGCCACGAACGCCACCACATCGGCAACGTCGTCGGCCTTGCCGATCCGCTTCAGCGCCTGCTGGCTCTTGACCGCCTCCGCCATCGCGGGATCCTGCAGGAACGCGCCCATGTCGGTCGCGGTGGCGCCGGGCGACACCGCGTTGACGGTGATCGAACGCGGGCCGAGCACGACACCAAGCGTCTTCACGAGATTGTCGAGCGGCGCCTTGAGCGCCGAATAAGCCGCGACATCAGGAAAAGGCGTGCGCACGACGCCGCTCGAGATGAAGACGACACGTCCGCCGTCGTTGAGCCGCTTGGCCCCTTCCTGCGTGATGAAGAACGGCGACTTGACGTTGACGGTATAGATCTCGTCGAGCACAGCCTCGGTGGTGTCCTCGAAAGTCGCGAACGGCGCGATGGCCGCATTGTTGACGAGGATATCGAACCGGTTCGATCCCGTACGCGCCTGCACGGCCGTGTCGAAGGCGTCGTAAAGCGTCTTCACGCCATCCTTGGCGGCCAGGTCCGATCCGATGGCGAACGCGCCGCCGCCGGCTCCGGTAATGGCCTCGACGGTCTCTCTGGCGGCCGCCTGGTTCTTTCCATAGTGTACGGCGACGAGCGCGCCGTCAGAGGCCAAACGCTCCGCAATCGCCCGGCCGATGCCGCGGCTCGCGCCCGTAACCAGCGCAGTCTTGCCTTGAAGGGGACGTGCCATACAATTTTCTCCATATTCCTCAAGTGTATAGATCCGGAACCCACTGCGGCCGGGCCGGCCGTATCGGCCCCGGCTGCAGCGTCAGATAGGGTGGAAACACAGAAGTTCAAGAGTTTCGAACTATTGAATTAGGGCAGAAGCGCTGCCATATCCCACCCATGAAAAGACCGTTGCTGCACCCCCAGCCCGAGGAGCTCCGATTGGAGAGCGTGCTCTATGCGCTCGCCGATCCGGTCCGGCTTGAGATCGTGCGCCGCCTCGTCACCGGCGACTGCCCGCTCAACTGCTCGGCCGCCGCCCCGGCGCACCTGCCGAAGTCTACGCAGTCTCATCACTTTCAGATCTTGCGGGAAGCAGGGCTCATCTGCTCCGAGCGCCGCGGCACGGAGGTCGTGAACACGCTGCGCCTGGACGAGATCGAGCAGCGGTTCCCCGGCGTCGTCACCGCCATCCTGAAGGCTGCCAAACCCTTTCAATGCCCGGACGCGGACGGCAACGCCTGACCGCTCTCCACCTGTCATCCCGGCCGAAGCAGCGGCGCGAAGCGGCGCCGCGTAGAGCCGGAGCGTTATCCGGGATGACATCCTGAAGCGAGTGACGTCGGTGGAAGCGCAACCGACCTCCGCCACTCCAACCGTCATCCCGGCGTCATGGCGGAGCCATGCTACGCATGGACGGCCGGGATCCAAGCACGTGGCCGCATTACCCCCGTGCCCTCCTCCACGCAGCGACCGAAGCCCGCCTGCTATCTGAAATGCTTCGAGAGCTTCAGCCCCTGGCCTTGATAGTTTGAGCCAATACCAGACCCGTATAGCCGGGCTGGAGGAGCAGCGAGACGCTCATAAAGCAGGCGCCCAATGATTTGGGCATCCTCAAGAATGAACGGAATATCTAGGCTCCGAACCTCCAACACCGCCCGAGCCCCTGCCGGCTTTCCATTTATGATGCCGAAACCCGGATCAAAAAAACCAGCGTAGTGCACACGGTATTCACCCATCATTGGGTCAAAGGGTGCCATCTCGGCTGCGTACTGTTCAGGCACCAACACCGCTTCTTTGGACGCCAAGATATAAAACTCCTGGGGGTCTAGAACTAGACGACCCCCATCCGTATCATCAATTATATCCCAGTATTTTCGGTGGTCGTATCCACCCACCTTGTCGACGTCGATTACGCCCGCATACCGCTTTGCCTTGTAGCCGATCACAGGACTTTTCGACTTCCGCGTAAGGTCGACTCTCAGATTGAGCCCATCGCGAAATGTTGCGTCCAGATCGACCAGCCGTGTGCGACCGTGAAGAGCTTGTAAGCTCGCATCCGATATAAACCGCTGCTCCCGCGGCTGCCTCGGCGTTCGACGCAAAAACCTAAGTTGGCTCAACCGCGAACCTTGATGGACCAGAATACTGAAGGTCCGAGGAGAGATTTCTAGGTACAACGGGCCTTCATATCCAGCTGGGACATAATCGAACGACTCACCATTGTCTGTTATCAAACGCGTAAATACATCAAGTCTGCCGGTCGAACTCTTTGGGTTGGCTATAGCGGAGATCGCTTGGCGAAGACGCAATGACTCCATAAGCGGCACTAGATAAACACAATTCGTCTCAAGCACTGCACCGTCTACGAGCGAGAACGCGTTGTGCTGAAGCTCATCCAACTTGCTAGTAACGGTGGTATTGGGCCCCGGAAGGAAGCTCGCACGTATCCGATAACCGATCGGCCCAAGGCGAAGGTCCAGGCTCGCAGGTTGCACCTGAGACTTAAGGTCGAGCCTCCCCTCGTCGCACAGGACTTCGCCCGTGCGGATTAAGTTGTCGATCGCTTGGCAAGGGAGAACACCAGTGCGGACTGCCGCCCGACGCCGCGACGGCAGATTGTCAAATAGTTCAGGCTCTCGGGACATATATCCCATGTATGCTTTGCCCCCTGTCCTGGCCAACTCTGCGCAATCAAGTGGTTAGTTTAGGACAGCGACGCGGCAGGGTCCGTAGCTCAACGGTAACGCTACCCCAGTGTTCCCCAGAAATAAGCGCCCCTTGACGCCAAGAGCCAGGAGGGTCTAATCGGGGCCTTATCCCGCACGCTTCGCGGGATCGTGGTGATTTGGCCGGCCGGCTTGCAGCCACGTTAAACAACTCGCTAAAGAGGGCCCATGCGCGTGACCCGGCGACTGGTCCGCCCTGGCTCATGGAAGCGGGGAGGACAGCCGGGTTTTTCTATGCGGGCGCGGCGACGCGTCCCCCATGCGCACAAGGGGCTTCACCATGGCCACAACCAAGAACAGGACCATCTCCGCCGATCCCGCAAGCTGGAGCCCCGAGACACAGCTCGTGCACGGCGGCACCCTGCGCTCTGGCTTCGGCGAGACGTCGGAGGCGCTCTTTCTGACGCAGGGCTTCGTCTACGCCTCCGCCGAGCAGGCCGAGGCCCGCTTCAAGAACGAGGACCCGGGCTTCCAGTACTCGCGCTTCGGCAACCCGACCGTCGCCATGTTCGAGGAGCGCATCCGCCTGCTCGAAGGCGCCGAGGTGGCCCGCGCCACGGCGACCGGCATGGCCGCTGTCACCGCCGGCCTGCTCTCGTTCCTGAAAGCGGGCGACCACATCGTTGCCGCCCGCGCCATGTTCGGTTCCTGCCGCTACATCGTCGAGACCCTGTGTCCGCGCTTCGGCATCGCCATGACGCTGATCGACGGCCGCGACATCGAAAACTGGAAAGCCGCGGTCCGCCCCAACACCAAAGCCTTCTTCTTCGAGACGCCGGCCAACCCGACTCTCGACCTCGTCGATATCGCGGCCGTCTCGGCACTCGCGAAGGAGCACGGCATCACCACCGTCGTCGACAACGTGTTCGCGACGCCCATGCTGCAGCGGCCGCTCGCGCACGGCGCGGACGTGGTCGTCTACTCCGCCACCAAGCACATCGACGGCCAGGGCCGCTGCCTCGGCGGCGCCGTGCTCTGCACGGAGAAGTTCCTCGCCGACTACCTGCAGGACTTCATCCGCCAGACCGGCCCCTCGCTCTCCCCGTTCAACGCCTGGGTGATGCTGAAGGGGCTCGAGACGCTACCGATCCGCGTCAAAGCGCAAAGCGCCAACGCCGCCTTCCTCGCCGACGGCCTCGCCGCCCTGAAAGGCGTCACGCGCGTGATCTACTGCGGCCGCCCCGATCACCCCCAGGCCACCATCGTGAAGAAGCAGATGACGGGCGGCGGCCAGATGATCGCGTTCGAGGTCGAAGGCGGCAAGGAGGCGGCCTTCCGCCTGCAGAACACGCTCAAGATCATCAAGATTTCCAACAACCTGGGCGACGCCAAGAGCATCATCACGCACCCCGCGACGACGACCCACTACCGCATCGGCCCGGAGGCGCGCGCCGAGCTCGGCATCACGGACGGCATGCTGCGCCTCTCCGTCGGCCTCGAGAACGAGCGCGACCTGCTGGCGGACTTGGAAGCCGCCATCACCACCGCCCGCGCCTGACCCCGGCTCCACCTGTCATCCCGGCCGATGCAGCGGCGCGAAGCGGCGCTGCATAGAGCCGGAACCCAGGAGCCAAGGGCTCCAACGTTCTCCCATGCGCCCCTGGGTCCCGGATAGCGCTCCGGCTTGCGTCTCCGCGTTTCCGGGATGACACGTCAGCCGGGCCCTGCTCGGCAAAGACATTGACGCTGCCGCCTCGCGCCGTGGTAATGCTCGCGGAAACCAGCGACGGACCGCCCGGTGAGCGACGAGACCCCATACGAGCAGGTGACGCACGGCATCCGCATCCGCGTCACGCCCGAGTACTCGGAGGACCAGTCGACTCCGGACGAGGGCTATTTCTTCTGGATCTACACCATCGAGATCGCCAACGAGAGCGAGCACACCGTCCAGCTCAAGAGCCGCATCTGGCGCATCACCGACGCTTACGGCAAGACGGAGGAAGTACGCGGGCCGGGCGTCGTCGGGCAGACCCCGGTCATCCCGCCCGGCCAGTCGTTCACTTATTCGTCGGGCTGCCCTCTCTCGACGCCGTCGGGCATCATGGGGGGCAGCTATCAGATGACCGACGAGGGGGGCCGGCTGTTCGACGTCGCCATTCCGGCTTTCTCGCTCGACAGCCCCTACGCGACGCGCAGCGTGAACTGAGACCGATGCCCGACGTACCTGCAGCGATCGAGATCCTGTCCCGTCTCGTCGCCTTCGATACCACCAGCCACAAATCGAACCGCGCCCTCGTGAGCTTCGTCGAGGCCTACATCGCCGGGCACGGCATCGCCGCGCACCTCGTGCCGACGGCCGACGGCGAGAAGGCATCGCTGTTCGCCACCATCGGCCCCGAGGACGTCGCGGGCATAGGGCTCTCGGGCCACACCGACGTTGTTCCCGCCGATCCCGCCGCCTGGACGAGCGATCCGTTCACCCTGCGCGAAGAGCACGGACGCCTCTACGGCCGCGGCACCGCCGACATGAAGGGCTACCTCGCCTGCGTGCTGGCCATGGTGCCGGAGCTCAAGCGCCGCCAGCTGAAGGTGCCGGTGCACATCCTCTTCTCCTACGACGAGGAGGTCGGCTGCACGGGCGTGCGCCCGATGATCGCGGAGCTGGGCGACAGGCTGGTGAAACCGCGCGCCGTGATCGTCGGCGAGCCGACATCGATGGCCGTCGTCGACGCCCACAAGGGCCCCGTGCGCTGGAGCGTCGAGGTCACGGGCCGAGCCGCGCACTCGAGCATGGCGCATCTCGGCGTCAACGCCATCGCGGCCGCCGCGCGCCTCATCGGCAAGCTCGGCGAGATCGAGGCCGAGCTGGCCGCGCAGCCGCCCGACCTTCGCTTCACGCCGCCCTACCCGACGCTGCAGGTGACCGAGATCTCGGGCGGCATCGCCGCCAACATCGTACCAGCCTCGTGCCGCTTCGTGTTCGACATCCGCGCCATGCCCGGCCTCGACATCGAAGCCATCGAGCGCCGCCTCGCCGACTTCGCGAACGACGCCTGCCTTCCTGCCATGCGGCGCATTGCGCCCGAGGCCGCCATCACCATCTGCCGTGTCAACCAGGTGCCGCCTTTCGCTGCCGACTCGGCCTCCGACATCGTGGCCCTGGCGCTCAAGCTCGCCGGCGAGAACGCCACCAGCGCCGTGTCCTACGCCACCGAAGCCGGCCTATTTCAGGACGGCGGCGTTGCGGCCGTCGTCTGCGGGCCAGGCGACATCGCCCAGGCGCACACGGCCGACGAGTGGATCACCGTCTCCGAGATCGAGCGCTGCCTCGCCTTCCTCACCCGCCTTGCCGACTGGGCCGAGACGTAGACCGAGTGCATGGCAGAACGCTGATGACGAAGCGCATCCTTCGAACGTCGTGCTCGCGGAAACTGGCGAGGATCCCGGCCGTCCATGCGAAGCATGGCTCCGCCATGACGCCGGGATGACGGAATTGGTGGCGGTCGGCGCCCACAAACTTGACGTCATGCCGGCGAAGGCCGGCACCCACGCAAGTCTCCACACCATCCATTTCGGCGAATGGGCAGCTCGACGGATCAGCACGGCGCCTCGCGGAAGCATTCGCGATGCGGCGACACCCGGCAGCCATGAAAAAAGGCCGCTTGGGGTGCGGCCTGAGGTAGTGCTAGGCAATGTCAGTGAAGAGTGGTTCGGGTATCGGAACGCTTGGGACAGAACGCTTTCGCGACATCATTCAACAAAAGCTGCTGACGCAACGCCGACGCAACCTGTGGTACACGCAGGAAATCGTCCATCATGGCCATTTGCGCTTCGACGGTCGACGAGACCGCGGAGAGGCCCAACGCGCACCAATGCGTAAACCAGGAGAGCTGAGCCTCCGACATCGTTGCGGGCACCACCTGGGCCAGGCCGCCTGAAGCAGCCGGGCCCAGGGTGGCACCGCCTTGTGCAGGCACGGCCTCACGGCGCGCATCGAGAAGCTCTGCCGATCGTCCGCGGTATCCACCGCTGTGCGCGCCCGTAGGTGCACCGTTCATCTCGGTCTTGAGCTTGTCTCTTAGCCTGCGAATGGTTGAGGGATCGGAGATGCCGATGGCCTTGATGGCCGTCGTCGGCTTCAGGTTCGGGTCTGCCTCGAGCAGCTCCACGATGCGGCGGAGCTGACCACGGTCATCGAGTCCGCTGCCTCTGGGTCGGCCGCGGCGCGCGTAGTCGGAAGGCATGACCAGGATCCATTCATCACGATTCGATTGATGTGAATCTTGATGAGGTTCGCCTCCTTTGCAAAGGAGAAAAACAAGAGAAGCCAATAAGAAATGCAGTCAGGCTAAGAGTTGTTGCGAAAAAGATTCCTCGACTTGTATGTCTTCGGAACAAACCGTGTAGGGCTCGAATGCGGGATTTCCCCCAGACGCCTCGTATGGCTCACGCAATGAACCCGCGCATGCGCGCGAGGTGCGAGAGCTTCACCTCCGGTCGCGCGCCCATCTGCCCGATGATCTCCGCCGCGGCGAAGCTTCCGAGCTGCCCGGCCGCCTTCAGGTCGTAGCCCCTGGCCAGCCCGAACAGGAAGCCCGCAGCATAGAGATCGCCGGCCCCGGTGGTATCCACCACCTTCGCCACGGGCTCCGCGGAGACGAGGACCGGCGTGCCCTCGGACACAATCACCGAGCCCTTCTCGCTGCGCGTCAGCACGGCGAGCCGCGTATCGCGGGCCACATGCTTCATGGCCTCGTCGAAGCTGCTGGTCTCGTAGAGCGCCAGGATCTCGCTCTCGTTGGCGAACAGGATGCCGATGCCGGAGCGGATCAGCGCCAGGAACTCGTCCCGATGCCGGTTGACGCAAAAAGAGTCGGAGAGTGTCAGCGCCACGCGTCGCCCGGCATCGTTGGCGATCTCCACCGCCTGCCGGAACGCCGCTTTCGCCTCGTCCCGGTCGAACAGATAGCCCTCGAGATAGACGATGTTAGAGTTCCTGACGATCTCAGGATCCACCTCGCCCTGGTCGAGATCGGTGCTGATGCCGAGGAACGTGTTCATCGTCCGCTGTCCGTCGGGCGTGACGAGAATGAGCGAGCGCGAGGTGGCACGGCTCGTATCCACCACGGCCGGCGTCTTGAACGTCACACCCGAAGCGCCGATGTCGTGGCGGAAGATGCGCCCGAACTCGTCCTCGGCCACCTTGCCGATGAATGCCGCGCGCCCGCCGAGCGAGGCGACGCCGACCACCGTGTTGGCCGCCGAGCCGCCCGAGATCTCGATGGCCGGTCCCATGTCCTTGTAGATGCTGGCGATCGTCTCCGTGTCGACGAGGCGCATATGCCCCTTGGGCGCCCCATGGCGGTCCAGGAACCCGTCGTCGCAGCGGCCGATGATGTCGACGATCGCGTTGCCGATCGCGACCACATCGAATGTCCCTGGCATATTCCCTCTCTCCTCGCCCAGAATGCAGCCGCGCACTATAGGCACGGCCTTTGCTTGCGCAACGTCACCTTGTGACGAGCGCCTGCTCCCGATCGTCGCGTGCTCACCGTGTGCGGCCCGGACCTGTCCCGTCCCTCACCATCATGGCCAGCCCCATCAGGAGCCGTTCCGACAGTGGCTCTTCGAGCGTGCTCGTGAGGCGCGCGGCCCGCGCGGTGCCCGAGATGCGCTTCAGCGCTTCCGTAAGCCGCGGCGTGGTCCACATCCGGCACTGCGCCGCGAACGCATCCTTCTGCTTGAAATGCAGGGGCGGACGCATCTGGCGCAGCGCCTCGTCCAGGCTGGTGCCCCGGTCCACCGCCGCGCGCACCCGATGCAGCCGCTGGAAGTGCCGTTGCGTGGCGGCGATGATGGCCTGCGCGCCCTCGCCCGACGAGACGGCGCGCCCGCATTCCGCCACCGCGCGCTGCATCTGCCCGGACGCCGCGGCGAAGGTAATGCGCTCGAGCGCCAGCTCCGACACATCCCCAACCACGGCCTCCACGTCCTCGACGCCGATCTCGGCGCGCGAGCCGACGTAGAGCAGGAGCTTCTCGATCTCGCCGCGCGACAGCGCCCGGTCCGCTCCCAGGCGATCCACCAGCGCCTGGCGGGCCTCGGGCGTGATCGTGGCGCCCGCCTCACGCACCATGTCCCGGATCAGCGTCTCGAGGTCCTGCGCCGCATCCGCGTAGCAGGCGACGGCCGCCGCCGCGGGCGCCTTCTCGAACAGTG
This sequence comes from Hyphomicrobium sp., assembly GCF_020852195.1. Classification (GTDB taxonomy): domain Bacteria; phylum Pseudomonadota; class Alphaproteobacteria; order Rhizobiales; family Hyphomicrobiaceae; genus Hyphomicrobium_C. Next base: position 1,903 of record NZ_JADZBI010000081.1, on the reverse strand, counting down.
TGCGCAGCGACTCGTCGGGCCTGAGGTTGCCGGCCTCGACGATCAGCACGCCTTCGATGAGGTTCCCGTCGAGGAGCGGCTTCAGCGCCTGCGCCGTCACGCGCCGGCCCGCCGTCGCGCGCACGATCTTGGGTCCGCCGAACATGGCGACGGTGCCGAGCTCGACGGCCAGCCGGTCCGGGTCCGCATCGAGATCGCTGTCGTCGAGGCGGATCAGCTCCCCCGGCGGATCGAAGCGCGCCGCCGCAGCCTTTGCCAGCGCCTGCGCGCGCTCGCTGACGAGTCCGGCATCGGAGCCGAAGAACAGCACCGCGCGGATCTTGGGGTCGGGGGAGGAGAGGAACGCCTGGGCCTGATGCGCCTTGACGGCAACCATGATGGATAGGCGGCCTAGGCGGCGCCTGCGAGATAGGCGGAGAGCCGCGCCTTGAGATCCTCGCCGACGACCTTCGCCGCGCGGTTCTCGGCGTCCTCGCGCGCGCGCACGTTGGAGAAGATCGACTTGTTGCGCTCGAAGGCCGCGCGCCCGAAGCTGGTCCCCTTGAGCACCACCGAGCGATCCGAGATGCGCACGAGCTGGAAGTTCGCCTCGACGTTATAGATCTGGCTGCCGGACTCGCCGTCGAGACGAACAAGGCTCGACGTCACGCTCTCGCGGATGGCCACCTCGAGCCGCATGTCGGGCTGCACGGCCTCGCCACCGCCGCCGGTGGCCAGGAAGATGAGCTCGTTGCGGATCTGCTGGCCGACGCGGCCGGGAATGGTCACCACCGAGACCTTGGCCAGGCGCTCGTCGGCATTGGCTCCACCGATGCCTGCGCTGCCGTAGAGCGGGCGGAAGCCGCCGTTGCCGCAAGCAGCGAGGACAGGCGCAACCAGGAGAGCGGCCAGAACCAGCCGCGATGCGCTGCGCCAACGGCCTGCCGGATGGAAAGCCCTCCGGTTCACGGCGCTCCTTGCTCCGACGCGCGAACGCATGGTCCCGTCTTGCCCCTCGACCATGATCGCCTCGGACCCCGTCAATCCGAAGCGAAAATCACCGGTCTCATCAAAGACCTGGAGCGTACACACGCTCTAGGCGACGACATTCACAATTCTTTGCGGCACGACGATGATCTTCTTCGGTGGCCGTCCCTCGAGCGCCCGCACTACGGGGTCGAGCTTCAGGGCTGCCGCCTTGACCTCGTCTTCCGCAGCGTCGCGCGCGATGAGAAGCTCGTCGCGGCGCTTGCCATTCACCTGTACGGCAATGGTGATCTTATCGTCAACGAGCAACCCGGCATCCACCGCCGGCCAGGGCTGATTGGCGAGCAAAGTGTTGTATCCGAGCCGCGCCCAGCATTCCTCGCCGAGGTGAGGCATCATCGGCCCGATCATCTGCACGAATAGTTCACCCGCTTCCCGGAATACCCATGCGAAGTCTTTGCTGGTCTTGCTTCCTGCCGGAAACTTGGCCAGTGCAGCCGACAAGACATTGGTAAATTCATAGATCTGCGCCACGGCCACGTTGAAGCGCAGGCCCTCGATGCTCTGCGCCACGGCATGGGTGGCCTTGTGCGCCGCCCGCCTGAGGGCCAGGGCCTCTGCCGAGAGCGCTGGCGGCGCCCCGGCGGCGCCCGGCACGGACGCCGGCGCAGCCTTGTCGGCCAGATCGTCGACCACGCGCCAGGCCCGCTGGATGAACCGCCCCGCGCCCTGGATGCCGGCCTCCGTCCATACAACGTCGCGCTCGGGCGGGCTGTCCGAGAGCATGAACCAGCGCGCGCAGTCCGCACCCCAGCCCTCGATGATGTCGTCCGGATCGACGAGGTTCTTCTTCGACTTCGACATCTTCTCGATGGAGCCGATGACGACCGGCTTGCCGGTCGCGATCTCGACCCCGCGCTGCCCCTCCCCGTCGCCG
>NZ_JADZBI010000080.1 GCF_020852195.1 Hyphomicrobium sp. | reverse complement strand
TTCTCGAAGCCGGCGCTGAAGCGTGCGCCGGTTTTGGCCGTTGTGGCGGTGCTCGCGCTTTCGGCGGGCGGCTGCGCCAACGAGATCGGCGATTTCAACCGCCAGCCGGCGCTCAGCGCCGTGGGCTCCGGGCTGCTCGCCGACCGTGTGCCGCTGCCGGCCGAGCCCGCGCCTCAGCCCGCCTACCGGCCGGGCAACTCCATCTGGCAGGACGCCAGCGCGGATCTCTTCCGGGATCCCAGGGCGCGCAAGATCGGCGACGTCGTCACGGTCAAGATCTCGATCAAGGACAAGGCGACGCTCGACAACAACTCCAAGCGATCGCGGGACTCGAAGACCAGCCTCAAGCCGAAGGTCGGGTATGATTTCCAGACGACGGGCGGGCTCAATCATACCGGCGACCTGTCCGTCGACGTGGAGGCGGAAGGCGAGACCTCGACGGACAGCAAGGGCGGCATCACGCGCTCGGAGAAGATCGAGCTCCTGATCGCCGCCGTGGTCACCGGTGTGCTGCCGAACGGCAACCTCATCATCAGCGGCAGCCAGGAAGTGCGGGTGAACTTCGAGGTGCGCGAGCTCAGCGTTGCGGGCATCGTCCGGCCGCGCGACATCTCGACCGACAATTCCGTCGCCTACGATAAGATCGCGGAGGCGCGCATCTCCTACGGCGGACGCGGCCGCATCACCGAGGTGCAGCAACCCGCGGTCGGGCAGCAGTTGTTCGATCTGCTGACGCCCTTCTGAGGAGCGAGCCCGTGGCCAGCGCGGACGCGAGGGGGGACGAAAAAAGCGGCGGCGGGCTGATCGGCCTCGTCGTCGTGACGCTTCTCGCGCTCGGCTTCGGTGCAGGCTTCGGATTCGTGGTCAGCACGCAACCGCAGAGTGCGGTCGAGGCGGAGGCGGGCGGCAAGGAGAAGGCGGCAAAGGCGGAGAAACCGCCCGCTCCGAGCGTTTCGCCCACCGCTGTTCTGGTGGCCATGACGCCCATCGTCGCCAATCTCGCGGAACCTCACGATGCCTGGATCCGCATCGAGGCCTCCATGCTCGTCGATGGCGTGATGCAGGGTGTCGATCTCCTGGCCGCTCAAGTCGCGGAGGATTTCGTCGCGTATCTGAGGACCGCGACGCTCTCTCAGTTCGAGGGGCCGAGCGGCTTCCAGAACTTGCGCGAGGACCTCGTCGACCGGGCTACCATCCGCGACCGCGAGCACATCAAGGACGTCATCATTCACGGGGTCGTCGTCGAATGAAGCGTCTCGCCCTCGTCTTCATGATGCTCATCGTCTTGCCCGGCGCGGCTTTGGCTCAGGGCTTCAATCTCGAGGGCTTGCTGCCGGCCGGGGAGCAGACCGTGACCGGGCGCATGGTGCAGCTCGTGGTGCTGATCACCATGCTATCGGTGGCGCCCGGCCTGCTGATGATGGTGACCTGCTTCACCCGGTTCGTGATCGTTCTGTCGCTCCTGCGCACCGGGCTCGGGTTGCAGACGACACCCGCCAACATGATCCTTGTCAGCCTGGCGCTGTTCATGACCTTCTATGTCATGGCGCCGACCTTCGACCGGATATGGCAGAACGGCCTCAAGCCGTTCGCCGAGAACAAGATCAGCGAGGAGGAAGCCTACACGCAGATCACCCAGCCCTTGCGCGAGTTCATGGCCGCCAACGTGAGGCCCAAGGATCTCGAGCTGTTCGAGGATCTGGCCCAGGAGCGCTTCGGACCGCGGGCGCCCGACGCCGAGGTCGAGCTTCGCGTGCTGGTGCCCGCGTTCATGATCTCCGAGCTTAGGCGCGGCTTCGAGATGGGGTTCCTGGTCGTGTTGCCGTTCCTCGTCATCGACCTGATCGTGGCGACACTCACCATGTCGATGGGCATGATGATGCTGCCGCCGACGGTGATGAGCCTGCCCTTCAAGGTGCTGTTCTTCGTGCTGATCGACGGCTGGAATCTTCTGATCGGTGGCCTCGTCCGATCCTTCCCTTGAACTCGCGTGCGGTTTATCTGCATCGAGATGCAGATACCTCCATCGCGCTCCCTTGAGACTATCGTCGTACAGAGTCGACTGCGTCCCCCATGTTTGTCACGACGCGGACTATTTTATCGAGGCAGTCAAGTCCCGCTTAACTCGGAATCAACATATCGAGCTTAAGGTCCTGCCGTAGTGGCAGATGGACATTCGGGGGGTATGCCCGGGCGCGCTGCCGCGTGTAGCGTGGCCGATTACGGCCGTAGTCGCGTAGCGTAAGGGTAGAACATGAGTAGCCTCAACACGAACATCGCGGCTATGACCGCGTTGCAGACTCTTCGGTCGACGAACTCTGAAATGCTTCAGACGCAGAACCGGATCTCGACCGGCCTGCGTGTCGCCAGTGCCTCCGACAATGCCGCCTATTGGTCGATCGCGACGACGATGCGCGGCGATCGCCAGTCGATCTCGACGGTTGCCGACGCGCTCGGTCTCGGCTCGGCCACGGCCGACATCGCGGCCAAGGGCATCGAGAGCGCCATCGATATCGCGGGCAAGATCAAGGACAAGCTGCTCGCCGCGCGTACGCCCGGCGTGGACCGCGCCAAGATCCAGAGCGAGATCACGGAGCTCCAGGAGTCGCTGAAGTCGGTCATCGACGGCGCGAGCTTCAACGGCCAGAACTGGCTGAAGAGCGACAGCGACGACGCCACGTCGACGCGTACGATCGTCTCCTCGTTCACGCGCGGGTCGGACGGCTCGATCTCGATCGGTACGATCAGCGTTGATCTCGACAAGACCCGCCTCGTCGATTCGACGACCGGTACTGCCGCCGGTCTTCTCGATACGGCTACGGCGCTGCCGAACGCGACCGCGACGGATTACACCGTGCTCGATCTCGACATCAGCTCGCTCACGGATTCCGAGGACGACCTCGAGGACCTCGAGGCCATGCTGTCAACGGTCGATACGTCGATCAGCAAGATGACCGACGCGGCGAGCTCGCTCGGCGCCATCAAGACGCGCATCGACATCCAGAAGGATTTCGCCAACAGCATGATGGCGGCCATCGACAAGGGTGTCGGACAGCTCGTGGACGCCGACATGAACGAGGAATCGACCCGGCTGCAGGCCCTGCAGGTGCGTCAGCAGCTCGGCATCCAGGCGCTCAGCATCGCCAACCAGAGCGCCCAGTCGATCCTGTCGCTCTTCAGGTAATCCCCGGTCAAAATCCTTTGACCCTCGCTTTCCGGAAGGCCGCGCCACCCAGGCGCGGCCTTTTTCGCTTTCGCGCACATTGGGGTGCCGTGGCCGATTTGGAACACCCTTTAACGGTTCGGTAAGCAACCCGTCCTATGTTCGACCATGAAAGCCCGACTTGGAGCGGGACAGACGAGTCGGAAGGGAATCATACGATGGGCAGCAGCATCAACACCAACATCGCGGCCATGACCGCGTTGCAGAGCCTGAACCAGACCAACAAGGAAATGCTGGTGACGCAGAACCGCGTCTCGACCGGCTACCGGGTGGCGGACGCGTCGGACAACGCTGCGTACTGGTCCATCGCAACGACGATGCGCGGCGACCGGTCGGCGCTCTCGACGGTTGCCGACGCGCTCGGTCTCGGCTCGGCCACGGCGGAAATCGCGGCCAAGGGCATCGAAAGCGCCATCGAGATCGCCGGCAAGATCAAGGACAAGCTGGTCGCCGCCCGCACGCCCGGCGTGGATCGTTCGAAGATCCAGAGCGAAATCAAAGAGCTTCAGGACTCGCTCAAGAGCGTCATCGACGGTGCGAGTTTCAACGGCCAGAACTGGCTGAAGAGCGACAGCGATGATCCCACGTCGACCCGCACGATCGTCTCGTCGTTCTCGCGCGCGGCTGACGGCACGATCAGCATCGGCACGATCACCGTTGACCTCGACAAGACTCGCCTTGTCGATTCGACGACGGGCACGGCTGCCGGCCTGCTCGACACGGCTACGGCGCTGCCGAATGCCACCGCAACGGACTACACTGTCCTCGATCTCGACATCGGCTCGCTCACGGACTCGGATGACGACCTCGAGGACCTCGAGGCCATGCTGTCGACGGTCGACGCGGCGATCCTCTCGATGACCGACGCAGCCACCAGCCTCGGCGCCATCAAGACGCGCATCGATATCCAGAAGGATTTCGCACAGAGCCTGATGGATGCCATCGATACCGGTGTCGGGCAGCTCGTGGACGCCGACATGAACGCCGAATCGACCCGTCTGCAGGCTCTGCAGGTGCGCCAGCAGCTCGGCATCCAGGCGCTCGGTATCGCCAACCAGTCGGCGCAGATGATCCTCCGGCTGTTCCAGTAAGCCCCACCAAGATTTCCGCTTCGGAAGGAAGCCGCGGACCCAGCCGGGTTCGCGGCTTCTGCTTTTTCATTCTGATCGTGCCCGCGCGCGCCGGCAGAGTGGCGCCGGCCCCCTCCGTAATCCCCGCACAAGGTTCGAAAGAAACAATGACTTACGAATCGGTAGAGGGGCGCTGGCATGAGCAGCATCAATACCAACGTCGCGGCCATGACCGCGCTGCAGACGCTGTCCCAGACCAACAAGGAACTGTTGGGTACGCAGAACCGTATCTCGACGGGTCTCAGGGTCAAGGATGCCTCCGACAACGCCGCCTACTGGTCGATTGCAACGACCATGCGCAGCGACCGCGCGGCCGTCTCCACCGTCGAGGACGCGCTGGGTCTCGGCGCCGCGACCGTCGAGGTCGCGGTTACGGCGCTGAACAGCGCCATCGAGACCATCACGAAGATCAAGGCCAAGCTGGTTGCCGCCCGTGCACCGGGTCTGGATCGCGGCAAGATCCAGAGCGAGATCGCCGAGCTTCAGGCCGAGCTCAGGAACACGGCCGGATCCGCCGTGTTCTCGGGCGAGAACTGGCTGCAGGGTGATTCGGGCGGACCGCTCTCGAAGACCATCGTCGCCTCGTTCTCCCGTGACAGCACGGGGTCCATCACCATCGGAACCATCGAGATCAACATCGGTCCATCGGGCACGATGCTGTTCGATACGACGACGGGAACGGTGTCGGGCATTCTCGACTCGGTGGCCAGCTATGCGCTTGCGGGCACCACGGCGACCTATTCGATCGCAGGTGCCACCACAGGAATGAATATCAGCGGGATCACCGACGATCCGGACGATCTGCTCGGGCTCGAGGCGATGGTAGACGGGGTGGATGCCGCCCTCAACACCATGACGGACGCGGCCACGCTGCTCGGTGCCGCGAAATCGCGCATCAACCTGCAGAAGGACTTCGTCGCCAAGCTGATGGATGCGATCGATGTCGGCATCGGCCAGCTCGTGGACGCCGACATGAACGAGGAATCGACCCGGCTCCAGGCGCTGCAGGTGCGCCAGCAGCTCGGCGTGCAGGCGCTCGGCATCGCCAACCAGTCGGCGCAGATGATCCTCAGGCTGTTCCAGAACTAAACGGGAGTCGCCTGCCTGGCAGGCTGCCACGCCGTCTGGCGTGGCTCTCGTCATTTTCGGATCGCGTGCGCGCGCAAGCGACCCCCGCAATTCCCGCGCAAGCTTAGTTGCTCAGAATCCCCCCGGCACACTTCCGAAATGGCGCGCACGCGATTGGGGCGGGGATGCTCGGCATCGAACAACTGGACAGGCTCTGGAGCAATCTGCTCGCGCTTGGCACGAAGCGGCTGGCCGCGCTCGGCCTGGTCGGTCTCGCCGTGTTCCTTTCGGTGGGTCTCGGCAGCTTCTATCTCAGCCGCTCGGACTACGACACGCTCTATGCCGGCCTCAACGCGCAGGACGTCAGCCGGATCGGTGCCGTGCTCAAGGATGCCGGCATCGCCTTCGACGTCAACGCGGAGGGCACCAAGGTCATGGTGCGGCGGGAGGAGACGGCGCAGGCGCGCATGCTGCTTGCCGAGAAGGGGCTGCCCTCGAGCTCGAACGCCGGCTACGAGCTGTTCGACAAGCTCGGCCCCATCGGCCTCACCTCCTTCATGCAGGAAGTGACGCGGGTGCGCGCCATCGAAGGCGAGCTGGCGCGCACCATCCAGGCGATGAAGGGGGTCAAGGCCGCGCGCGTCCATATCGTGCTGCCGGAGACGGGCTCGTTCCGGCGCGGCCGGCAGCCGGCCTCGGCCTCGGTCGTCATTCGTACCGAGATGGCCGCGGACACCTCCATGGCGCAGGCCATCCGCCATCTGGTCTCGGCCGCCGTGCCCGGCCTCACCGTCGACGACATCAGCGTGCTCAATACCGACGGCACGGTGCTGGCTTCGGCGGGAGACGCCAGCTCCTCGACCTCAAGCCGCAAGATCGAGCTTGAGAAGACGGTTGCCAAGGATCTCAGCGACAACGTGAGGAAGACGCTGACGCCTTACCTCGGGCTCGACAACTTCGAGGTCAGCGTCGCCGCCAGCCTCAACATCGACAAGCGGCAGACCAACGAGACGACGTTCGATCCGGATTCCAAGGTCGAACGCTCGCTCAGGGTGGTCAAGGAATCCGGTAGGCAGGAGAACACCGCCAGCCGCTCTCCGGTCGGTGTCGAGCAGAACGTGCCGGACCAGGCCGCCGACGGTTCCGGCGGCGATCAGTCGAAGCGCATCAACGACCGTCGCGAGGATCTTTCGAACTACGAGCTCAACTCGAAGATCGTGTCGACGACAAGCGAGGGCTATCGCGTCGAGGCGCTGACGATTGCGGTGGTTCTAAACCGCAAACGGCTGCTTGAGACGCTCGGCGAGGCCGCCACTCCGGAAGCCGTGCAGGCGCAGGTGAAGGAGGTCGAGCGGCTGGTGGGGACGGCCGCCGGCGTCGACGTCAAACGCGGCGATCAGATCAGCGTGGTTGCCGTCGAGTTCGCCGAGAATGCCCGCACGGGGGACGGCTTTGATTCCGCGAGCCTCGCCGGTCCGCTCATCGGCCTCGCCACCGGGCTCATCAAGGCGCTGACGGTGCTGGGCCTGGTCTTCATCGTCGTCGTGTTCGGCATGAGGCCGGTGACGCGCCTGTTGCTCGACCAGCGCGAGGGACAGGTCGCGGGTGGCGCGCTCGGCGCCGCGGCGGCCGGTACGGTGACCGACGAGGGGCCGCTGCTCACAAGCGAGGAGAGCGACGTGGCCGCGATCGATTCCGCGGCGACGGCTGAGCTGCTCGGGATCAAGCAGGAGCGCGAGCCCAACCTGATCGAGGACATCACCGGCGACGTGCTGCGTCTCTCGCAGAAGCGGCTCGAGCAGATGGTCGCCCTCGATGAGGAGCAGGCCGCCAACATCCTCAAGCAATGGATGCGGGAGCGTGTGGCATGACGGCGCTTCCCGTTGCCTACTACCTCAAGGAGCTTTCCGGCGAGCCGTCGCGGCGCGGCGGGCGCGGCCTTGGAGCGTTCGGGTCGGAAGGTACCTCCGACCTCGATGTCCAGCTTGACGAGGCGCATGCGCGAGGCGTTCTCGAAGGGCGGGCTGCGGCACAAGTGGAGAACGAGGCGGCCGCTGCCGCACAGGCCGCGGCTTTCGAGCAACGGCTCGCAGCCGAGCGGCAGAAATGGGTGGCTGAGCAGAGCACGCGGCTTGGCGAGATGATCGCGACCGCTTTCGAGGATCTCGAGAATCGGGTTTCCGACGTGGTCGGTGAGGTCCTGAAGACGGTCTTGAGTGCGGAGGTTCGCCATAGGGCCGTGGAGGAGCTCGCGCAGTCCCTCAACGGTCTGATGTCCAAAGGCGATTACGCCAGGATCACCATATCGGGCCCTCCGGACCTGCTGGCGGCGATGGAGGAGCAGCTCGCTGGCCGCCACGCCGGCCTGTCGTTCGTCGCGGCGGACGGAGCCGATCTTGTGATCCGTGCCGACGAGACCATCCTCGCGACGCGGATCGGAGCCTGGGCTGAAGTCATTGCGGGGAGCCGCTCATGAGCGCCGACGGCGATATGCCCGTTCCGCACGAGGTCGTCATCGTTCGTCGTCGCGGCGGCGACGGCGACGACGGCCACCACGGAGGCGCCTGGAAAATCGCTTTCGCCGATCTCATGACGGCGATGATGGCGTTCTTCCTTGTCATGTGGCTGCTCAACGTCTCCGACAAGGAGAAGATCCAGCAGATCGCCACTTACTTCAATCCGCTCAAGCTCAACTCGAAGCGTCCGACCGTCAAGGGCATGGAGGACGAGCGCGATCCGCCGAAGTCCGCTCCGGCGACCGAGGGGCCGGCGGACCGGGGCGCGCACGAGAACACCGTCGACGACAAGAACAAGCGGCAGGCGGCCTCCAAGCCCGGCGGCGACGGCGATCTGCCGGAAGGCGATGCGCACATGGCGGAGGAGGAGCTGTTCAACGATCCCTATGGTGTGCTCGCGCGTCTCGCCATGAAGGCCGAGGGTAACGCGGATCAGTCCAACGTTTCGAGAAACGACAGCTTGGGTCCGGCCGGAGAAGCCTTCAGCAATCCCTTCGAGCCGTTTGCCGATCAGTCCCTCTCGCAGCCGAAGGCGGCGCAGAGCGAGCACGAGCAAATGACGCTCACCGAGCCGGGTGCGCATCCGTTGCCGCCGGGCCTCGACAAGCCTCTCGAAGTCAAGCCGGACGTGGCCGAGGATGGTCCGCCGGACGCAACGGACCAGAAGGCGTCTTCTCGGGACGCTCCCTCGGACAGAATTAGCGAGCAGGTCAGGACGCTCGAAGGCGAGCTCGCCAAGGCGCTGGGGATGGTCGCGGACGACAAGAAGCCGAACATCGAGGTCAAACGGGTCGACGAGGGCGTGATGATCAGCCTGACCGACGATTTCCGATTCGGCATGTTCGACAGCGCATCGGCGACGCCGAAGCCCGAGATGGTCGTGGTGATGGAAAAGGTCGCGAATGTTTTGGCCGCACACCAGGGCAGGATCATCGTGCGGGGCCACACGGACGCGCGCCCGTTCAGGACGGAGAGGAACAACAATTGGCGGCTGTCCATGGCCCGCGCGCAGGCGGCCTACTACATGCTGGCAAGGGGCGGCATCGAGGAGCGGCGCTTCGAGAGCATCGAGGGGCGCGCCGACCGCAATCCCAAGAATATCACCGATCCGAATGCGGCTGAGAACCGGCGCATCGAGATCATGCTGAGGCCGAGCCTGTGATTGCCGCGCGCTCACTGCAGATGTGTCTCGCTCTTTCCGGCCTCGTCGCCGGTATAACGGCGGCGGTTGCAGCCGAGCCGTTGGCTGGCGGCGTATCGTTGATCAACGTCGCGGCGGCCGAGACGGCCGAGGTGCCGCCGGAAACGGCGGCGGAAGCCGTGAAGGCGGAGAATGGCGAGGAGGGGGAGGAGGGGGAGCCTGCTCCGGCGCCTCTCTGGCCGGAGATGCCTGCGGTCGAGGCGGACAAGCAGCCGTTCGTTCTCATCCGGGCGTTGCGCTCGGTGCAAGACAAGGTCGCTGCAGGGAGCGCGACGGCGCACGAGCAGCAACGGCAACTCATGCAGAGCCTCGGGACCGAGATGACGGCGCTGCCGGTTGCGGTGTGGGACGATGTGCGCAACGTGCGCGCCGCCATATTCTTCGTGCTGTCGGGCGGTAATCCGGCTGTGCTAAAGGCCGCCGCCGGACGTGCGGGCACACCGCTCGTCGAGCGGCGCGTGCTCAGGGGGGCGATGGCCTACGGCGAGGGGCGCGTCATCGATGCGCTGGGCTTGCTCCACAAGATCGAGGCGCGGTCGCTCGATCCGTTGCTCGCCGGCATCGTGGCGCTCATCCAAGGCACGCTGATCACCAAGAAGGACGCGCGTAAGGCGATTCACTTCTTCGACGAGGCGCGCCTGCTCTCGCCCGGGACGCTGATCGAGGAATCGGCGCTTCGGCAGCAGATCCTGCTCGTCGCGAGGGAGGGCGAGGTGGAGCGCTTCGACATGCTCACGGCGCAGTATTCGCGCCGCTTTCCGAATTCGCTCTTCGCGCGCAGCTTTCGCCGCCAGTTCTTCGCCGGTGTGGCACGGCAGAATTTCAAGCGCGCCTCGGAATGGATCTCGCGCACGGAGACGGAGCTCATGAAGGTGCCGGCTACGGAACGTGCCGGCCTCTATCTTGCCATTGCGGAGGAGGCCACGAAGGGCGGCAACATCGACATCGCCCGGTTCGCGGCCTCCAAGGCGCGCGAGCTTTCGCGGGCCGATAGCCGGTCTTTTCAGCGTGCGAAGCTGTTCGAAGGCGCGGCACTCGCGGCAACGCACGATTTCGAGCAGGGCGTCCTGCTGCTCAACGACGTCGATGTCGCGCAGGTCGGTGCATCCGATCGCGAGATCCGCGACTCGGCCCTTGCCGTGGCGGGTGCCGTCGGTCGATGGCCGGCCGTTTCCGGTGCGCTTGAGGAGGCTGAGCCGGAGTCGGTCGGGCGGGCGCGGGCGTTGCTGACAGAAGTCGATACACTGCTCGGAGGATCGTCGCCGTGAGTGCTGCACAGGCTGTTACATCGGGACTTCCCGCATCGTCCCCGAGTGTGCGCCCCGTCTCCGGCGGGGCCGAAACAGGGCAGAGGGATGCCTCGTTCCGCGATGCGCTCGATACGGCCTCGCGCTCCCGCGGCGCGGGCGACGATCGTGGCGATGACGCCGCCGGCAACGGCGAGGGAGCGTCTCCCCGTGCGGAGCCCGCCGGCGCGGTCGATCTCTCGGCGATATTGGCCCAGCTCGGCGGTGCGGCTCGCGCAACGGAGGAAGAGGTGGACATCCCGGTCTTGTCAGGATCCGTACCTGCCGTTCCTACGGGCGACGGCACGGTCGGGGAGACCGGGCCGTGGCTGCCGGGGCAGGTCGGAGAGCACGGCGAGAGTCTTGATGCCGAGCCGCTGCTCGCCCTGCTGAAGTCCGGAGGGACGTCCGCCTCGGGCGAGGCGGCGCCGGAGGTGCTCAATATCAAGGTCACGGTGGCCGGGCAGGAAACGCATCTCGCCGTCGATCGGCCTTCGGATGCGTTCACGTCGCTTGCGCCGGCACAGGAGCCGACCAAGAGCGCGTCCTCGGCTCAGGGCGAAGGAAAGACGGCCGCGCTCGGAGCAACCCTCTCGCAAGCGATGGACGAGGCCGCAAGGTCGTCGCGCTTGCGTGGGAGCGGTGCAGCCGCAGAGGTCGGGTCGAAGGCGGATACAGCGACAGGGGTGCCGCGCGTCGCTGCATTTGCGGACGAGACGGCAGGCAAGGGAGGTGCGACGGCGCTCGCAGATCAAAGCATCTCGGGACAGGAGGGGCGGCAGCAGGAGGGCCGCGGCTCTTCGGGCGCCGGCGCGCAGCAACAGGCTACGGGTGCGTTCCTGTCGATGATGGCTGGCGCCGCGCCGCGTGCCGGGGCCGTCGCTAGCCCGGCGGATGCGGGTGTCCCCCATGAGTCCGTAAGCGATCAGATCGCCGCCGAGGTGCGTTCCGAGCTCAGGGCGCACGGGCTCAGCGAGACGTCGTCCGACGGCGTCGTCAAGGTTCTGCATCTCGAGCTCAAGCCCGCCAATCTCGGCAGCGTAACGGTTCGTATCGCGCTCAAGGAAAACGCCGTCACCATTCATCTGGAGGCCCAGAGGCTCGATACGCTGGCCGTGATCGAAAGCGAGCGAGAGGCGCTCGTGAGTGCGCTCGCCTCGGCCGGCTATACGGTCGACGGCGTTACGACCGCGCCGCAGAGCGAAGCGAGCCGCTCGCTCGCGTCACTTGCCGGGTTCGGGGAGCAGGGCGCGGCCGCGTCGCAGGGCGGTTCGCAGGGCCAGGGCCAGGGACTTTCCGATTCATCGGGCGGCCAGGGCCGTCCGGGCCAGGCGGGATCTGGAAATCCGGCGGATCGTCACCCATCTGACGATAAGGATGTCGGCAGCGGCGGTGTTCGCAGGGCCGCCGGCGGGATCTATGTTTAAGGCCCGGTAAAGTCGTGTCGCGTACGAGAGTTGTCTATGAGCGTGATTTTTCTATCGACGGTCAGACGAGCGGCGAGAGCGATGACAACCACAGGACTTCTCGGGCCCTTCAGGCTCGCTTACGACGACATTACCGACAGCATCCCGCGGGTCGCGCCCGGCGCTTTCGTGCTCGGCCACAAGGGTCCGGACGGCCGCTTCTATGTCGACTTCGTGGGGCGGGCCGATCACGACGTGCGTGACAGGCTCCTGCAGCTCATCGGATCAGGCAACCTGTTCAAGTACAGGTGCTCACCGACGAGCGAGCAGGCCTTCCACGCGGAATGTGAGCTGTTCCATGATTTCCAGCCGCCCGGCAACCGCATGCATCCCGACCGGCCGGCGGGAACTAATTGGGAATGCCCGAGGTGCCGGTTTTTCCGTCTTCAAGGGCGAGCATAGCGATGATGTCGGTCAGCGCGGCCTGATAGCCGTGGTGCCAGTAGGCCCGCTCGGGCGTATGGGCATCGAGATGGCGCTGGTCGACGTCGGTGTACGGCGCCTCTTCCTCAAGCCACTCGCGGATGTTGTCGCGCCGCTGACGCAGCACGGAGACGCTGGATTTCTGAGGCATGTTTGACTGACCCTGACCCTACTTCTTGAGCTGGCCGCTTCCCTTGCGGCAGCCTCATTCTTTTACCTCAGACCCCGTTGCAGCCGGCTTAGATGCAGCCGCAAAAGTTGCTTCAAATTTTACCGGATTTTTGTCCCGATTCGGGACATGCGTAAGGGCAGCGTCAAGATTTGAAGCGTGGGATCAGTGGATCTCGGGCAGGACGTCGCCGATGCGGCGCGGGCCAGAGGGCTTGCGAGCGGTGGAAGCGGTCTCGGCGGGCGCCTTGTCGACGATCTCGGCCGCGATGCGGCGGATCCAGCCGTCGATGGTGGCCTCGGGGTCGCGGCCCTGCGCCACGTCTGCGGCAACGGCGTTGGCGAGGGCGCGGGCTAATGTCGTCGCGCGTGCGTCGCCGAGCGGGCGAGAGAGCTCGCCCAGAGCAGAAATTCTTGCGCGAAGGCTTGCGGAAAGCTGCATGGTTGCACCAAACGAAGACACATCCGTTCTACGCAACTCGCGTGCCAGGGCGGGGCTGAGCAGGGCCAGCCGAGCAATCCGGAACGGCGGTCAGCTTTACGCAAGGGCGCCGCGTTAACAAGGCTGGCCGGAGGCTACCGATCCCTGCCATGCACAGCTTTTACCTGGATGCTATCCGCAACTTCGAAGGCTTCACGCCGCAGGCGAGCTGGGACTACGCGCAGTTCTCGACCGGGTATGGGACCAAAGCGCGCTTTGCCGGCGAGGTGATCGACCGCGCGGAGGCGGAGCGGCGCTTTCAGACCGAGGTCTCGGCCGCGCGGTCCCTTGTCGAGAAGGCGGCGCCGCATGTCGACGACGGCACCAAGGCGGCGTTGACGTCGCTTACCTACAACGCGGGGACGGCGTGGATCGAGAGCGGGCTCGGCGATGCCGTGCGGCGCGGCGACCTCGAGGCTGCACGCGAGATCTTCCAGAAATACAACAAGGCCGGCGGCGAGGTGCTGCCGGGGCTGGTCAATCGGCGGTCGCAGGAAGCGCTGTGGATCGGCAATCCCGACGCAGTGGCGATGGGTGGTGCGGTCGGTGCCGGGTTGACGGATGGCGACGCTACGGCCGCGCTGCCGCCGGTCATCGTGGACCGGGATCAGAGCGCGCGCACTGTTGCCGAGATGATAGCCGCGCGTCCGGTACGCTCCGTTGCAACGGCGGCCGAGGGCAGAGCGGACGTGTTCGAGAGGGGACCGCGCACGGAGCGCCTGGCGCTGTCGGGTCCTTTGGCCAGTGTGGCGAACGAAGCGCTCATGGCCCTCGTTGGCGGCGAGCGTCTTGGGCCGGGAGGTGCTGCCGAGATCGCGCGCTTGGCGCAGCTTGGGCGTGGAAGCGAGCTCGCGAGCCGAGATCAGCAGGACAAGGAAACGCGGCGGGTGTGAGCCGCCGCGCCGTGCATCCCGACGATCTGATCTCTCTTTTCCTTAGCCGGCGGTGCGGAAGCGGGCTGCGGAGAGGGCGGCCGCGCCGAACCCGGGCGGCAGCGTGGCCGACGGAGCGGACGGCTGCGCGAAGCGGGATGCCGGCGTGTCCGCCGCATTGGAGGTCGCGCCCGCGCGCATGAAGATGCCCCTGTGCTCGGGATGCGGCACAAGCTCCGTCTTGAGTCCGATCAGGCTTTCGGAGGCGCCGAGGGTCACGTACCCGTCGGGCGCCAGGACGCGCGTCATGCGTGCGAGGATGTCGGTCTTGCGGACGGCATCGAAGTAGATCAGCACGTTGCGGCAGAAGATGATGTCGAAGCGCCCGAGCGCGGTGAAGTCGGCAAGCAGGTTCAGCGGGCGAAAGGAGACCTTCGAGCGGATGTGGTCGGAGATCTGCCAGCTCTCGCCGATCTGGTTGAAGTGGCGCAGCAGCATCGGGGCTGGAAGACCGCGCTGAACCTCGAACTGCGAGTAGATGCCTTTCTTCGCCTTCTCAAGCACCTGCTCGGAGAGGTCGGTACCCACGATCTCGACTTTCCAGCCCACCATGCGAGCGGCGAACTCGTCAAGGATCATGGCCAGCGAGTAGGCCTCCTGGCCGGTGGATGAGGCGGCAGACCAGATGCGCAGGCGCTTCTCGTTCTGGCGCGCGGCAAGCAAGGCCGGCAGCATGACGGAACGGAACTGGTCGAAGGGAGACTTGTCGCGGAAGAAGTAGGTCTCGTTGATCGTCATCGCCTCGATGACGTCCTTGGCGATCTTGGGCGACTGGCCTCTCTGCAGCAGGGCCACGAGCTCCTCGAGCCCGGACAGCTTCTCGCGTCGGACGATCGGCATGACGCGACTTTCGACGAGGTACTTCTTGCTGCTCTCCATCACGAGGCCGGAGTTGCGGCGCAGGTATTCGCAAAGGGCATCGAACGCTTGGGACATGTTACGGTTCACTGGTTCTATTGGTTGAGCCGATCGCGAAGCGGTGCGTCCCGCTAAGCTGCGCAGCGGAAAAGTTTTCTCAGACCATTCCGATCTGCTCGAGCTTGGTGCGGATGATCTCCTGATCGAAAGGCTTCATGATGTACTCGGTGGCGCCGGCCTCGAGTGCGGTCAGGATCTTGTCGCGCGTGTTCTCGGTCGTGCAGAACACCACCTGGGGCTCGGCGCCCTGCGGCATCTTGCGAAGCTTGGTCAGAAACTCGAGCCCGCTCATCACCGGCATGTTCCAGTCGAGAAGGATGAGATCGGGCAGGCTTGCCTCGCACTGCTCGAGCGCGTGGGCACCGTCCTTGGCTTCCGATACCTCGAATCCGATGTTCTCGAGGATCTGCCTCGCGATCTTGCGGATGAACGACGAGTCATCCACGACGAGGGCCTTTTTCATGTCACTCACCTTTACGCTTATTGGATACGCCTGATGCGACCTCTTGCCTCCGATCGGATGATTCCGTCGGAAGCGGTCGGGTTGGTCTTAGCTCGTGAAGTCGAAGAGTGCTCCGATGTTGAGCGCGGGAATGAGGAGGTTCCCGACCTTGTAGAGGCCCGCCATGAAGCGGGAGCGGGCGGGATCGAAATGAGCAGGGATCTGGACTTTCATCGAGGCATCGAGCGTCAGCACGTCGCCGACCTCATCGACGATGAGCGCGAAGTTCTCGCCCTTGTGCTCGATGCCGATGGCCAGCGAGTTCTGCACCTCGTCCACGGGGATGCCGAGGCGGCGGCGCAGGCTGACGGCTGTCACGATCTTGCCGCGCAGGTTGACGAGGCCGACGATGTCGGCCGGGCCGAGCGGGATCGGGGTCACGCTGGTGATGCGGAAGATGGTCTGCGTGTGCAGGACCGAGAGACCGAACGCCTCGCCCCCTGCGAAGACCGTGAAGTAGCTCTCCTCGCCCGCGGTCGGGACGTCGGAAAGCGCAGAGACGGCAACGGCTGCGCTCATGCTGCTCATGCGGCAAGCTCCATGCTCATGGCCTTGGCGTCTGCGGCGGCGTCGAGCGCGTAGGCAAGCGTCTCGAGCAGCGCGTGGCGGTCATGCTTGCTGACGAGCGCGGCCATGCCGCTCTCGGTGGCGATGCGGGTCGCCCGCGGCGTCGGGTTCTTGCTCAGGCCGATAGCCGGGATGCGGTTCGCGTCCTTGCGCTCCTTGAGCGCACGCAGGACGTCGGGCGTGGACAGCCGCGGTGCGTCCGCATCGAGGATGACCGCGTCGAAGGTGGCGATCTGGCTCATCAGCTCGTTCACGTCGGCCGGGATCGGGGCCGCAACCAGATTGTAGCCCGCGGCCGAGAGCGCCGGGCACAGCATGTCGCGCACGAGCTGATCGTCGGCAGCGAAGAGGATACGCTGCGGCGTGGCAGCGCTCCTGCCGGGATCAGCAGCAAGGCGGATGAAGTGCGAGACGTCGATGAGCTCGACGGCCTCGCCGCGAATCTCCGCCGAGCCGACAAGCTCGGAGTTGGCGCTGGCGAGCTGAATCTCGAGCTTCTCCTCGAGGATATCGACGATCTCGTCGGCCATGAGCCCGATGGCGTGCGTGTCGGTGGCGACGACAAGCACGGGATAGGACGGCTGCGACATGTCGATCTCGTGCGAGATCGGGACGATCGGCATCAGGCGGCCCTGCAGCAGGACCATCAGGCGGCCGTCCGAGCTTTCGATGCGGCTGGTCTCGACCATCTCGATGCGCGAGACGAGCGAGAGCGGCAGGACCTTGGGGGCTCCGGAGCCGGCCTTGAACATGACGAGACGGCGGCGCTCGAGTGCGTTCTGATCGCGCACCTCGGCACGCTTCTTCTCGGTCGACTTCTCGATGCCCAGGCTGGCGGCGAGACCGGAGGGATCGAGAATGAGCACGACCGATCCGTCGCCCAGGATGGTGTGGCCGCTGAAGACCTTAAGATGAGCCAGCGAGGCCGAAAGCGGCTTGACGACGATCTCCTGGATGTCGGCCACGCCGTCAACGATGATGCAGAACGAGTCCGTGCCGACGCGCATGACGACAGCGAGCTTCTCGCTCTCGTGGTCCTCGTTGCCGCCGAGGCCGACCACGCTCCGCAGCTCGACCGCGGGAATGACCTCCTCGCGCAGCTTGAGAACCAGGGCGTTCTGCACGTCCTGGATCAGCTCCTTGTAGTTCTTGCCGAGGCTCACCGCCTCGACCACGGAAGTCTGCGGCAGGGCGAAGCGCTGGCCTGCGACCTCGATGATCAGGGCCGGTGCAATGGCGAGTGTCAGCGGGATGCGCAGCGAGAAGCGGCTACCCTTGCCCTCGATGGAGGAGAGCGAGACCGAGCCGCCGATGGCCTCGATGTTCGAGCGCACGACGTCCATGCCGACGCCGCGGCCGGAGACGTTGGAGACCACCTGAGCGGTCGAGAAGCCGGGCTCGAAGATGAAGCGGTAGATCTCCTCGTTGCTCATGGCGCGGAGGTCCTGCTCCGTCGCGAGCCCCTGGGCGAGGATCTTCTTCTTGATGCGCTCGGTGTCGAGGCCTTTGCCGTCCTCGGCAATGTCGATGGTGATCTGACCGGCCTCGTGGGCGGCCGAGACGCGGATCTCGCCGCGCTCGGGCTTGCCGGCGGCAAGACGCTCCTCTGGCCGCTCGATGCCGTGGTCGGCGCAGTTGCGGATGAGGTGGGTCAGTGGATCGCGGATGACCTCGATCAACTGGCGGTCGAGCTCGGTGTCGGCGCCCTCGGTGACGAGATCGATGCTCTTGCCGAGGCTCGTGGAGAGCTCGCGCACGAGGCGCGGCAGGTTGGCATACAGGCGGCCGACGGGCTGCATGCGGGCGCGCATGACGGCGTCCTGCAGATCGCTGGTCAGCGTCGAGAGATGCTGCAGCGGGGTCTTGATGGCGTCGTCCTCGCGGTGGCGCGCCAGCTCAAGGAGCTGGTTGCGGGAGAGGACCAGCTCGGAGACGAGCTGCATCATGCGCTCGATGGTGTCGACCGAGACGCGGATGGATTCTTGATTGGCGGTGGAGCCGCCCTGAGCCTTGGCTTGCGACCCGGAGTTGGACTCGGGGGCCTTGGCCGACTCTTTGGTCGAGGCAGGCACGGCGGGGGCAGGCTGTGCGGGTTGCGGTGCTGTGGCAACCGGTGCGGAGGGCGTCAGTTCGGCCTGTACGGAAGGAGGCTCCTCGCTCGGCGCCGGAGCGGCGACCTTCGCACTTGCCTCCGCGGCGGCCGCGGCTTCTGCCGCTTCCGAGCCCGCGGCGTAGTAGGCTTCGAGCGCGTTGATGATCTCGCTGTCATCGCCCGGCGGCTCGCATCCGTTCTGGCCGATCTCCTCGATGATGGTCTTGATGCGGTCGATGGCGGCGAGAATGATGCTGACGGAGTGCTGGGTCGGCGGAACGCCGTCGCGCAGCATGCCCATGACGGATTCGGCGGCGTGGCCGACGCGCTCCAAGCGCTCGAGGCCGAGGAAGCTCGACGTGCCCTTGATGGTGTGGACCAGGCGGAAGATGCTGGTGATCAGGGATGCATCGGTAGGATTGCGCTCGAAGTGCACGAGCTGCGTTTCCGCGCCTTCGATGTGCTCTGTCGTTTCGGTGAGAAAATCTTTCAGCAGCTCGTCCATTGGAAGTCCCCCTCGGCGTCCAGCGGTCTCAGGTCTTGCTTACGCGACGCACGGTATCAGCCGATCCGCCATGCCTTGCGGCGTCTCGGCCGACTTCTCTCTTCCATTGTTGACGAGATCGGATGCTCGGTTGAGGGCGCTGCGAATGGCGCACGAGGCGTTCTCGCAGAAATCCGAGACGCGCGACGGATCGACCTCGCCGTCAGGGCCGCGATGGGCGCGGATGACGTCGATCGAGGCCATCGCCATGGCATTGACGCCGTCGATGATGCTTTCGAAATCGCGGCGGAAGCCCTCGTCGAGACCCTCGTAGATCTCGAGCGCGCGGGCGGAACCCGGAAGAAGCGATTTTGCGAAGTATTCCCGATAGGTCACGGGACGCCATTCGAGAAGCTCGTCGAGCATCTCCGGCAGTAGGGTCGGCAGGTTCTCGATCAGCAGGAGAACCTCGTTGAAGTGATTGAGGTAGTCGTTGGCAATGCCGGATGCGGGATTGACGAGGCTTGCCGCGCGCTCTTCCAAGGAGTCTGTCGCGCTGGGTTCCTCCGATGCGATCCCCGTTTCAGCCGTTGCCATTTTTCGCCGCCCGCGTTGAAGTTTCGTCCGATTCCAGGACGATACTCCACGGCGTTAGCTAATAATCGGTTACGAACGCCGGAACAGGACGACCGCTGAAAATCCGTCATACGTATTGGTAGTGCGCTCTGAGAGCGGGGCGGTCCACTCGCGATTGGCGACGGCGGCATGCGGCTTCGGAGTTGTAGGTCGCCCTGATCAGCGCGTCTGCGTGCCGGAGATGAGATCCGCCACGAGCTCCTTCTCGCGATCGACAGGCTGCTCGATGACAAGGGCAAACTGGCTCTTCGACTGCGCCAGGCGGCACAAGAAGATGCGCTCGTCCTGGCATTCGAGAGCGATGAGGCTCTTGGTGTCGACGTTGAGGCGGAGAATTTGCCCGGGCTCGAGCGCGGCAATCTGATCGAGGGTCATCTCGGGTCCCTCGAGGACGCCCTTGAGCAGCATGTCCGAGGACGCGAGGCCGTCCTGCATCTTCTTCTGCCAGTCGGGGTCGACGCTCGTGCCATCGAGGGCGCGCGTGCGCTCCAGCAGCTTGCGGATCGGGTGCAGGGCCGCCTGGGGGATGATCATGAACATGCGCCCGCCGTTGTCGAGGATTTGGAACAGGACCTGGACGGCAATGACGGGGATGTCGGTCTGCCCGAGGATCTGGAAATCGAGCTTCGTCTCCAGCTTCTCGAGTTCGAAATTCACGTGCGTGATCGGGTTCAGGAGGTCCTCGAGCTCCGGAATGACGATGCCGAAGACGCTGCGCGCGAGGCGGGCCTCGAGAGAGGTGAAGGGGCGGTCGGATTCGAACGGCGGCATGCTGCCGTCGCCGCCGAAGGCCGCGTCGATGAGCGAGAAGATGAAGCGGCGGTCGAGGCCGACGACGATCTTCGCGTCCCACTGGCGGCAGTAGTAGATGCCGGCGATGCTGTCCTCGTAGGACTCGAGCACGTCCCAGGAGTTGCCGCTCTCCATCTGGTTGACGAAAAAGGACGACGGGACGTTGCAATACTCGCGAAAGCGTTCCGCGAGCGTCGTCACCAGACGCTCGAGCACGCCCTTCAGGACGTGCAGGCGCTCGACCTCGAGCTTCGGCGGCTCGAGTAGCTTCTCCGTGGCGGGCTGGCCGCCGGAGTCGCGTATGTCTGCGTACTCCTCCCGCATCACTCCTCATCCTCCTCGGGATTGCCGATCTCGATGATGCCCTTCTCGATCATCTCCATGGCCGCATCTGCAATGGCGCGCCGCGCCTTCTGGACCTCCTTCGGAGACGCCCTCTTGCCCGTCGTGAGCTCCTGCTCGATCATGCGGCGGGCGCGGGCGGGCGTGGCCTCGAGGATCAAGTCGATCATCCTCGGCTCGGCGCCGAAGAGGGCGGTGATGGTACGGTCTGCCGGGATGCCGTCGAAGAGTGTGACCAGCGCCGGCTGCGCGAGCTTCTGCAGATCGTCAAAGGTGAAGAGAAGGCTGCGGACAAGCTCGGCCTCCTTCGGGCGATGCTGGTCGAGATCGGTCAGGATCTCGTCCATCTGCTTGCGCTCCATCTTGTTGATGATGTCGGCCAGACGAGCATGGATGGTGGGGCCGGTGTTCTTGGCGCTCTTGTAGAGCAACTCCTCCTTGACGGCGCCTTCGAGGATCTGGATCGGCCTCTCGAGCACGATCTTGAGAGCCAGCATGCGGCGCATGATCTCGTTGCGCAGCGGCCCGGGCAGCATTTTGAGCGAGGCAGCCGCGTAGGCGGGCGGCGTGCGCGAGAGGACCAGGGCCGAGACCTGAGGATGCTCCTTCGCCAGATACTGTGCGGTGGAGAGTTCCGGCACCTCGCCGAGCTTGATCCAGATCGACTGCAGCGACTTCGATCGCACCTGAGTCATGATCTCGGCGATCTGCTCGGGCGGCACCACGCCGGAAAGAAGCGCCTCCACCTCGTGGGCGGTGGCGATGAGATCGCCGCCGGTGCGTAGGTGCCGGGCGAACTCCTCGATCAGGGCGTCCAGAGTTTCCTTGCTCACCGCGCCGAGGTCGGTCGCGGTCTGCGCGATGAGCTTGATGTCGTCCTCGTCGAAGTGCTTCAGGATGCGCGAGGCGACCTTCTTGTCCATGGAAAGAAGCAGGGCGGCCACCTTCTTCGGGCCGGTCAGCTCCGCTTGCTCTGCAGGCTCCTCGCCCCTCGTCGATCGTCTCGCGGCCTGCGCCTGGGTCATCGGTCGCTCAAGGTGCCATGGTTGGAGGCGCGAATCCTTTTGGGCGCCCCCGCACGGGGCCGCTCCATCGCTGCTTTCCGTCAACGCAAATGCTACCCGAACGCCCCGGAAGCCCAAGTTCCAGGCTTCCGCGATTTGCCTTGAGCGAGGCTTGAGGTTCGAGGAGACCTACAACTCCGCGCGGCCGTTCCTCGGGCGTCTGTGGCCTCTATCCCGCACGATTGGATATTAGCCGAACCGCTGCCAGGTGACGGTCACCTTGGTGCCGACGGGCACGCGCGGGTAGAGGTCCAGCACGTCCTCGTTGTACATGCGAATGCAGCCCTTGGAGGCGGCCGTGCCGATGGTCCAGGGTGCATCGGTGCCGTGGATGCGGTAGGCGGAGGAACCGAGGTAGAGCGCCCGCACGCCGAGCGGGTTCATCGGATGGCCGCCCGGGACCCAGCTCGGGAGACGCGGGTTCTCGCGCAGCATGGTCGGCGTCGGTGTCCAGGACGGGTTGACCCGCTTGTCGGACACGCTGGTGACGCCCGACCAGCGGCTCTGCTCGCGCGGAACGGCGATCGGGTAGCTGATCGCTTCGCCCTTCTTGTGGACCCAGTAAAGCTTCTTGTCGCCGAATGAGACGATGATCTGGCGCGGCTCGTATTTCGGGCTGAAGCGAACGACGGAGCGTGATCCGCCGTCCCAGAGGAACGAGAAGAGGTCCTGGGCCGAGGCCCGAGGCGGCGCAAGCGCGGCAAATGTCATTGCAAGTGCGGCCAGAAGAGACAGACGTCCGATGCCGGCCGTGCACGGGCTCCAAGTTGCGGAACGCTCGATCGTCATGCGAGAGGCTCCCCCTGAGTTCGTCATGCTACCCGGATGCTAAGCGTCCGAAGCAGTTGTCGACAAGGTGTATTCGGTGTCGGCCGGGTGCAACAGCGGGCTATTCCGTACTCAAGGTCAACGGAGCGCTGTGTTGCATTTCTGCACCCCCTGGTTGTGGTGGCTACAGGAGGCGGGGCTGGTCAGGCCCCGGCTCGTTTCCGAGCTGGCGCCGCAGCCAGCATTCGACAAGGGCGAGAATGAAGCGTGTCTCGGCGGGCTGCAGGGGATGACCGCGTGGGATGCCGTGCCATTTGGCGAGGCATCCACGGCAGCATGTGGCGGTTGCGTGTTGGGCCACGAACACGGGGTGGCCGCGAAACGGTGTCTGCTTGCCGTCCCGCGCGGGATTGGCCGGCGCCAAGCGTTTCTCGATGAAGCCCTGCGCATGATCGAGCACCGCTTCGAGCCCTTTGCTTATGAGGTAAGCCCGATCCTCCCGCCCCAGCTTGAATCGGCGCCGGAACGGTGACCTCGAAAGCTTTGCGAGGATGTCTTCGATCTCGTTCATGGGGCCGATGATGCGATACGCTGGCCACCTGCAAGCGGCGCGGTACATCACGCGCCGCTTGTGGCGGGTGAGGGCCGCTCTCGTGCCCTCAGCCAAAGTGTATCACTCGGCAGGCTTTTCCTCGCCAGCCGCTTCGGCGGGGGCCGCATCGCTCGATGAATCGGCCGATGCATCGCTGGTGGCGGCCTCAGGCTCGGCGGGTTGCTCGTCCTGGGCAAAGGCCGAAGCGCCCCACGAGGCCGCCACCAGCAGGGCGGCCAGGGCAAACGGCAGGACTTTCAGCGTTCTCATGCGCGTCTCCTCTTGTTGATGCGGACGCGCCGTCGCGTCCGATTTCAGGTCCCGGCGAGACCCGTGCGCGCGACTATCTCCTTGACGCCTTACCCTCATCTGGCGACGCCGTTACAAATCCCGTAAGGTCAGAGGCGCGTGCTGCGCCGTGATCGCCGAAACCGCTTACGACCGCGACGGGAAGGCGACCGAGACCTTGAGACCGGGGTGGTTGTCGGCCAGCGCAACGCTTGCGCCATGCAGATCGGCGATGGCACGCACCAGACTCAAGCCGAGGCCGTGCCCTGGGCTCGAGCGCTCCCGCTCCAGACGGTAGAACCTGCGGAAAACGTTCTCGTGCTCGCTTGCCGGGATGCCGGGGCCGTTGTCGGCGACATGCGCGACCGACCCGCGGGAGGTGTTGGTCAGCCCGAGCTGGATGGTGGTTCCCTCCGGGCAGTGCTGCAGCGCATTCTCTATGAGATTGGCCATGAGCTGCACGAGAAGCTCGTGATCACCGCGCACGATCGAGCTCGGCGACTGCGCGGTGTTCCACGCCAGCTTGAAGCCCGAGTCCTCGATGACCGGGGCATACGCCTCGGCGACATCATCGAGCACCTTCGAGAGATCGATGTCGATGAAGCGCGCGCGCCGATCGCCGGCCTCGAGCTGCCCGATATTCAGGAGCGCCTCGAATGTCGACACGATGCTGTCCACCTCGGCAATGGCCTCCTCCAGGATGCCCTTGATGGCGGGGCTTGCGCTGTCGATCTCGCTCGCGCTTTCGAGCTGCTGGCGCAGGCGCGTCATGGGCCGTTTGAGATCGTGGGCGATGTCGGTCGAGGACTGGTTGGCATTCTGCACCAGCCGCTCGAGCTGGGTCAGCATGGCGTTGATGCGCTCGCCGACCTCGTCGAGATCGTGATGGGGGAGCTTGATCGGAACGCGCCTCGCCAGCTCGCCGGCCGAGACGGCCGAGAGTGTGTTCGCGATGTCGTCGATGCGCCTCTGCGCGCCGCGCGCGAGGTAGATGCCCGAGCCGACGCCCAGGATCGCCGTGGCCAGGATACCCCAGCCGAGGCTGCGCATCAGGATCAGGCGTGCCTGCTGCACCTCGCGGTCCGAGCGTCCGATCAGCAGCATGCCCTTGGAGACCGGCGTCCAGACCGCGAAAAATCGGTCATGGCCGGCGCGGTCATTGGCGATATCAGGGAGGTGCGAGCGCTCGAGAACGCGCCATCCCTCGAAGGGACGCTCGGAGCGGATGTTGCCGGCGACGATGGCGCCCTTGCCGTCGAGGACCGCGAAAATGCTGTCGGCCTCGCGGACGGATTCGGCCTCGTCGATGACGACGCTCACGAGCTCGTCGAAACCATAGCGCCGGTCGATCGCAAGCAGGGCGTCGCGCGTATTGAGGATGCGGGCGCGCACGCCGTCCTCGAGGCCGTCGGCCAGGCGCACGATGAGCATGGCGAAGAGCGCCGACACGCTGACCGTGATGAGGAGGGTGAATGCGACGGCAGAGCGAACCTGCGTGCGCCGGAAGAGGTCACGGACTGTCATTGATGGAATAGCCGCTGCCGCGAATGGTATGGATCAGCGGTTTCGAGAAGGGCCGATCGATCTTCGCGCGCAGGCGCGAGATGTGTGTCTCGACGACGCTGGTGCGCGGATCGAAGTGAAACCCCCAAACGCGCTCGAGCAGCATGGTCCGGGTCACCACGCGGCCCTTGTTGCGCATCAACGTCTCGAGCAGCACCAGCTCCTTGGGCTGGAGCTCGATGCGCTCCTGTCCGCGTGTCACCTTGCGGCTTGCAACGTCGAGCTCGAGGTCGCCCACGCGGAAGACGTCGCCGTCCGACCGCATCGGCGCGCGCCGGCCGAGCGCGTTGACGCGGGCGAGGAGCTCGGCGAAGGCGAACGGCTTCACGAGGTAGTCGTCTCCGCCGACATCGAGGCCCTGCACGCGATCGTTCACGCCGCCGAGCGATGTCAGGAAAAGGATCGAGACGCGGCTGCCTGCGGTTCTGAGCGTCCGCGCGAGCGACAGCCCGTCCATGCCCGGCAGCATGCGGTCCAGGATCACGATGTCGTAGTTCTCGCGGATGGCGAGGGCGAGGCCGTCCTTGCCGTCGGACACCACGTCGATGGTGTGCCCGGCCTGCACGAGACCCTTGGAGATGTAGCGAGCGGTCTCCTTATCATCCTCGACGAGAAGCAGCCGCATGCTGGGCTCCCTTTGAGGCCGTCCGGCCAGTCTTTCGGGTCGTATAGCATCAAATACGCTTCACCAAGAGGGTATGGAGGACGCGGCGCCGGAAACTGAAAAGAGCCCGAACGCGCAAGGCGTTCGGGCTCCGGGTACCCTGCAAGGGTTGGGTACCAAACAGGGGCAGTCCACGAGGGGGGACCATTGTTCAGGAGCTGGCTGTGGGCGACACGAAGGAAGCCCACTCTCAGAGACTGCCCACCCGCCAGAGTAGGGATGCAAGCTTACCCGCTCATGTCTCCCACCTTACATTTGTGGTAAGCTCATCGCGCGACCGCGAATGGCCTTGGTCCCGTGGGTAGTGTCCCACTTCCGAGGGCGCGGTTTTTTTGTTTTGGCCGCCCGCGGGCGGGCTTGTTCTCTCGTATTTCAAGCCTCAAACAACACTTCTTCAAACGGGGAGCATAAAGAATGACGTTTCAGTATGCGGCGCGCGTCCTCAGGATCGCCGGGCTCGGGGTTCTTATGGCCGCTGCCTTCGCGAGCGCGGGTGTTGCGCGCGAATGCAAGTCGGAAGCGGTGGTCGCGCAAGGCCACCCCGCGACGTTGAGAGACCTCGGCGCCTATCCGAACTCGCTTTTCGCCTGGCGCAAGGCCGTGGCCGAGAAGTATGGGCCGGAGTTCAACTCCTGGCGCTACGCCGAAAAGCGGTCGGTCGACTGCAAGGAGAAGGACGGAAGCTGGATTTGCAAGCGCGAGGCGCTGCCTTGCAAGGATACGCTCTCGACCGTTATCGCCGGAGAGAAGCTCGAGAAGTTCACATGTAAGAACGATCCCGTCTCGTCGTACGGACGGCGCGAGGCCAAGGAGAGCGCGGCCGTCGATCAGGCCAAGTGGGCTTGGCGCATCGATGTCGGCAAGAAGTATGATGCGTCCTGGGCGAAGTGGGATAACGCGACGGGCGCCGACTTCGATTGCCGGAAAGTCGGCGATAAGTTCCAGTGCGTCGGCGTCGGCACGCCCTGCAAGGAGAAATAAGATCAGGCCGCTGCGGCCGGCGGCACCGGAGCCGCCGCCGCGTCGGTGGTCGCCGCCTCGTGCTCGTCCGAGGTTTCTGCGAAGCGCGAAATGACGAAGGCGACCAGTGCCAGGATGAAGACGAGGGGAAGGTTGCGGCCGACCCCTCGTATGAGCCCGGGAAGCGCAACCGGCGCCGCGGAGGCGAAAATCGCCCGGACCTCCGGGGAGAACAGGTCGGCGGTGTCCGCAGCGTCGTCCGATGATCCTTCGGCGGTGCTTGCAGACGGCTCCTCAGCGGTCTCCGCGGCCGGGCGCTGCTCGATGCCGACGATGGCCATCGTCACCAACCCGATCACGCAGAAGAGCGCGGCCATCAGCGCGTAGGCCGTGACCGCGCCATACAGCTCGACGAGCTTCACCGCGAGCGCGGCTGTGGCGAAGCCTCCTGCCACAAGAAGCGGAACAGCGACCAGGGCTCGACCCATGACCCTTGTGACCGCCTGGTCGAACGACCGCTCGGCGCGCTTGAAGAGACCTTGAAACATCGGCGGTTCTCCGCGGTGCGGATTTGCGAGACGGCTCGCTTCTCCGCGGGCTCAGTACTCAGGATTTCCAGAGGGCGCCGATCACGAAGCCGATGCCGGCCGCGATCGCGAGCGTCGTCAGCGGCTGATCCTTGACCGACTTGTCGACCGCGGTCTTGAAGTTGTCGGCCACGACCTGAACCTGCTCGGTGGCCTGGCGGCCCTGCTCGGCGAGGTTCTGGACCGTGCGCTCGATCTGCTCGCCGGTCCTCTCGGCCATGTTGACGGCCTTGTCGGCAAGCTCATCGGCCGCTTTGCGGCCGTAGTCGCTGGCCGTGCGCGTGTTGGTGCTCGATGTCGACTGTGCCATGGGAAAACGGAGCTCCTTTTTTGTCTGAGGACGGCGGGACGCCGTCTCTGCGCTAAACGCCGTCCATGCGCCCGTAGTTTCATCGGTGAGGGTACGTTTTGCGCGGGCTCATCCGGGCAGCTCGGGCGCGTCCTCCGGGAACAGGTGGCGGAAGGTCACCATCGTCGTCATCAGGATCGGGACCGCGACAAAGGCGCCGATGGGCCCCCACATCCAGGTCCAGAAGCCTATGGCGAGGAACACCGCGAACGGGTTCAGCGTCATGCGGCGGCCCATCAGCGCGGGCGTGAGGAAGTGTCCCTCGACGGCGGTCATGACGACGTAGACGAGCGGCGCGACAACGGCCTCCGAGATGCTGGGAAACGTGAAGAGGCCGATCAGGAACAGCACGGCCACCATGATCGCGGGGCCGATGTAGGGGATGTAGTTCAGCACGGCCGCGAGCACCCCCCACAGCATCGGATTGGGCAGGCCGACCACATAGGCGAGGATGGTCGTCGCGAGCCCGAGGCACAGATTGACGATGGTGAACGTACCGAAATAGACGGTGGTGTTGCGCTCGATGTCGGCGAAGATGCGCAACGCCGTGAGTCTCGCTTCGCGGCTCGGGAGGATGAGAACGGAGCGGTTTTTGATCTGCTTCTGGTAGATCATGTAGAAGACCAGCGCGCCAAGAAACAGGATGCCTTGCGTGACCGCCGGCGTCAGGAACGCGACGATCCCGCTTACGATGTTGGTGCTTTCCTCGACGTGTAGGCCGGAGCCCGACGCCTGGCCGGTCGCCTGGCCGACGGCGTTCGTGAGCTCCCTCAGAAAGTCGAGGGGCTCTGTGATCGATTGCAGCTTCTCGCGGATCAAGGCGCCGAGCTCGGTTGCGCGCCCCAGCCAGTAGGTGAGCGGCAGCGACAGAAGGGCGGCGACCGTCAGCAGAACCGCGACCAGGGCCAGCGTCACCGCTGCGACCGAGGCGACGCGGGGCAGTCCGCGCTTCTCCATCCAGGCGACGACGGGCAGCAGGATATTTGCGACGACCCAGGCCAAGATGACGGGGACGAACACCTCCTTCATGAGATAGAGCGCGGCGAGCAGTGCGAGGGCGAAGAGACCGGTGACGGAGACGTCGGCCACCAACTGCCAGGTCTCCGCGGCCGATTTTTCCTCAGGTTCCTTCTCCAGGACCTCCCCGTCGTTGGCGCGCTGCCTCGATTGCGACGTCGCTTCTGCGGCTAGTGTCATGTTCTTACTCCGCGTTCGATGCGCTCTTGCCCTTCTTGTCGCGTGGCCCGCCGCTCCGCGGGCTCTCCTTCCTCAGCGCGCCTGCGATGGTGCGTCCGGCGCCCGCGGCTTGTGACCAGACCGACCTCCAGCTCCAGGTGTCACGCAGCTCGTGGAGGCAACGGAGGAGCTGGGCGCGCATGGCTTCCGGCAGTGCGTCGGCGATGCGCTCCCAGAGGCGCTCGACGTTGTACGGCGTCTCCGGGTCGGCGAGGCTCACGGCGACCGCTTCGTCGGCTGCAAAGCCCAGGTCGGCGGATGCGGCGGCGATCGCATCGCGGATGTTGCGTGCTTTCTCGTCGTTACCGGCGGCGAGGTCGTAGGGTGGTGACCACTCGCCGAAAGGCCGCAGCCGGTCGATGTGGGTTGCGACGAGAACCAGCGGCGGGCGTCGCCGGTTCAGGCGGGCGGCGAAGTGAGCGCGCAGCGCCGCGAGCGCCTTGCGGTCAAGCTCGCGGTCGGCGCGGTGGGCGGCGACGACCCAGAGCACGAGGTCGCTGTCGGCGGCCTTCTCCAGCAGGGCTTCGAGCGTCTTGGGGTCCGTGCCGAGCCCGGGGCTGTCGACGACGAGCGCCGCGGGGAGGCCTTCGCGCTCGAGCATGTAGGGCGTGAATGCGGAGGTGGCGGGCAGCGCGTCCGTGGCGGCGCGAGCCTCCTTCGCAAGCGCGTTGACGAGGCTCGATTTGCCGACGCCGGTCTGGCCGGCAACGAGGATGCGCAGGGGCTCGGTGCGTGTCTGGCTCACGGCCGCCTGGTCGGCTGCGGTCTCCTCCGAGACGTATCCGGACAGCGCCTCGGTCGAGACGCGCAGGCGGCCGCCGTAGAGATCGATGGCGGCGCGGCCGATCTCCAGCACGTAGGCTTCCGTGAGCTTGCGCGAGACGGTGTCGCGGCCCCATTGCATCATGGCCTTCGAAAGCTGCTCGCGCGCTTCGTTGGCGGCGGCTGTGGCCGGGTTGGCGAGACGGACGACACGCCAGACGTCATAGGCGCGCTCTGCCCAGTCCAGCGCGCCGCGCCAGCGGTAGAGTGTCAGGGCCTGGGCAACGGTTAAGCGGTCGCCGAACGGTACGCTCTCGCGCACGAACATGCGGAGGCGGCGCGCAACGCGCTCGATGATGGCCAGGGCTTCCGGCGTCGTGAACTGCCAGACCGGGTCTTGCCGACCGGCATGAACACGCCTGGCGACGATCTCGATGGTCTCCCGGCCGAGTGCAAGGAGGGCTTCGGGGCTTGTAATGCGGTCGGGGTCGGTGCCCCGTGCGAGCACCCTGACGTCACTCCACGCCTGCTCCTCGAGCGGCGACCAGCCGAAGCGCAGCGCATCGTCGTCACCGCGATCGTCCTCAGTGGGCTGCTCCTCGACCGGCGCGGGCGGTGCGCCGGGCTCCGGCAGCAGGTGACGCTGGGCGAGATAGACGAGCGCCACCGCGGCGAGGGCGAAGGCCGTCCAGTAGAGGAGATAACCGCTCTGCCACAGCCAGATGCTGCCGAGCGGAATGAGCGACAGCGCCGGTACGAGCAGGCCGATGGCGATCAGGATAAGGGAGGCCGTGCGTCTTGCGCGCGGCGGGGCAATAGGCTTGTCGCTCATGATCGATCACTCATGGGGCGGGCCTCGCGGCTCTGCTCGGCGGCCTTGCGCTCGCGCGCCATGCGGAACGCCTCGCGCAGCGCCTGCTGATAGGCCTCCGCGATGCCGCCGCGGTCGGTGGTGCCGAGGCGGCGGCCGTGCAGATAATACACTGCGGCTTTGCCGAGGGCATAAGTGACGGCGAAGCTTGCCGCGGCCGAGGCGGCGGCCCCGGCTGTCTGGCCGTACACCGGCAGGAGCTTGGCGAGCTGGCGCAGGCCGACGCCGGCCGCGACCTTGGCGACGGTGCCAGCGCCGATAGCAGCGGTGAGCTCGGCATAGGCGCGCTTGTCCCATTCGACGCCATAGAGGCGGCCGAGCTGGCTCAGCATGCGGGCCTGGATGGTGGATGCAGCGATGGCGCCTGCCACCGGGATCGGCACGAGGTCGCCGCCGGCCGCGGCCATGGCGTGGCCCATCACGATCGGATCGGCGGAGCGCGCCTTCGGGTCGGCCTTGAAGCCCGGCATGGCAGAGAGTGCGGCCAGCATGCCGGCCGGCGCCACGGTGGCAAGCGCCTCGGTCAGCGCGTCGAGACCGTAGTCGGCGGGGGGCAGGCCGTCCGACGGCTTGGTCAGATCGACGGGAACAAAAAGGAGCCCCCCGCGCCCCGGCAGCTTGTCGAACAGCGTCCTCTGGTGCGCGAGTGCGCGCATCAGATCGGTCGGGATCCTGGCGATGACGTCCGGCGACGCACCGGGCTCGAAAGGATAGGGGAGCGTGTGGCACTCGCCCGGGCGATAGGCATCATGGAGGCTGGTCTGGGCGACGACGATCGGCCAGTTCGGATGGCGGACGCGGACCTGCTGCAAGGCGTCGAACAGCGCGCTCTGATCGGTGTCCATGGCGCGCACCGTGGCGAGCACGAGGTGGGCCGCCTGCTCACTGAACGCGAGATCGTCGGTCGCATCGTAATCGGCCTCGCCGAGGCCGCGTGTGTCGAGAAAGCGGAGCACGGGCGTGTCGGTCGGGAAGGCGTAGAGGCGTGCGGTGCGTGTGCAGGGGCGGAAGCCGTCGCCGATCTCGGCGTCGCTGCTTCCCGTGATGGCGCGGATGACGGACGTCTTGCCGCTCTGCACCTTGCCGAGCAGCCAGACGACGGGCGCATAGGCGAGCGCGTTAGCCTCGCCTTCGGACGCCATGTCCGCGCCTGGGCTGCCGGTCTTCTGGTCGGCTTCGGCGCGAGGGGGATTGTCGCGCTTCCCCGATCGGCCGGGCAGCACGCCCTTCAGCGCCGCAGCCCATCTTGCCATGGAAGTCTCTCGCTGGTGCCGAACTGGTGAAGGATGCCGTCCTTCGGGGCGGCAAGAGAAAACGCCCGAGAACGCCTTGGGTTCCCTCGGGCGATGGTGCTCGATCGACGTCAGGCCTCAGGATTCTTTGCGCTGCGCCTTCAGATAGTCAATGATGAGCTTTCTCTGCTCCGCATCCTGAATGCCCGCGAACGGCGTCATCGTCGTGTTCGAGGCAATGGACTTGGGATCGGAGATGAACTTGTCGAGCGTCGCCTCGTCCCACGTGATCTCCGATGTCAGGCTGCCGGAGTAGTTGGCGAAATCCTTGGCTTGTCCGGCCGGCGCGCCGAAGATGTTGTGCAGCGTCGGGCCGAGGCGGTTATCGTCCGGCTTCACCGAATGGCAGTTGCGGCAATGCGTATTGAAGGCAACCTGCCCGGCGTCGTCGGGGCCGGTGTTGGCCGCAGCCGTCTTCTCGTTCGCGCTTGCGAAGCCGGAAAACGCGGCGGTCATTGCCGCTGCGAACAGTACGACTCCAGTTCTTAATGTTGGCCTTTTCGGGCTTTTCATAGCGCTCTCCTTTTGCGGGAGCTTCTGCGTGAAAACGCGTCCATGGCGGTTCCGGTTCCTGGATTTCTCGGGCCGTCAGGGCCTTCGTGCCATGCGGAAGGACCTGCGCGGAAACCGCTTTTCGAGCGCTGTGGTATCGGTTTAGCGGTCGTGTATGATTATTCCCGTGCAGCCGAATTTCTCGCCGCGGGGACCGAACAGTCGATGATGAACAGGATGACCAACGCGGTTAGAAGCCGCGTACCGGAAGTCGCGGGCGCCGCGCTCCTGGCCATCGTCGCTATGACCATCTGGATCGGCACGAGATACCTCAATCAAGCGGACTGGGTACGCCATACGCTCGAGGTCGAAACGGCACTCTCCGACACGTGGTCGCTGCTGCAGGACGCCGAGATCGGTCAGCGCAGCTTCGTGCTGACCGGCGAAGAGGCGTATCTCACGCTCTATACGAACGCGCGCGAGAAGATGCCCGTGGCGCTCGACCGGCTGCACGCCCTGGTGGCCGACAATCCGGCGCAGGTCTCTGCGCTCGAGGCCGCGCGTCCGCTGATCACGCAGCGCCTCGCCTTCGCCGATGAGACCATACAAATCCGTGTCTCGGACGGTCCGGAGGCTGCGAAGACGAAAGTCACGGAAGGGCACGGGCGGCGCTTGACTGAGGATCTTAGGCTTCGTTTTGCGAGCATGCGGAACGTGGAGCAAAAGCTGCTCGCCGAGCGCGAGAGTGCGACGCTCTGGACCGCTACGGTGTTTGCGATCGCGACGGGGCTCGCGCTGCTGGCTACGGTTGCGGCGCTGGCGGCGTGGATCTTCAACACGCGCCGCATCGGCTTGGAGCTCGCGGGCGCCTACCGGATGCTGCAGGAGTCGGTTGCGGAGCGTGATCCCGCGGAGCAGCAGATCCGGCAGATGCAGAAGGTCGAGGCCGTGGGCCAGCTCACGGGGGGCATCGCGCACGACTTCAACAACATGCTGGCCGTCATCATGAGCGGGATCGGTCTGGCGCAGAAGCGTTTCGCACGAGGCGAAGGCGGCGTCGAGGAGATGCTCAGCGGCGCGCTCGATGGCGCAAACCGAGCTGCGACGCTGGTCAGGCGCCTGCTCGCGTTCTCACGCCAGCAGCCGCTTGCGCCCAAGCCCATCGATGCCAACAAGTTCGTGGCCGGGATCTCGGAGCTGATCAGTCGCGCGATCGGCGAGGCGATCAACGTCGAGACCATCCTCGGCGGTGGCTTGTGGATGACGCACGCCGATCCCGTGCAGCTCGAGAGCGCGCTTCTCAATCTTTGCGTCAATGCGCGCGACGCCATGCCGGAAGGCGGCAGGCT
This sequence comes from Hyphomicrobium sp., assembly GCF_020852195.1. GTDB lineage: Bacteria > Pseudomonadota > Alphaproteobacteria > Rhizobiales > Hyphomicrobiaceae > Hyphomicrobium_C. The sequence goes on along the minus strand of NZ_JADZBI010000080.1, from coordinate 9,774 downwards.
CACGGTCGAAACAGCGAATTGTCATCTCGACGACCGCTATTCGCGCCTGCATCCAGGCGTGCCCGCGGGACAGTACGTGCTGATCGCCGTCACCGATACCGGCACAGGCATGACGCCCGAGGTGCTGGCGAAGGCGTTCGATCCGTTCTTCACCACAAAAGACCAGAGCAAGGGGACGGGGCTCGGGCTGTCGCAGGTCTACGGCTTCGTCAAGCAGAGCGGCGGCCACGTGAAAGTCTACTCGGAGCTCGGCGAGGGTACGACGGTGAAGATCTATCTGCCGCGCCACTATGGGGCGGATACTGACCGGCCCGAGGTGGAGCGGAAGGTGGCGGAGAGCACCGGAACGGAAACGGTTCTCCTGGTCGAGGACGAGGCGCGGGTGCTCGACCTGACGGCGGCGAGCCTACGCGAGCTCGGCTATACCGTGCTCGAGGCCCGCAGCGCGCAGGAGGCGCTCGATAAGCTCAAGAACGACGTGGCGGTGGACCTTCTCCTGACCGACATCGTCATGCCGGAAATGAACGGGCGCAGGCTCGCAGACGAGGCCGTTGCGCTGCGGCCGGAGCTCAAGGTGATGTTCATGACGGGCTTCACGAAGAACGCCGTCGTGCACAACGGCGTTCTCGACCCCGGCGTACATTTCCTGGCCAAGCCATTCTCGCTCGAGGAGCTATCGATCAAGATCCGCGAAGTTCTGGAAACGCACCGGAGCTAGTCAGGTCCGCGCGTAGGTTTTCGCCGGCTGGCAGGTGTATCGCGAGACGTAGAAGTTGGGGTGTGCCTCGACCCACTTGGCACCCTCGATCTGCGAGGCGATCAGGCAGCCGGTCAGGCCGACGTGCTCATCGAGCTGGATGGGATTGGCCTCTCGGCACGAGGCGCCGACGACGACGGAACACACCGTCAAGATAAGCTCGTACACGGGAGCCTCCAGCGATCAGTCTTCTTGCCCCTTGCGGTATAATTCCGATCCCTGACGTTGGTTCCGATACGGGCAACGCCCGGCGGATGAATCCGCCGGGCGTTGCGGTGGCCAGTGTAGTCCGCAGCGTCAGGCGGCGCGTCGGTTGAGCCGGCCTTCCGCGAGCGTGGTCAGCTTGGCGTCGGTGGCTTTCTCCTCGTCCAGGTTCTTGAGGAGCAGGCTCGCGCAATCGTTGCGCCCAAGCTGCTTGGCCCATGCGACGAGCGTGCCGTAGCGGCTGATCTCATAGTGCTCGACGGCCTGGGCGGCAGCGATCAGCGCCGCATCGAGCACGGCGTTGTCGCCGACCTCGCCGGCTACGTCGTCAGCCTCGGCGATGATGCCGTCGATGGCCGGGCAGGCCACGCCGCCGATCTCGACGCCGTGCAGCTTGAACACCTGCTCGAGGCGATCGATCTGGCCCTTGGTCTCCTGGAGGTGCTTCTCGAAGCCGGCCTTGAGCTGTGCATCGGAGGCCTTGGAGATCATGGTCGGCAGAGCCTTCGTGATCTGGTTCTCGGCGTAGTAGATGTCGCGCAGCGTGTGCACGAAGAGGTCGTCCATCGTCTTGATGTCGTGTGTGAAGAAGCCCATGGCTCATTCTCCTTTCTGTTGTTTCTCATGTTTGCTTCAGGCTCGGGAATGGTGGCTCAGTCGTAGCCGCCGATGATGGGAAGCAGCTCGCCGGTGATGTAGCTCGCGCAGGTGGGTGCAGCGAAGAAGACGTAGGCTGGCGCGATCTCCTCGGGCTGTGCGGCCCGCTTCATCGGCGTTCCCGATCCGAATTTGCGCACCTCCTCCGCGGGGCGATCGGCGGGATTTAGCGGCGTCCAGACCGGGCCAGGTGCGATGGCGTTGACGCGAATGCCGCGCGGCAGAAGGCTTGCCGACAGCGAGCGCGTGAAGGCGTGGATGCCACCCTTGGTCATTGAATAGTCGAGCAGCTCCTTGCTGCCCTGGATGCCGGTGACGGAGCCCGTCATGATGATGGAGCTGCCGGGCTTCATGTGTGGCACCGCGGCGCGAGCGAGGTAGAAATAGCCGTAGAGGTTGGTTTTCAGCGTGCGGTCGAAGTGCGTGTCGGTGATGTCGGTGATAGCGCCGGCGTGTTCCTGGAACGCTGCGTTGTTGACGAGGATATCGAGGCTGCCGAAGACCTCGATGGTGCGTTCAACCGCCTTCTTGCAGTATGCGGGATCGGAGACGTCGCCGGGGAGCAGCAGGCACTTGCGGCCTTCCGCTTCGACGGCGCGCTGGGTCTCGTGGGCGTCCTCGGTTTCCTCGAGGTAGGAGATGGCGACGTCGGCGCCTTCTCGCGCGTAGAAGACGGCGACTGCGCGCCCGATGCCGGAATCGCCGCCGGAGATCAGCGCAACCATGTCCTTGAGCTTATCGGATCCCTTGTAGTCGGGCGCCTCGTACATGGGCGCCGTCTCGAGGTCCTTCTCGAGGCCGGGCTTGGTCAAATGCGTCTCATCCAACGTCTCGGGATAGGCGCGCTGGCCGGCCTGAACAGGGTTCTGTTTCGCTTTCGGCTTCTTGCTTTTCTTCTCATCGATCTCGTCGATGTGCTCCTGAATTCTGCGGCCTTCCTCGGCAATGCGCCTCGCGCGCTCCAGCGGCTTGTGATCGGTCATCCTGCGTGCCTCCAAGCCCCGACCTGTGGGGAGAACGCCGAGACGCGTGTGGAGTTGCACTCCTTGTTGCGGTGCCGTGCGGGAACGGAGCAGCCTCGCTGCCGTTAGCTAGAAAAGGAAACTCGAGACCACGGAGGTGCGAAGACAATCATGCGCACCGCGAGAAAACCAAGGTTCGTTCTCGGCAGCGCGATGCTCGGCGTGCTCGCGCTTCCGCTTGCCGGGTTGGCGCAGACGCCGCCCAAGCCATTACCGCCCGCTCCGCCGGAGGTCATGGAGCCGCCCGGCGAGAATCCGGCGCCGCCGTCCGACCCGAGCACGGGCGGAGCCGAGCCGAAGGAGCCGCTGACGAAGGAGCTCAAGGAGGGCGAGGGCGTGATCGAGCCGCCGCGCGGCGTCGATCCCGGCATCGAGAAGAAAGTGCCGGAGGACTTCGAGGGGAGGACGCCCGTCATCCCGCCGCCGGGCGAGCCGGGCGGACAGCAGGACGTGCAGCCCAAGTAAGGCTCAACACGCAAAAGAAAACCGCGGCTTTCTTGTGGGAGCCGCGGTTTCCTTTGTTCGTGCGTTCAGAGCCGCGCGTCAGCCCCAATGAAGCCGGGCCTCGCTGGCTGGATGGGCAAGGTGCACGCGCTGATCGATGCGGTTGACCCAGGCCATCGGAATGTAGTGGTGCTCGCCGTTCGCGGCCGGGTCGTTCTTCGTCAGCTTGATGATGTCGGCACCCTCGCAGTGATCGACAGTGCCGACGTGCTCGCCGTCCGAGCCGACGACCTCCATGTGCTCCCTGATCTTCGATGAATCGATCATTGACGATCCTCCTCGCGTTTCTGGTTTCTTGTGTGGCGGGTCTCTGCGGCCGCTGGTCTCCGTGGACTCGCGCTTGACCTCGGCCTGGGCGTCAGGCGGGATCGGCGGCCCCGGAAGGACGGATCTCGTGCCGCTTTCGGCCGACGTGCTGTCGGCTGTAACGGCCTTGCTCACGGCCTCCTCGTCGAGCTGAGACTTCTCGATATCCGTCGCGCTCTGCGGCGTGGTGCCGCCGGGGGTCGGCGCGCGGTTTTGCTTCTGCGCCTTTTTGTTGCTTGGGCCCATGACACGCTCCGGTTCTCCAACGTGGCACCGGAATCCAACGCGCGCGGAAGGTGAGGGTTCCGCGCGCGTCGGCGGCGGCTCAAGCGCTTTTCAGCGGCGCATGGGCCGGCACCGGCGTTGCCGGCGCAGGGGCGCCGCGGCGCAGGTAGCGCTCGCCGATGTTCAGGAGGATCGGCGCGGCGATGAAGATCGACGAGCTCGTTGCCAGAATGAGGCCGAACAAGAGCGTCAACGCGAACTCTCTAAGCGCCGGTCCGCCGAACAAGGCCAGCGGAGCAATGGCCAGGAACAACGCCAGCGAGGTGCCGATGGTTCGCGACAGCGTCTCGTTGATCGAGCGGTCGATGATCTCGCGCAGCGGCGTCTTCTTGAAGCGCACGAGGTTCTCGCGCACGCGGTCGTAGACCACGACCTTGTCGTTGATCGAGAAGCCCATGATGGTGAGGATGGCGGCGATCGAGGTCAGGTTGAACTCGAAGCCGGTCAACGCCAGGAAGCCCACGGTCTTGGTGAGATCGAGGAACATGGTCACCACCGCGCCGACCGCGAACGGCCATTCGAAGCGGAAGGTGATGTAGGCGAACATGGCGACGGCGGCGAGGCCGAGCGCCCATAGGCCATCGCTCAGAAGCTCGGCGCCGACCGAGGGGCCGACGACTTCGACGCGGCGGATCTCCACGCCGGGTGCCGCCTTCTCGACGGTCTCCCGCGCCGTGCGGATGGCCGCCTGTTGCGCTTCCGGCGTGCCGTGTGGGTGCTCGAAGCGGAGCAGCACGTCGTTGTCGGCGCCGAAGCGCTGCACCTGGGCGGCGCCCAGCCCCGCGTTCATCAGCGCGCCCTGCAGCGCCGGTGCATCGGCAGCGGTCGGCGTCTTGGCCTCGATCACCACACCGCCCGCGAAGTCGATGCCCATGCGCAGGCCCGGATGCACCGCGAGCCCGATCGAGGCGAGGCTGATCAGGGCCGAAACGATCAGGCCCGTGTAGCGCGCCTTCATGAACTGGATCGCGGTGTGGTCGGGGAAGAAGCGGAAGCGGGTGCCGATGGTCAGCGTCTTGGGCCGCGTCCGCTTCAGCCACCAAGCCGTGAGCAGGCGTACCAGCACGATGGCCGTGAACACCGAGACGATGATGCCGAGGCTGATCGTCACCGCGAAGCCGCGGATGGCGCCCATGCCGACGACGAACAGGATCAGCATCTTGATCAGCGTCGTGAGGTTGGCGTCCATGATCGTCGTGTAGGCACGCCGCACGCCGGCCTCGATGGAGGCGATGACGCCGTTGCGCTTGCCCAGTTCCTCGCGCGTACGCTCGTTGATCAGGATGTTGGCGTCGACCGCCATGCCGAGCGCGAGCAGGATGCCGGCCATGCCCGGAAGCGTCAGGGTTGCGCCCATCATCGACAAGCCGGCGATGGTGAGGGCCAGGTTGACGAGCAGGGCCGCGGCGGCGAAGAGGCCGAAGCGGCCGTAGGTCGCGATCATGAAGCCGACGACGAGAACGAAGCCGGCGACGATGGAATAGAGGCCGGCGCGGATGGCATCGGCGCCGAGGCTCGGGCCGATAGTCCGCTCCTCGACGATAGTGAGCGGCGCGGGCAGGGCGCCCGCGCGCAGCAGCACGGCGAGATCGTTGGCCTCCTCGACGGAGAAGCTGCCGCTGATCTGGCCCTGCCCACCGATGAGGGGTTCGCGAATCACGGGTGCGCTGATCACCTTGTTGTCGAGCACGATGGCGAAGGGCTGGCCCACGTGCTTTGTGCTGACGTCGGCGAAGCGGCGCGTGCCGATGGAGTCGAGCGCGAAGTTGACGACCCAGCCGCCCGCGCGCTGGTCGATGCCGGCCGTGGCGCGCGTCAGGTTCATGCCGTCCACCTCCACGTGGCGGCGGACCGGGAGCTTGTCCACGCCCTGCGTCCGGTCGGCCATGGGCAACAGCTCGACATCCGGGCCGGCGGCGGTGCCCTGGGGCGCGACGAGGCGGAAGGTCATCTTCGCGGTGGAGCCCAGCAGGCGCTTGATGCGGTCGGGATCGGAGACGCCGGGCAGCTCGACCAGGACGCGGTTCTGGCCCTGGCGGGCGACGACGGGCTCGTTGACGCCGGTCTCGTCGATGCGGCGACGCACGATGGAGATCGACTGCTGGACCGCCTTGGTCGCGAGGTCGGTCACGGCCTCGGGGTTGAACGTGAGAGTCAGAACGTTGGCGTTCGTCGACGACGAGAAGACCAGCGCCTGGCTGGGGCCGTCGACGCGCTCGGCGAGGACGTCGCGAAGGGCCTGGCGGGCGGCGGCGAGCTGCGCTGCGTCGGCGACCGTCACGGCGATGGTATCCTTGCCGGCCACGATGGAGGTGAATGGGACCTTCGCCTTGCGCAGCGTATCGGCGACGGCGGAGCGCGTGCCGGCCATGCGCTCCTTGACGACGGAGTTCATGTCGACCTCGAGCAGGAGGTAGGAGCCTCCCTGCAGGTCGAGCCCGAGGTTGACGCGGGGCTGCGGGACCCAGGCCGGCAGCGTGCCGGGTGCGAAGAGGTTCGGTATCGAGAGCAGGATGCCGAGCAGGCAGACGCCGAGGATCATCGCGGTCTTGAAGCGCGAGAAGTGAAGCATGATCGAATTCCCCATGTGCTCGAGGCCGCCCGGGGCGTTTGCCCGGACGGTCGATGCGAGAGATGAATGTGTGGCTTGCGGTGGAGAGCTGATCAGGCGTGGGGAGGCGCGCGCGTGCGTCCGTCGCGCGTGCGCGCGATGCTCAACGGCAGGAGGAACGGTGCAGGCAGGACGGTAATGCGCGCGCCGGTCCAGCGTCCGGTGTCGATGTCACCCGCCGCGAGGGCGGCGGAGGGATCGTCGAGGCCGCCGAGATTCAGGGACGGATCGATGGTGTCGGGACGGACGGAAGCAGGCTTTCCGGTGGTGCGGACGTCGCGTCCGTGCTCGGCTATCGACAACCCGCCGGCGAAGCTGGTGTTGAGGCCAAGCGACGTCGCGCCAGCCAGCGCGCCAAGGACGACGGCCAGGAGGGCAGACCAGGAATTCCGGCTTTGCTGCCGGCCGCTCGGCCGATGCGTCACGTCGGTTGTCCTACGTCAGGATGACCCCAACATAGGGCAAGTCGCGGAAATAGCTAGTGCGGCTGCTAGGACTTTGGAATCTCAATAGCAATGGCGGTTGCCTCGCCGGTGTCGATGCAGGCGGATGCGACGCAGCAGAATCCCGATCAGGCGGGTACGGGTGGCGCCAATGGGGGCAGGGCGCAGGCGCCGTTCACGTTGACGCGGTCCCGCGCGGTGCCGAGCTCCTTCTGGGGGCTGCCCGCAAGGTGCTACTTGAGCGCTGAGGCGGGATGAGGTTCTCTTGTCATCGAGGTCTGCGGGGCTGGGATCGGTCAGCCTAGGCCTCACATCGGGGGTTGGACATGATCCTTGGTCTCGACGGCTTTACGCTCCTTCATATCCTGATCAGCCTCGTTGCCATTGCGTCCGGCTTCCTGGTCGTGGGCGGGTTCCTGTCGAATACGCGGCTCGACAGCGTGACTCACGGCTTCCTCGCGACGACGGTGGCCACGAACGTGACCGGCTTCGGGTTCCCGTTTGTCGAGCTCCTGCCCTCGCACATCGTCGCCATCATCTCGCTCGCGGTGCTGGCTGTGGCGATCTATGCGTACTATTTCACTGGGCTCGTAGGCGTGTGGCGTCCGGTCTACGTGGTGAGTGCGACGACAGCGCTCTACCTCAACGTCTTCGTGCTCATCGTGCAGACGTTTATCAAGAACCCGGCGCTCGCCGTGCTGGCGCCGACGCAGTCGGAGCTTCCGTTCGCGGCAACGCAGGGCGGCGCGCTGGTGCTGTTCCTGCTTCTCGGCTGGCTCGCCTTGCGGCGGTTCCAGGCCGTGCACGTCTGACGCTTCTTCCTTTGTCGCCTATGGCTTGGCGCGCGCGGCGGCCAGCTCCTCGACGAGGAGGCGTGTCTCGTGGAGGCGCGGTTTCGACAGCGGCGCCAGGAAGCGGTAGGCGACGGGTGTCAGGAACAGCGTGAAGAGCGTTGCGAAGCCCAGGCCGCCGACGATGACCCAGCCGAGCGCGAGGCGCGCCTCGGCTCCGGCGCCGTGCGCGATGACGAGCGGTATGGCGCCGAGGACGGATGCCGCCATGGTCATGATGACCGGACGCAGGCGGGTGGTGGCGGCGTCGCGGATGGCGGTATCGATGTCGGCGCCCTGGTCGCGACGCAGGTTGGCGAACTCCACGATCAGGATGCCGTTCTTGGCCATGATGCCGACCAGAAGTACGAGCCCGATCTGGCTGTAGATGTTCATGGTGCCGCCGGTGAGCTGGATAGCGAGCGTCGCGGCGGCGAGACCGAACGGGACGGTGACGAGGATGACAAGCGCGCTCACCGTGCTCTCGAACTGCGCCGCCAGAACCATGAAGACGACGAGCAGCGCGATGGCGAACACGAAGGCGGTGTTCTGTGTGGTCTCGGACAGCGTGCGTGCCTCGCCGAGCAGGATGATCGACATCTGCGGCTCGAGCACCTCGGCGGCGATGGCGCGCATGGTGGTCACGGCGTCGCCCAGCACCATGCCCTCGTCGAGGTTGGCGGTGATCGCCACGGAGCGCTGACGGTCCTCGCGGCCGAGCGTCGGGGAGATGGCATTCTCCTTGATCGTGACCAGGGACGACAGGGTGATGAAGCTGCCGTTGGTGGTCTTTACAAAGAGATTGCCGAGATCGATCGGATCGTCGATCGGCCGTCCGCCGGCTTTCACCTGCACCTCGACGATCTCGTCGCCGATGAAGAGGTCGGCCGCCTTCTGGTAGTCGACCATGGTGTTGATGAGGCTGGTGATGGTTTCGATCGGAACGCCGAGCTTGGTCGCCGCCTCGCGGTTGATGCGCACCGAGAGCTGCGGCTGTGTCGTGTCATAGTCGGTGCGGGTGTTGCGGAAGCCCGGCGTGGTGGCCAGCCTGCTGGTCAGTTTCGCGGCGACGTCGGCAAGCTTGTCGTAGTCGGGGCCGGCGATCGCGAACCGCAGGCCCTGGCCGCCGCCGCGGATGCCCAGGCTGTTGGCGGAGCGCAGCGAGACCTGGAGTCCAGGAATCCCCGAGAGCTTCTGCTGCAGCTCCCCCTGGATCTGCTGCTGGGTGCGCTCGCGGGCGCTCCAATCGGCAAGGGCGGCCACGACGGATGCGCTGTTGGTGCCACCGGCGCCGACGGTTGCCAGGACGCTCGTGATCTCGCCGTTTTTCTTGAGCTCGGCGAGTGCATCCTCCACCTTTTCCGTGAGCCTCGACATGTAGTCGAGGTTGGTGCCCTGCTGGGTGCGCAGGCTGATCTGGATCGTGCCGCGATCCTCCGACGGCGTGATCTCCTGGGGAAGCGTCTTGTAGGAAATCCAGCCGAGGGCCGCGAAGCCGAGGCAGACCAGGACGACGAGGTAGCGTGCCTTGAGCGCGATATCGAGGATGCGGGCGTAGGACGCGGCGAGCGCGTTCGAGAGGCGCGCAAACCAGCCTTGCTGCTCGGCGCCCGTGCCGTGCGGTGCGCCGGCTCCGAGCCGGGCGGCCAGCATGGGGCAGACCGTGAGCGCGACCACCGACGAGATCGTCACGGAGAACGCCAGCACGAACCCGAATTCCGAGAATAGGTTGCCGACGACGCCGGGCATGAAGGAGATGGGGACGAAGACGGCGATGAGGGTCGCCGTGGTGGCGAGCACGGCGAAGACGATCTCGCGCGTGCCGATCACGGCCGCGGCGCGGCGCCCGGCGCCCATGGCGCGGTGACGGGCGATGTTCTCGACGACGATGATCGCGTCGTCGACCACGAGCCCTGTGGCGATCACGAGCGCGAGCAGGGTCAGCACGTTGAGCGAGAAGCCAGCAAACCAAATGGCGGCCAGCGTACCGATGAGCGATACGGGGATCGAGAAGGCGGGCGCTACAGTCTCGCGCGCGGACCCGAGGAAGGCGAAGATGATCAGGATCACGATTACGGTCGCGAGAATGAGGGCGATGACGACCTCGCGCACCGATTCGCGGATGAAGATCGCGTCGTCGGAGGTGATGGCGATG
>NZ_JADZBI010000079.1 GCF_020852195.1 Hyphomicrobium sp. | reverse complement strand
TGCTGATGGAGATGGGCGCCCAGTACGGGCAGGGTTTCCTGTACCGCGCGCCGCACCCGCTCGACGCCGGCGCGGAGGATCCGCCCGACGCCCGCCCCGCCAGCGTCGCCTGACCCAAGCGCCCGCCGGCGCCCCATGCACGCAGGATCGCCCGGCGAAGCGCCACGGCAGCGCGATCACCACTGACCGGCGACGATCTTCTCCGCGAGCAGCAGACCGAGGATGGTCTTGGCCTCGACGATGCGCCCGGTGCGCGCCCAGTCCACCGCAGTGGCGAGCGGCAGCGTGATGACCTCCAGGAATTCGCCTTCGTCGAGCCGGTGCCCCACGTGCTCCAGGCCGCGCGCGAGATACAACTCGACACGCTCGTCCGAGTAGGCGACCACGGGATAGAGCGTCGTGAGGTGGCGCCAGTCGCGCGCCGTGTACCCCGTCTCCTCCAGCAACTCCCGTCTGGCCGTCTGCAGGGCATCCTCGCCGGGATCGATCTTTCCGGCCGGCAGCTCGTACACGTGGCGCCGCAGCGGGTGCCGGTACTGTCGTTCGAGAAGGACGGTGTGCTCGTCGGGCATGGCGAGCATCATCGCCGCCCCGGGATGGACGATGTACTCTCGCCGTCCGGTCGCACCGTCCGGGAGCCTGACTTCGTCTTCGTTCACGTGCAGGAGGCGGCCGCGGTAGACGGTGCGCGAAGACAGCGTGGTCTCGGTGAAGTCGCGGTCTTTCATCGTCGTCACCGCCGGCGAAGGCCGGGCGCAGCACTCGCCCCGCCAACCCTGCCCGCCCGCCTCGACATGCCGCAGGCGCGCACGACCGCGGGCGTTCCGGGCCCGAGCGCGATCAGAACGACTGCCGGATGGAGGCGATGCAAAGCGCCATCAGCGGCTGGGGCACGATGCCCAGCACGAGAACGGCGAGGCCGTTCACGCTCATCACGAGGCGCATGTCCGGCTGCGGCAGGATCGGCGTGACGTCGCGCGCCGGCTCGAAGTACATGAGCTTGACGATGCGCAGGTAATAGAACGCACCTATCACGGAGAACAGGACGGCCGCGACGGCGAGCCAGAGATACCCTGCATCCACGACGGCCTGCAGCACGGACAGCTTGGCGTAGAACCCGACGGTGGGCGGCACCCCCGCCATGGAGAACATCACCAGGAGCATCAGGAAGGCATACCACGGGCTGCGCTGCGACAGCCCGCGGAAGTCGTCCAGGCTGTCCGCCTCGTAGCCATCGCGCGCGAGCAGCAGGACCATGCCGAAGCCGGCGAGGCTCGTGAGCACGTAGACGACGACGTAGAACATGGACGCCCCGTAGCCTACGACGTCCGCGGCGATGACGCCGAGCAGCACGAAGCCCATGTGCGAGATCGTCGAGTACGCCAGCATCCGCTTGATGCTCGTCTGGGCGATGGCCGTGATGTTGCCCAGGGCCATCGACGCAAAGGCCATGATCACCAGCATCATCTGCCAGTCGAACGCGAGATTCTCCAGGGCCGCAACGAGCAGCCGCATCACGAGCGCGAACGCGGCCAGCTTGGGCGCCGTACCGATGAAGAGCGTGACGGCGGTCGGGGCGCCCTGGTAGACGTCCGGCACCCACATGTGGAAGGGGACGGCACCGAGCTTGAAGCCGATCCCGGCCACGACGAACACGAGCCCCATGCCGAGCAGGAATGCCTGTCCGGTATCGAGCCGCGCCACCGCCGCCGCGATGCTGCCCAGCTCCATTTCGCCAGTCGCGCCGTAGATCATGGACATGCCGTAGAGCAGCATCCCCGACGCGAGCGCCCCGAGGACGAAGTACTTCATGGCGGCCTCGGTGGCGTTCGTCGAATCCCGCTGCAGCGCCACCATCGAGTAGAGGGAAAGCGAGAGCAACTCCAGCCCCAGATAGAGCAGCAGCATGTGGTTCGCCGAGACCATCACCATCATGCCGAGCGTGGCGAAAAGCGCCAGGACGAAGAGCTCGCCGCGATACATGCCTCGCGCCGCGACGTAGGCGCGCGAGTAGACGAGCATGACGGCGACGGCGACGCACACGAAGATCTTCAGCACGTCGGACATCATGTCGTCGATGAACATGCCGTTGAACGTCACGACCGTGGGCTCGCCCAGCCCGCAGCCGGCCAGCACCGCGGTGGCAGCAAGCGTGCACAGCGTGGCGAGATAGGTCACCCAGCGGAAGTCGTCGCTGATGAACAGGTCGACGAGCAGCAGCGCGCACGCCGCGATCAGCAGGAAGATCTCGGGCGCGGCGGGCGCCAGATCCGGAATCATGTAGCCCACGTTGGTGGTTCCTCTGATCAGGGCAGCTTGCTGCGCGCGACGTGCGCGAGCAGATCATTCACCCCGACGTGCAGGACATCGGTGAACGGGGCGGGATACAGCCCCATGAACAGCACGCAGAAGGCCAGGACGGCGAGGAACAGGATCTCCCGGCCCCCGACGTCCTCCAGCGCCGCGACGTGGTCGTTCGCCACCGCACCGAAGATGACGCGCTTGTACATCCAGAGCGTGTACGCGGCACCGAGCATCAGCGTGGTCGCGGCGAGCGCGCCGTACCAGAACTCGACCTTCACCGCGCCCATGATCACCATGAACTCGCCGACGAAGCCGCTGGTTCCCGGCAGGCCGGCATTCGCCATGGCGAACAGCATGAAGAAGGCGGCGAAGATCGGCATCCGGCTCACGACGCCGCCGTAATCGGCGATCTGGCGGGAGTGCATCCGGTCGTACAGCACGCCGACGCACAGAAAGAGGGCACCGGAGATGAAGCCGTGAGACACCATCTGCACGACGGCGCCTTCCATTCCCGCGGGATTGAACAGGAAGATCCCGAGCGTCACGAACCCCATGTGCGAGATCGACGAGTACGCGATCAGCTTCTTCATGTCCGTCTGCAC
>NZ_JADZBI010000078.1 GCF_020852195.1 Hyphomicrobium sp. | reverse complement strand
TGCGGGGTTCGTCAGGAACACATGAATCTCCAGGGCCTATAAGATCTGCCTGGGAGCTGTCCCTGGCCGGGGCCGTGGCCCCGGACATATGGCGCCCACCTTACATTTGTAGGGACCCGGCGAGATCGAACGTTCCAACGGCCACCGCGGCACTTTCCCTGTCTCTCTGCACCGTGATGCTCTCGCCGGACGCGTCGTGCAGACCACCTGCACGAGAGGGCACTTGGCCACGACCTCGACAAGCGAAGCAAAGAAACACATGCGCCGCCAGGCGAAGGCGGCGCGCGAGGGCGCGTTCGCGCGCCACGGAACGCGCGCTTCCGAGGACATCGCCCGCCACGGCATCGCCTTTGCCGGACGGCCGCCGCCCGCCGTCGTCTCGGGCTTCCTCGCCATCGGCGAGGAGATCGATCCCACGCCCTTGATGCAGCGCCTGCTCGGCGAGGGCTACCGCCTCTGCCTGCCCGTCATGGAAGGCAAGGGCAAGCCGCTCGTCTTCCGCGCCTGGGCGCCGGGCGAGCCGCTGGCCGAGACCATGTGGGGCATCCGCGAGCCGCCCCCCGCAGCTCCTGCGGTGGATCCCGACGTCGTACTCGGCCCCCTGCTCGCGTTCGACGCCATGGGCTACCGCCTCGGCTACGGCGGCGGCTTCTACGACCGCACGCTGGCGCGGCTGCGCGCGCTGAAGCCGATCGTCTCCATCGGCCTCGCCTTCGAGGAACAGCGGGTCGACGCTGTACCGCACGTCGACTATGACGAACGCCTCGACTGGATCCTCACGCCTTCGGGCCCTCTCAAGTGTGGCTGACGAAAACAAGCATGATTGCCCGCTCGCTCGAACACGTTGGCTCGCGATTGAATCGCCCCGTCCTGACGTCATGGCCGTGCCTGACCCGGCCATCGAGGGGCGTGTTTCTCGATCGACGGGCAAGCGGCGGTGGATGGCCGCCTCGCCGCGACGAGGACGCGAGCCACGGCTTCCAATCCACACGTAGCCAGACTCCGGCCTCCGCCGGAATGACGTTGAGAATGGGCGCGCCGCTCGCACAATCCCTGCCATCATCCCGGCGGAGGCCGGGATCCAGACACGCATCAACGCATGACCGGTCGGCCCCCGCACAGCGAGGGACGACCTGATGCGCCTGCTATTCCTCGGCGACATCGTCGGCCGCACGGGCCGCAAGGCCGCGGTCGAGGCCATCCCGCGCTTGAGAGAGCGCTATAAGCTCGACTTCCTCGTCATCAACGCCGAGAACGCGGCCGGCGGCTTCGGCATCACCGAGGCCATCCACCTCGAGCTGATCGACGCCGGCGCCGACGCCGTGACCCTCGGCAACCACGCCTTCGACCAGAAGGAGACGCTGGTCTTCATCGAGCGCCAGGAGCGCCTCATCCGTCCGCTCAACTTTCCGCCCGGAACGCCGGGCCGCGGCGCCGCTCTGCTCAAGGCGGCGAACGGCGCCGACGTGCTCGTCATCAACGCCATGGGCCGCGTGTTCATGACCGAGATCGACTGCCCCTTCCGCGCCATCGACCGCGAGCTGACGGCCTGCGCGCTCAAGTCCGGCGCCGACGTCATCCTGATCGACTTCCACGCCGAGGCGACGAGCGAGAAGCAGGCCCTCGCCCACTTCCTCGACGGCCGCGCCAGTGTCGTTGTCGGCACGCACACCCACACGCCGACATCGGACGAGCGCATCCTCTCCGGCGGCACTGCCTACATGTCGGACGCCGGCATGTGCGGCGACTACAATTCCGTGCTCGGCATGGATCCGGGCGAGCCCATCAACCGCTTCCTGACGCGGCTCCCGCGCGAGCGCTTCGAGCCCGCACTCGGCCCGGCGACCGTCTCCGGCCTCGCCGTCGAGATCGACGACAAGACGGGGCTGGCGACGCGCGTAAAAAGTTTGCGGCTCGGTGGCGTTTTGGAGCCGACCGAGCCGCTCTTTTGGGTCGAGTGAGAGAAGGTATGGCAACCGCGTGAGGAAGGGTCTGGCCACCCTCAGCGCAATGGTGAGCCCTGCTCACCCTGGTCCGCGATTGGGCAGTAGCGGCATGGATCTGAGTTTAGTTGATTCTGCCCACATCCGCGAGGCCCTGCCTCGAGCAGGGCGGCGGGCCCGAGTGCCAAAAAAGCAGGCCTTTTGGTACCGGCAGGGGGGTTGACCGGCGCGAGGCGGCCCCGCATTAAATCGGACCCGAAGCGCCCGTCGGGCGCGCCGTTCCTACCCCTGGACATCTCGGAACCCACATGGCCGGCCACTCAGCGTTCAAGAACATCATGCACAAGAAGGGGCGCAAGGATGCGGCCCGCGCCAAGATGTTCGCCAAATTCGCACGCGAGATCACGGTGGCCGCCAAATCCGGCATGCCCGACCCGGCCATGAACCCGCGCCTGCGCCTTGCTATTGCAACCGCCCGCGCCGAGAACATGCCGAAGGACAACATCGAGCGTGCCATCAAGAAGGCTTTGGGAGGCGATAGCGAGGCTTACGAGACCATCCGCTACGAGGGCTATGCGCCAGGCGGCGTCGCCGTCATCGCGGAAGCCCTGACCGACAACCGCAACCGCACCGGCGGCGCTGTCCGCGCCGCGTTCACCAAGTACGGCGGCAACCTGGCCGCCACGGGCGCCGTCGCCCATATGTTCGAGCACGTGGGCGAGATCCGCTTCAAACCGGAGACCGGCTCGCCCGATACCATCCTCGAGGCCGCCATCGAGGCCGGCGCCGACGATACCGCATCCGACGACACGGGCCATCTCGTAACCTGCGCCTTCGACAGCCTCGGCACCGTCGCCGGAGCGCTCGAGGAGAAGCTTGGTGAACCGGAGAGCGTCAAGGCCGTTTGGAAACCAAACCTCACCACGGAGGTGGACGAGGAGAACGCCGAGAGCATCATGAAGCTCATTGCCGCTCTCGAGGACGATGACGACGTTCAGAACGTTTTTGCCAACTTCGAGGTTTCAGAGGACGTGCTGAAGAAGCTCACCGCCGCCTGATCGCCCTTCCGCGACCGGCACGGCGGCAACCTGCAATCGATTTGCACAACGGGATTAAAAGGCCATGACCGAAAAGCTCGAAGACATTGCCATCGCCATGGTGGCGCCCGGCAAAGGCATCCTGGCCGCGGACGAAAGCTCCGGCACCATCAAGAAGCGGTTCGACAGCATCGGCGTCACCTCGACCGAGGACACGCGCCGCGACTATCGCGAGATGCTGTTCCGCGCCAGCGACGCCATGAAGAACTACGTCTCCGGCGTCATCCTCTACGACGAGACCATCCGCCAGAAGGCCAAGGACGGCACCACGCTGGTCGACGTCATGAAGGCCGCGGGGTCCATCCCCGGCATCAAGGTCGACACCGGCGCCAAACCGCTCGCAGGTCCCACCTCCGAGATCGAGACCATCACCGAGGGCCTCGACGGCCTGCGCGAGCGCCTCGCCGAGTATTACGACCTCGGCGCCCGCTTCGCGAAGTGGCGCGCCGTCATCACCATCGCCGACGGGCTTCCCACCTGGGGCTGCATCAAGGCCAACGCGCATGCGCTGGCGCGTTACGCCGCGCTCTGCCAGGAGGCGAACATCGTGCCCATCGTCGAGCCCGAGGTACTGATGGACGGCCCCTATTCGGGTCACGACATCGACGAATGCTACCGCGTGACCGAATGAACGCTGCGCACCGTCTTCCGCGAGCTCTATGACGCGCGCGTATCGCTCGAGGGCATGGTGCTGAAGCCGAACATGATCATCGCCGGCCAGAAGAGCGCCAAGGTCTCGACGCCCGACGAGGTGGCCGAGAAGACCGTCCGCGTCCTCAAGGCGACGGTGCCCTCCGCGGTGCCCGGCATCGCGTTCCTCTCCGGCGGCCAGTCCGACGAGCTGGCGACCAAGCACCTCTCGCTGATGAACGCCGCCGGCGACCTTCCCTGGGCGCTGACGTTCTCCTACGGCCGCGCGTTGCAGGCGGCGGCGCTCAAGGCCTGGGGCGGCAAGCCGGAGAACGTGGCCGCCGGCCAGCGCGCCTTCACGCACCGCGCGCGCATGAACAGCCTGGCCGCGCTCGGCCAGTGGGACGCCAAGCTCGAGAAAGCCGCCTAGCACCGCGCCTCTCGGCTTTCGCCGGCGACAGCCCCATGACGCGTCCGGACTCCGGCCTTCGCCGGAGCGACGCTGATTTGCGGATACCGCAATCCATCCGCCAACGTCATCCCGACGTCATGGCGGAGCCATGCGTGCATGGACGGCCGGAATCCAGACACGCTGGTTGGAATGCTCCGGCCCCCTCGCCCGGAAGCGATCTGCAATCGCTTCCGGCTTCCACGCCCGCGTTGCGGACCACAACCGCGGCCTCACGACGACGCCTATACTTGCATATTTCAATAATAATTGTATCATTGCAGAATGAAAGAAGATCAGGCCGTAACCGCCCTCGCCGCCCTGGCGCACCCACAGCGTCTTCGCATCTTCCGCCTGCTGGTCACGAAAGGCCCCAGCGGCCTTCCGGCCTCAGACATTGCCGAAGCCGTCGAAGCGAGCCCGACAGGTGCCTCGTTCCATCTGAAGGAGCTGGATCGCGCCGGCCTCATCTGCGGCACGCGTGACGGCCGATATGTCCGCTATGCCGTAAGCGTCGAGGGCATGCGCAAACTCCTGACCTACCTGACGGAGGACTGTTGCCAGGGGCACCCGGAGCTGTGCGGCGGCACCGTCCGACGTGTCCGCTCGCTGTGTAAGAGCAAGGGAGCTTGAAGATGTCCGACAAACCGCTCAACGTCCTCTTCCTGTGCACTCACAATTCCGCACGCTCGGTGATTGCCGAGTGCATCATGAGCCGTCTCGGCGCAGGCCGTTTCAATGCCTATAGCGCCGGGAGCCAGCCGAGCGGGCGCGTGCACCCCTACGCGATGGATCTCCTGCGGCAGCTCAACTACGACACGACGAAATTGCGCTCGAAGTCGTGGGAGGAGTTCACGTCTCCCGAGGCGCCGGACCTGGATTTCGTGTTCACAGTCTGCGACAACGCCGCCAACGAGGTATGTCCGGTATGGCCGGGCCAGCCGATCAGTGCCCATTGGGGTTTGCCCGACCCGTCCGCTGCGCAAGGAACGGAGAGCGAGCAGCGCTTCGCTTTCGCCGACACGCACCGCATGCTGTATCAGCGCATCAGCATCTTCACGTCTCTGCCGCTGGCCTCGCTCGACAAGCTGTCGTTGCAGAAACGGCTCGATGACATCGGCCGCACCGAAGCCCCATCGCCGGAGCGGGCGAAGTGAGCGCAGCAACCGCGCCGCAGAAGCTTGCGGCGGAGGGGCTTGGCACGGCGTTCCTGCTCGCCGCCATAGTCGGCTCCGGCATCATGGCGGAGCGGCTGGCCGGCGAGAACATGGCCCTTGCGTTGCTGGCAAACACGCTGCCGACGAGCGCCATGCTGGTGGTCCTGATCACCATGCTGACGCCGATCTCCGGCGCGCATCTCAATCCGGCGGTGTCGCTGGTGTTCTTCCTGCGCCGGGACATAGGCAGCCGAGACGCTATGGCCTACGTGGCCGCCCAAGTGGTCGGCGCTCTCTTCGGCGTTCTGATCGCGCACGGCATGTTCGAGCAGCCGTTGATGCAGGTGTCGGCCAAACCGCGGAGCGGATTTGCGCAAGCGTTTTCCGAATGCGTGGCAACGTTCGGCCTGGTTACGACCATCCTGCTCACGCTGCGGGCGAAGCCACAGGCCGTTGCCATGAGCGTCGGGCTCTATATCACGGCGGCCTACTGGTTCACCGCCTCGACCTCGTTTGCAAACCCGGCGGTGACGATCGCGCGCACGATGACCGATACCTTCACCGGCATCCGTCCCGACGCCGCCGCTGGCTTCGTCGCCGCGCAACTGGCGGGCGCGATAGGCGCGTTGGTCGTGGCGCAGGCTCTGACGCCACGGTCGATGACGACGCACAAACCCGAGAACGCGCATGCCGAATAGGCGCCATCCATGTCTGGATATTCTCGTCGTGAGGTTTGCGCCGAAGTCGACACGCTTAAATTTTCAGGAATTTTCGTACTGCGACGGAACAACGTTGCGCTGAAAGGCGTTTGTACCTCAGGCCCGCGCTCGATGCTGCGCGTCGAGCCGCCGGATTGTGAGTTCAGGCGGGATGGGGGGCCCCAGTCTTAAAGTCTTCGGCCTCACGGGACGAAGGCTGAGCAGCAAGGCGCAGCGAGCCCCCCTCGTTGCGCCTTGACTGCGTTGGATCTGTTGTAGCGGCCCAAGGCCTGCGCAAAATCCTTAGTTCAGCCAGAAGCCGGAGATCGCGTCGGCCAGCGTATCGGGCGCCGACTTGGTCTTCTTCTTGACCCTGGCCTGCTCCTTCGTGCGCACGGGAGCAGCCTCCTCACCGGCCGCCACCGCCTCGACACCCGGGTCGAACCGGATCGAGCGCCCGGTGAGCGCGGCCGAAAGGCGGCTGTCGTGCCCGTAGAGATCGCCGAAGGTCGAGACGTGCCCGTCCGCGTCCGCCACCGCCGTGAAGTAGGCGTTGTGCACCGGGATCGGATCCTTGAGCTTGACATCGCCGCCGCCGGCGATCGCCTGCTCCACGCCGCGCGCATCGAGGCCATTCCCTTCCGCCAGCATGATGCGGGCAAACTTCATGGGATCCTGCACGCGGATGCAGCCGTGCGACAGCGCCCGGTTCGGCTGCTGGAACAGCGACCGCTCGATCGTATCGTGCATGTAGACGTCATGCCGGTTCGGGAACATGAACTTGACCTGCCCGAGCGGGTTCTTGCCGCCCGGCGGCTGGATGAAGCTGTAGGCGCGCAGGTCCGCCGTGCTCCAATTGACACTGTCGGGATTGATCTCCCGTCCGCCGTAGTAGACCTTGAGCCCGTGCGCCCGGATCGCCGCGCCACCGCCACCGCCACCGAAGAGCTGTGAGAAGAAGTCGCCGCCGCCGGCCGAACGCAGCCGCGGTGCAAGCTCGCGCTGCTTGATGCCATCCGGCATGCCCCACGAGGGATTGAAGACGATGGTCTTCATGGTCTCGGAGAACACGGGAGTGGCCCAGTTCGGCAGCCCGACGATAATGCGCTCGCGGAACAGCACCTCATCGCCCTTGATCACGCGCGTCGTGTACTCGGGGATGTTGTTCCAGACGTAGACGCGGCCGAGGTTCTCGGGCATCCACCGCCAGCGCTCCATGTTGAGCACCAGAAGCTGCGTCCCGCGCTCGGGATCGGGCGCGCGCAGCGCGTCGACCTCGCGGTTGAGGGCCTTGCGTGTCGCCCCCGTGAGCTCACCCGATTCCGCGAGCCCCTTCTCGGCCTGGAACGCCCTGAGCGCCAGCGCGAGCTTCTCGTCGAACAGCGTCTCCTTGGCACCGGCCTCGGCCGGCACCTTCATGCGCTGGCGCAGGAGCGCCACGTTCGGATGCTCGACGCCGCCCTTGAGCATCTCCCGCGTCGCCGGCAGGCTGACCTTGAGCGCCGGATCGATCTCGACCGCGGCCTGCGCCGGACCGCGCGCCTTGAGCAGCGCTTTGTGCAGCAGCTTGAACTGAGAATGCTTCGGATGCTGGTCGCGCAGATAGGCGTCCGGCGCCGAGGCCGCCGCCAGCTCGCCGATCACGATGGCCGGATCCTTGACGGGCGGCGTGAGATCCAGGATGCGCGAGAGCGACGCCAGGTTGAGCCGGCCGCCCTTTGCGTGACGTACGTATTTGAGCAGCTCGAGCGTGAGCCGCGCTTCCGCTTCGGCAAGCGCCTCCGTGGACGGCGTGGACACATTGAACCGCGGCAGCGCGAACGCATCCGCCGAAAGGCCCCAGTCGTCGGCCTTGTTCACTTCCTCGATGGCGCTCTTGGCCTTGGCCGTGAAGCCCGACTTCTCGACCCAGAGCGGCGGCTCGGTGCGCATGCCATAGAACGCCGTGGCGGCAGCCACGTCGTCCTTGTGCGCACTCGACGTGTTGGCGGCGGTGCCGAGCCATGTGCGCACGGCCACGACCACCGGATCGGAAGGAGGCGGAGGCGGCGTGGTTACCGCAGGCGTGGCTGCGGCTGCCGGGTCGGTTGACGGCGGCGTTGCCGTCGCGGCATCGGGCGCAGCCGCTGCAGGCGCGGCCGGCGTCCCCGCAGGCGTGGCGGCAGCCTTCGGATCGGTTGACGGCGGCGTTGCCGGAGTGGTCGCCGCGGGCGTAGCCGGTGTGGCAGGCGCCGCCGCGGCGGGAGCCGTGCCGGCCGGCGCAGCCGGCGTTGCGGCGTTGGCGACCGCGTCGGCGTGCGCCGAGCCCGACGTGCCGGACTCCTTCGGGATGGCGCCGGTTTCCTTGACGGCCGGCGGCGTGCCAGCCGCTGCAGGTGTCGATTGTGCTCCGACGCTCGAAGCAGTAGCGGCGAGCGCAACAGTCGCAGCCGTGGCGACAACAACGCGCGTGAAGGCGGTCGTGAGCATCAATCTGGCTCCGTCAGCGGGACGCGGCACCCTTGGATCTTGGACCCCCACTCGGGACAACGCTCCACAAGTGCGGGCACAGCATGGCAATTTCATGCTCTCGGACATCGGCGGCGGACCTGCCCCGCGCCCGGGCGACCCCGGACGCAGTGCACAATGCCGAGGGCCGCCCTCGGGCGGACCCCGGTCTACGCGGCAGTATCCAGATTCGCCTGCCGGGACGATAGCCGGAAGGCCACGTATACGATAGGGCGGGCGGCCACCAACAGCCTGTTCTTCCAAGGGCAATTGAGCCACACCGGGACCCGAGTCTCTTTTCCGCCCGAATTGGGACAGATACGCTCGCCACATGCACACAAGATCGGGGAGCCGAGACGTGAGCCAGGCACTATCGGATCCGGGCCTTTGCTTGATCGCCGCGGCGGAGAGCGGCGCGGGCTGGCTCGCCCGCGTCGGCGCCGCGCTCGACGCGACGCAGGCTCGCACGCTGATCCTGACCGCGCCCGAGCACGGCGCAATCGATCCCGCTGTCGCCCGCCCGCTCGTCGCCCTAGCGCAGGAGAAGGGCATCGCCACCCTCATCGCCGACGACGTCCCGGCCGCCCGCGCCGCCGGCGCTGACGGCGTGCACCTCTCCTGGCGCCCCGAGATCGAGGACGCCTACGAGGCGGCCCGCACCGCGCTCGGCCCCAAGGCCATTCTCGGCGCCGACGCGGGCGCGTCCCGCCATGACGCCATGACGCTCGGGGAGGCCGGCGCGGACTACGTGGCGTTCGGCCGGATGTCCGACGCCTACGGACCCGACGAGGCACGCGACACACAGCGCGAGCTGGTCGCTTGGTGGGCCGACGTCTTCGTGGTGCCCATCGTCGCCTTCGATGCCGAGACGGCCGATGACGTCCGCGACCTCGTCCGCGACGGCGCCGACTTCGTCGCCGCGCGCCTCTCCGTCGTGACGCCCGCCGAGGGCAACGCCGCCTGGGCATCCGCCCTCGTCGCCGCGCTGAGCGCGCCCGCGGATGCAGCCTGATGGAGTGCGCCCTGTGAAAACGATCAACCTCGTCATCCTGGGCTGCGCGGGTATCGCCCTCGGCGCCCTCGGTGCGCTGGTGGCGACCGGCATGCTCTCCCCGTACCTCCCACAGCTCACGGAGACCGCCGCACCGGAGCTGAAGAGCAAGCCGGACGCGCTTCCCGACGATGACGACGCCGCCTACGCCGCCTTCGACCAGGGCAAGTACCTGACCGCCCTTTCGCTGGCGGAGGAGGCCGCCCGCCGCGACGACCCGCAGGCGCACACGCTGATCGGCCGCATCTACGCCGACGGCCTCGGCGTACCCAAGGACGACGGCGCCGCCGCGCGCTGGTACGCCCGCGCCGCCGAGCTTGGAGACATCCCCGGCACGCTGGCGCTCGGCACCATGCTCGCCGAGGGCCGAGGCGTGACCAAGGACATGGACCTCGCCGCCGAGATGTTCGAGAAGGCCGCACGCACCGGCGACCCGCTCGCCAACTACAATCTGGGGCTCATGTTCCTGCGCGGCACCGGCAAGCCCGAGAACCCCTACCGCGCCGCGGAGCACATCCGCTACGCCGCCGAGAAGGGCGTAGCCGCCGCCCAGTACGACCTCGCCGCCCTCTACCTCGAAGGCAACGGCGTCCCCAACGACGCGCTCGAGGCCGCACGCTGGAGCGCCAAGGCCGCTGAGCAGGGCCTGCCCGCCGCCGAGTACGACTATGCCGTGATGCTGCTGCAGGGCCGCGGCCTCAAGGCGGACGAGTCGAAGGCCATCGAGTATCTGCAGTCCGCGGCTGAGAAGGGCGTAGCCGGTGCGCAGAACCGCCTCGGCCACCTCTATGCCGAGGGCATCGGCGTTGGCTCCGATCCGGTGGAGGCCGCCAAGTGGCGTCTCGTCGCCAAGGCCGCCGGCGTCGTCGACGACAAGCTCGACCTCTACGTGGCCGCCCTTCCCGACGCCGACCGCGCCAAGGCCGAAGCCGCCGCCACCGCATGGCGCGAGAAGAAGCAAGTCATGGCCATGCCGTGACCGCCGCCGCCCGCCAAAACCCGAAAAAGGTTGACGTCCCGCCGCGAAACCGTCAGAGCCTCCCAACCTGATCGAACCCATGGCCGCGGCTCCGCGGCCCTTTCACTGCACGGCCGCCCCATGCCCGCCTCCGCCCTGATGAACGTGATGATCGCCGCCGCGCGCAAAGCGGGCCGCTCGCTCGCGCGCGACTTCGGCGAGGTCGAGCAGCTGCAGGTCTCCGTCAAGGGGCCGGCCAACTTCGTCTCCGCCGCCGACCACAAGGCCGAGGACATCATTTTCAAGGAGCTGTCGAAGGCACGCCCCGGCTACGGCTTCCTGATGGAGGAGCGCGGCGAGGTCGCGGGAGTCGACAAGACCCATCGCTGGATCGTCGACCCGCTCGACGGCACCACCAACTTCCTGCACGGCATCCCGCATTTTGCGATCTCGATCGGCCTCGAGCGCGACGGCGCACTGGTGGCCGGCGTCGTCTACAATCCCGCGACCGACGAGCTGTTCACCGCCGAGAAGGGCAAGGGCGCCTTCCTGAACGACAAGCGCCGCCTGCGCGTCGCCGCACGGAAGACGCTGGCCGACGCCGTGGTCGTGACCGGCATCCCGCACCGCGGCCGTCCCGGCCACCCGCGCTTCATGCAGGAGATGAGCACGGTGATGATGGAGGTTGCAGGCCTGCGCCGCTCGGGCTCGGCCGCCCTCGACCTCGCCTACGTCGCCGCCGGCCGCTACGACGGCTACTGGGAGCGCGGCCTGAAGCCCTGGGACCTCGCGGCCGGCATCGTCCTCGTGCGCGAAGCTGGCGGCCACGTCACCGACGTGCATGGCGGCGACAAGGCCCTCGCGACCGGCGACGTCCTCGCCGGCAACAGCGCCATCACCAAGGCCCTGCTTCCCCTCCTCACGCATTAGGCGGCGGAGACGGACACCACCGTCCGCCGAGACCGGCGAAGAGCCAGAAACGGCTATCGCCCACGATCGCCTCCACACGACGCAAGCGCAATCCGTCTCGTCGTCAACCGGCGACATTGACGAACAACGCGGCCCTGTCACACTGCCGAGCTCGGCCTGTTGCCTCGAACGGAGCCTTCTGTTGACCAGATCTTCAGCGACCGAACTTTCTTTGACCATCGGTCAGTGTTCGGAGGCCGGAGCCAAACCCATCAATCAAGACTTCCACGGAGCGCTTGTCCCGGAGGGGGCCGAGCGCGCCTTGAAGGGCATCGCCGTCGCATTGGCAGATGGCATCTCATCGAGCAAAGTTAGCCGGATCGCGGCGGAGATCGCTGTCAACAGCTTCCTGACGGACTATTACTGCACCTCTGACACCTGGACGGCAAAGACGGCCGGCGAACGCGTGATCCGCGCCGCGAATGCCTGGCTCCACGCGGAAAGTCAGCGCAACTGGCTCTATGAGAACCAGGGCTATATCTGCACCCTGAGCGCGATCGTCTTCAAAGGCAGAGCTGCGCACATCTTTCATATTGGGGACAGCCGCATCTTTCAGCTCGCCGCAGGCAACCTCGAGCAGCTGACGAGGGATCACCGCCTGACGATCTCGAAGACCGAGAGCTATCTCAATCGCGCTATGGGCGTCGACCCCAATGTCGAGATCGACTATCTCGCCGTCAACCTGAAGTCCGGCGATGTCCTTGTCTTGAGCACCGATGGCGTCCACGAGTTTGTCGGTCCCCGCGAGATGGCAACGCTCGTCACCTCGGCTGACGACCTCGATACGGCCGCCCGCGAAATCGTCGCCCGCGCCCTCGCGAACGGCAGCGACGACAATCTGACGGTCCAAATCGTTCGCGTCGAGAGCCTTCCGGACGAGACCGCGCAAGATGTTCTCGAAGGTGTGGAGCTGGCGCTCGCAGCCGAGGTGCCGCGCATACCCTACGATCTCGACGGCTTTCGCATCGTGCGGGAGATCCATGCCACGAGCCGCAGCAACGTCTACGTCGCGATCGATAGCGACACCGGCGAGTGCGTCGCTCTCAAGGTGCTGGCTTCCGACCTCCGCGACAACCCGGGTGCTCGCCGCCGGTTTGCCATGGAGGAATGGGTTGCACGCCGTCTCGATTCACCGCACGTCGTCAGAGCGGTGAAGACGCAACGCCAGCGCACCAGCCTCTACACGGTCTCCGAGCTGATCGATGGGCAGACCCTGCGCCAATGGATGCGCGATAATCCGAACCCCAGTTTTGAATCCGTGCGTAACATCGTCGAGCAAATCGCCAAGGGGCTACGCGCGTTCCACCGAAAGGAAATGCTGCATCAGGACATCCGCCCCGACAACATCATGATCAACACCGCCGGCACCGTGAAGATCATAGATCTCGGCTCGGTGCGTGTTGCAGGGGTCCGCGAGGCCATGCCCGAGACCGACACGGGCGACATCCTCGGAACTCATCAATATGCCGCTCCCGAATACTTTCTGGGCTTTTCAGGCACCGAAAAGTCCGATCTCTTTTCCCTTGGTCTCGTCGCATACGAGTTGCTCACGGGCAGCCTTCCCTACGTCAACGGCGTGGCCGACGCGACGACCCCGAAGGCGCAGGCATCGCTTTTCTATATTCCAGCCACCGAGCTTTCGCCGCACATACCCGAATGGATGGATTGGGCGATCCGCAAGGCCGTTAAAATAGATCCGGCGGAGCGCCATGAGACCATCGAGGAGTTTGTTGCCGATCTTCGCCGGCCGAGCGGATCATTCAAGCCCCGATCGGTCACACCGCTCATGGAACGCAATCCACTGCTGTTCTGGCAAGCGCTGTCCGCCGTGTTGCTTCTGATTATCCTTTGGCTGCTCGCCACGAGATAGGAGCAACGCCAGCGGCTATCTCTTCCGCAGATTGCGGCTGTTGGGAATAGCGCGCCGAAGCGAGCCCTTACCGCGCCTTCTTACTCCCCCGCGCAGCGAACCGCACCGCCTCCTCGGCCGCGCGCACGACGGCCTTGGCCTTGTTGATGCACTCCTGCTGCTCTTTCTCCGGCACGCTGTCGAACACGATGCCGGCGCCCGCCTGCACGTGGAGCGTCCCGTCCTTCACCAGCGCGGTGCGCAGCACGATGCAGGTGTCCATCTCGCCGTCGGCCGTGAAATAGCCGACACAGCCGGCATAGGGACCGCGCTTCGCCTTCTCCAATTCGTCGATGATCTCCATCGCGCGCACTTTCGGCGCGCCCGAGACCGTGCCAGCCGGAAAGCCCGCCATCAGCGCATCGATCGCATCGCGCTTGCCCGCGAGCCGCCCGATCACGTTCGAGACGATGTGCATGACGTGGCTGTAGCGCTCGATGACGAACTTCGCCGTCACCTCGACCGAGCCCACCTCGGCGACGCGCCCCACGTCGTTACGCCCGAGGTCGAGCAGCATCAGATGCTCGCTGCGCTCCTTGGGGTCGCGGATCAGCGCATCCGCCAGCGCCTTGTCCTCGGCCTCCGTCGCGCCCCGCGGTGCCGTGCCCGCGATCGGCCGGATGGTCACCTCGCCGTCGCGCAGCCTGACCAGGATCTCGGGACTCGAGCCCACGAGCGCGAAATCCCCAAGGTCGAGATGGAACAGGAACGGCGACGGGTTGGTGCGCCGGAGCGCCCGGTAGAGCGCGAACGGCGACAGCGCGAACGGCGCCGAGAAGCGCTGCGACAGCACCACCTGGAAGATGTCGCCGGCGCGGATGTACTCCTTCGCCCGCTCGACCATACTCATGTACTCGCGCGCCGTCGTGTTCGAGCGCGGCTCCGGCTGCGCCAGCGTCTTGGGCGCCAGCGCCGCCCCGTGCGGCAGCGGCGCGTCGAGCGCCGTGACGGCGTCCTTGAGCCGCTTCAGCGCCGCCTTGTAGGCGCGCTCGGCATCGATCTTCTTGTCGGGACGCACCGGCGTCACGATGCTGAGCTCGTCCTTCACGGAATCGAAGATGACGATCACGGTCGGCCGCGCCAGCACCGCGTCCGGCACGCCGAGCTCGTCCTCCTTGACCTCGGGCAGCGTCTCGATGAGCCGCACCGTGTCGTAGCCCATATAGCCGAACACGCCGGCCGCCATGGGCGGCAGCTCCGACGGCAGCTCGAGCCGCGATTCCGCGAGCAGCGCCCGCAGCGAGGCGAGCGTGGGCTGGGCCTCGGCACGGAAGGCATGCGGGTTGCGGTGCGGCGCACGGTTGATCTCGGCGGTCTCGCCGTGGGCGCGCCACACGACATCCGGCGCCAGCCCGATCACCGAGTAGCGCCCGCGCGCAGCCCCGCCCTCGACGGACTCGAGCAGGAACGAGTAGGGCTTGCCGAGCGCCAGCTTGAGATAGACCGAGACCGGCGTCTCGAGATCGGCGACGAGCCGGGTCCACACCACCTGCGGCGCGCCCGCCCGATAGCGTTTCACGAAGGCATCGTGCGCCGGCAGCGCCTCGAGGCCACGGGCCCGTTGGGCGAGCGTGCTCAAGAGACAGGCCTCCCTACTGGTCGCTCTCCGTGGAAGCCCCCGTCGCGCGGGCGAGCTCCGTCTCGTTGACATGAATGCTGAGCCCGGCCTTGAGCGCCGAGATGTAGGCCAGCAGGTTGTCGTTGGCGAGCTGATCCTTGAGCTCCTTGGAGATCTTGTCGGCCTGCTCCTTGGTCGGCGAAGCGGCGGGAAAGATGTCCTTCACCTGGAACACCACGCGGCTCGCGCGGTCGCTTGTCTGGGCGTAGCCCGCGCCACCCTTCTGCAGCGTGAACGCTTGCCGCACGGCATCGGTGGTGAGCCCCGGCGGCGAGGTGTTGCGCTTGATCTGCTCAGAGACCTCAGCCGTGCCGCCGGCCTCCTCGGCAATCTTGGCGAAGGCTTCGCCGCGCTTGAGCCGGTCCACCAGCTTCTGCGCCATCTCGTCGAGCAGCTTTCCCGTCTCCTTCTCGGTGTAGAGCGCCTTGACGTCGTCCTTTACCTCGTCGAACGGCTTCTGCTTGGGCTCCGCAATCGACATCACGTCGAACCAGACGTAGGCCGAGCCGGGCAGCTCCACGGCGTCGGGCTGCGCGCCCTCCCCGGTCGCGAAAATCCCCTGCAGCGCAATGCTCGCATCCGGGATGTCGATGGCGGTCTTGCCGTCAGGCGTCTTGTTGTCGTTGTCCACCGCCTCCACGTCGATGAACTTGAGCTTCAGCTCCTCGCCGATCTCCTTGAGGGTCTTGCCGGCGTTGCGGCCTTCCTCGACCAGGTCGTAGCGCTCCTGGATGAGCCCTTCGGCGCGCTCGCCCGCGAGCTTGTCGCGCACCTTGTCCTTCACCTCCTCGAACGTGCTCTCCTTGCCCTCGTCGATCTCGATCGCGCGCACGAGCACGGTGGCGAAGCGCCCCTCGATCGGCTCCGAGAGCTTGTCGCGCTCGAGCGCGAACGCCGCGTCGGCGATCTTGGGATCGATGAGCTGCGACTTGGACAGCATGCCGAGGTTGACGTCGCTTTCGGTCGCCCCATGCTCCTTGGCCACGTCGAGGAAGTTCTTCTTGCCCTCGGCGAGCTCCTTGCGCGCCGCCTCCGCAGCCGCCTTGTCCTTGAAGGCGATTTGCTGGATGCGACGCCGCTCGGGCTTGTCGTAGGTCGCCTTGTGGTCGGCGTAGTAGGTCTTGAGCTCGTCGTCGGTGAGCGTGATCTCGGACTTCAGCGCGTCGGTCGAAAGCACCAGCACCGCCGCCTTGCGGTACTCGGGTGTCATGAAGCTCGCCTTGTTTGCCTCGTAGGTCTCGCTGAGCTTCGATTCGTCGGGCGCCGCCGCCGTGACCTTCTTGGCGTCGATCTGCACATGCTCGATGGTGCGGGTCTCCTCGCGGAAGGCGTGCAGCTCCTCCACCGTCGGCTTCGGCACCACGACCGCGGATGAGAGTCCGTCAAAGATCTGCCTGCGCACCTCGTCGTCGCGCCGCACCGCCAGGAAGCCCTGCTCGGTGAGATTGAGCTGCCTCAGGAGGCCGTCGAAGCCGAGCCGCGAGAACTTCCCGTCAGGCCCCGCGAAGTCGGGATCGTTGCGCACGCCTTCGGCCAGCGTCTCGTCCGAGAGCGAGAGCCCGAGCTGGTCGGCATGCGTCTTGACCGCCGCTTGCGCGATGAGTTGATCGAGCGCTTGCCGGTCGAGCCTCAGCATCAGCGCCTGCTCGGTGGTGAGCCGCTGGCCGCCTTCGAGCGTGATGCCGCGAATCTGGTTCTGGAACGCCCGCTGGAAGTCGGTCACGGTGATATCGGCCTCGCCGACCTTGGCCACCGCTCCGCGTCCGAAACCTCGGAACACATCGGAAACGTTCCAGAAGACACCGAAGCTCACGATCAGGAGAGCGAACAGGAGCTTGGCCACCCACCCTTGGGCGCCGCGTCGCATGGCGTCGAGCATCGAGAAAGATCTTCCTGTTAAGTGCGGGCGGCGAGCGCACATGCCTGGGCTCGGCCGCCACCGCTTGCAGAAATAGAGGAACCCGTCCATGACGGGGGGCGTCGGGGTGATATGAACCCCACCCCGCAAGGGAATGCAATACCGTGCTGCGGAGCTGAAAATAAGTTAATCGGGGCGCGCACACGGACCGATCCCATCCGGTCCGGAGGCCCCCGGAAGGCGCAGATTTGACGAAGACGAGGGAAGAGCCGCGCGCATGACCACGACACGCATTCGTCCCCTGGTCGCGGGCAACTGGAAGATGAACGGACTTGCGGCGGCCCTGGCCGAGGCGACGGCCGTCAAGGCGGCCCTTTCGGACAGTGTGGCCCCGGCCGACGTCATGATCTGCCCGCCGGCGACGCTGCTCGCCCAGATGGCGTACGCCACACGCGGCTCGGCGATCCTGCTCGGGGGCCAGGATTGCCACGCGGCGTCCTCCGGCGCCCACACGGGCGATATAGCGGCCGAGATGCTGAAGGACGCGGGCGCCACGGCCGTCATCGTCGGCCACTCGGAGCGCCGCGCCGACCACGGCGAGCTGGACCGCATCGTCCGCGCCAAGGCCGCGGCCGCCCACCGCGCGGGCCTCACCGCCATCGTCTGCATCGGCGAGACCAAGGGCGAGCGCCTGGCGGGCCTGACCCTCGACGTCGTCGCCCGCCAGCTTGCGGCTTCCCTTCCCGACGCCGCGAGCGATGCCGACACGGTCGTTGCCTACGAGCCGGTCTGGGCCATCGGCACCGGCCTGACGCCGAGCCCCGACGACGTCGCCGAGGTGCACGAGGCCATCCGCGGCCATCTCGCCGGGCGCTACGGCGACGCCGGCAGCCGCATCCGCATCCTCTACGGAGGATCGGTGAAGCCCTCCAATGCGAAGGAGCTGCTTGCACTTCCGAACGTGAACGGCGCCCTGGTCGGCGGCGCGAGCCTCAAGGCCGACGATTTCCTCGCCATCATCCGTGCCTCTGCGCCATAGGGCGCTTGAGGAGAATGTACGGGCACGGCGCGTATACGTAGCATCACGGCTTGCAGGGCAGACGGGCAGCGGCCATGAAGGCAGTCCAGAGAGCGGCGGAGCAAGGCTTGAGAATGCGCATCGAACGGGCACTTCTGCAGGCAGCCCTGATCCTCGCGGCACCCTCGACCGTCGCCGCCGCCCCGCTCGAGCCGGAAGCCTGCGCCGCCCTCAAAACCGAGTATCAGGGCCTCCTCGCCGCCGGCGCCAAGTCCGACATGGACCGCGGCCCCGGATGGGCGAAGGCGAACCTCTCCCCCGAGCGGCTGGGAAAGATCGAGCGCCTGATCGCCGTCCAGGAGCAGTTGAGCTTCCGCTGCGGCGAGCTCCTGACCGCGCGCCCCGTCATCAACGAGCCCCCGCCGCCCGAGGTCGCCAGAGCCGGCGTCTCGCAGAGCAACATCCCGCTCCCCAAGCGCAAGGACGCGAGCGCCGCGGCGGCCGCGAAACGGCAGGCCACCAAGGCCCCATAGCCTCCCGCCAATCGGACGCACCCCGCCGCGCGGACTGCGGAATGGTCCTATCTAGCCCTCGGCCCGCGGCTGGTGTAGAAGCCCTGCCAAATCCTACAAGCTTGCGCCCTCCGGCGCTTGGAGCTCTTCGCCCTATGACCACGGTTCTCCTCGTCATTCACCTCATGGTTGCAGCCGCACTGGTGGCGGTCGTCCTCTGGCAGCGCTCCGAGGGCGGCGCGCTCGGCATCGGCGGCGGCGGTGGCGGCGGCTTCCTGACCGGCCGCGGCACGGCGAACCTGCTGACGCGCACCACGGCCGTGCTCGCGGCCTGCTTCTTCGCCACCAGCATCCTCCTGACGCTGGTCTCGAAGCGCTCGGCGACCACCGGCTCCGCCTTCGACGCCCCGGCCTCCTCGATGGTGCCGGCCGATCCGGGCCAGACCACCACGACGCCGGCAGCCCCCGCCGACAAGGCCGCCCCGCGCGGCGGCATCCTGGACAAGCTCCAGTAGGACGCACCGTCCTCCAAGACCTTGAGGATGTGGCCGCGCCGCAACTGGCCACGGGGCCCTGCTATTTGCTAGCGTGGGCCCCGTTCGGGAGCGGAGAGACGGCCATGCCGCGGCTCAGGGTCTTGCAGTGGAAATGTGCTCCGGCACTGGCGGCCGTCTTGGCCCTGGCCGGCTGCTCTGCCGGCATGAGCGGGATTGCGCAAGGCCCCCTCCCCTATCAGCATTCGAACGCCATCGCGCCGGCCGGCTACTCGGAGAGCCAGATCGGTCCCGACCGCTACCGCATCGAGGTCAAGGGCCCGCTGAATACGCCGCGCGAGCGCATGGAGAAGATCGCCGCCACCCGCGCCGCCGAGATCGGCAAGGAGGGCCAGCTCGGCTTTTTCAAGATCGACAACGTCCAGCACGGAACGCACTGCGAGACGTTCAAACCCGGGCCCAGGGCGCCCGGCTCCTCCTCCGCCAAGACGCTCGGCTATGCGATGACGACGGCGGACGTCTCCTACGCCAAGAACCCGCCCGACGCGAGCTACCAGAACGCGCGCACGAGCTTCGATCAGTACCGCGCCGAGCTGGACCAGGACCAGTCCGCCCCCGCGCCCGTCGATCCCACAGCCGCAGCGCAGTGCGGCTAGCGCTCTTTCTCTTGAAGCGGTGCAGCCTCCTCACCCATCGAGGGGAAACGCGCTCTTGCGCGGGTGACGGGGCACTGCCCGTGTTTCCGGCGGCGACAGGCCACCGGTCCCGACGCCTTGCAGCGGCACATCGCGCGCCGCCGTGGATGAGGCAAGAAAACCTCTTCGAATCACACCGCTAGGGCTGTATTGTTAAAGCCCATGCAACGGTACATCTTCATTACCGGTGGCGTGGTCTCCTCCCTTGGAAAAGGCCTTGCTTCCGCCGCCCTCGGCGCGCTCCTGCAAGCACGCGGGTACTCCGTCCGTCTCCGCAAGCTCGACCCCTACTTGAACGTCGACCCCGGAACGATGAGCCCCTACCAGCACGGCGAGGTGTTCGTCACCGACGACGGCGCCGAGACGGACCTCGACCTCGGCCACTACGAGCGCTTCACCGGCGTTCCGGCCAAGAAGTCGGACAACATCACCACGGGCCGCATCTACCAGGACATCCTCGCGCGCGAGCGGCGCGGCGACTACCTGGGCGGCACCGTGCAGGTGATCCCGCACGTGACCGACGCCATCAAGCAGTTCGTCACCACGGGATACGAGGACGTCGACTTCGTGCTGGTCGAGATCGGCGGCACGGTGGGCGA
>NZ_JADZBI010000077.1 GCF_020852195.1 Hyphomicrobium sp. | reverse complement strand
TCGGGACGGCGCACGCCCTTGGCGACGCGCACGATGACGGCCTTCATGACCTGGCCCTTCTTGACGCGGCCCTTCGGAATCGCCTCCTTCACCGACACGACGATGGTGTCGCCGATGGTGGCGTACTTGCGCTTGGAGCCGCCCAGCACCTTGATGCACTGGACGCGCCGCGCACCCGAATTGTCAGCGACGTCGAGATTCGTCTCCATCTGGATCATCGCACCGTCTCTCTTCCTGCCGCCTCATCTGCGGCTTCAACTCTTGCTTCGTCCCGGCGCCGGTTCCGCCCTTGCGGCCTAGCGCCATCTCATAATCAAACCTTCTCGAGCACGACCCAGCGTTTCAGCTTCGAGATCGGCGCCGTCTCCTGGATCTCCACGCGGTCGCCCTCCTTGAAGGCGTTGTTCTCGTCGTGGGCGTGGTACTTCTTCGTGCGGCGCACCGTCTTCTTGAACAGCGGATGCGTATAGCGACGCTCCACTTCGACGACGATGGTCTTGTTGTTCTTGTTCGAAACAACCACACCCTGCAGGACGCGCTTCGGCATCGTTCTCTCTCCTTACGCGCCGGACTTCGATTTCGTGGACACCTTCGACGAGGACCCGCCCCGCTTCTGGCCGGCGAGCGTCAGAACGCGCGCGATGTCGCGGCGGACCTGGCGCACGCGCGAGGTGTTCTCGAGCTGCCCAGACGCCTTCTGAAAGCGCAGGTTGAACTGCTCCTTCTTGAGCTTGGCCAACTGATCGTCGAGCTGATCGAGCGTCAGGCTCCTCAAATCACTCGCTTTCATCGTCGTCTTCCTCATCCTTCGCGCGCAACAGGCCTCAGCCGATGCGCGTCACAATACGGGTCTTGATCCCGAGCTTGGCGGCGCCGAGGGTCAGCGCCTCGCGCGCGACCTGATCGGGAACGCCGTCCAGCTCAAACATGATGCGGCCCGGCTTCACGCGCGAGACCCACAGCTCGATGCCGCCCTTGCCCGAGCCCATGCGGACCTCGGCGGGCTTCTTGGTCACCGGCACGTCCGGGAAGATGCGGATCCAGACGCGGCCGGCGCGCTTCATGTGGCGCGTGATCGCACGGCGGGCCGCCTCGATCTGGCGCGCGGTGACGCGCTCGGGCTCCACGGCCTTGAGGCCGTGCGAGCCGAAGTTCAGTGTCGTGCCGCCCTTCGCAGCGCCGTGGATGCGGCCCTTGAACTGCTTGCGGAACTTGGTCTTCTTCGGTGACAGCATGGTCCTCGTCCTTCAGCCCTGATCAGGCCTGATCCTGTCCTTCCTTGCCCGCCTCGGCACCGCCACGCGGTCCGCGGGGGCCGCGGCGTTCGCGCCGCTCGCCACCGTCCTCGCGACGCGGACGGCCGCCGGTGCCGTCGCCGGCCCCTTCGGTCGCGCGGCGCTCGGAGGCCATCGGGTCGTGCTCCATGAGCTCGCCCTTGAAGATCCAGACCTTGATGCCGATGACGCCATAGGCGGTCTGGGCCACGCCGTAGCCGAAATCGATGTCGGCGCGCAGCGTGTGCAGCGGCACGCGGCCTTCGCGATACCACTCCGTGCGCGCGATCTCGGCGCCGCCGAGGCGGCCCGCGACGTTGATACGGATGCCGACGGCGCCGGCGCGCAGCGCCGTCTGAACGGCGCGCTTCATGGCGCGGCGGAAGGCGACGCGACGCTCGAGCTGCTGGGCGATGTTCTCAGCCACCAGGGTGGCATCGATGTCAGGCTTGCGCACCTCGAGCAGGTTCAAATGAACCTCCGACGAGGTGAAGCGCGACAGCTCGCTCCTCAGCTTCTCGATGTCGGCGCCCTTCTTACCGATCAAGACGCCCGGACGGGCGGTGTGCACCGTCACGCGGCACTTCTTGTGCGGGCGCTCGATGACGACCTTCGAGATACCTGCGGTGCGCTGCTGCTTCAGGATGTGGGCGCGGATGGCGCGGTCCTCATGCAGCAGCTTGCCGTACTCACCCCTGCGGGCGAACCAGCGGCTGTCCCAGGTACGGTTGATGCCGACGCGCAGGCCGACAGGATTGACTTTGTGACCCATTACTCGGCCTCCTTCTCAGCCGCAGCAGTCTCGGTCTTGGGGGCCGGCTTCTTGGCCGCGGCCTTCTTCTTCGGCGCGGCGCCCTGTGCGGACTTGCCGTCCTTGCCGGTGCCCTTGGCCTTCTTGGCCTTCGGCTTCGCGGCCTCCTCCTCGGTCTCGCGGACCACGACGGTGATCTGCGAGAACGGCTTCCTGATCGAGAAGCCGCGGCCACGGCCACGGGCGGCAAAGCGCTTCATGACCAGGTTCTTGCCGACATACGCCTCGGAGACGATCAGCGCGTTGACGTCGAGATCGTGGTTGTTCTCGGCGTTGGCAACGGCGCTCATCACGCACTTCCTGACGTCCTGGGCGATGCGCTTCCTCGAGAACTCGAGGTCGGCGAGCGCCTGGTCGACCTTCTTGCCGCGGATCAGGCCCGCGACGAGATTGAGCTTCTGCGGCGAGACGCGAAGGTTCTTCGCGATCGCGCGCGCCTCCTTGTCGGAGAGGCTTCTTTCCCGGCTCGGTTTGCCCATCACTTCCTCACCGATGCTTTCTTGTCGCCGCCGTGACCATGGAACACGCGCGAAGGCGAGAACTCGCCCAACTTGTGCCCGATCATGTCCTCTGTGACGTTCACCGGGACATGCTTCTGGCCGTTGTAGACGCCGAACGTCAGCCCCACGAACTGGGGCAGGATCGTCGAGCGACGGCTCCAGGTCTTGATGACCTCATTGCGCCCGGACGACCGCACCTTCTCCGCCTTCTTGAGAAGGTAGCCGTCGACGAACGGGCCTTTCCAAACTGCGCGTGTCACTCTCTCGTCTCCTCGATCGTCTGCTCGACGCTTGGATTCTGCTATTTGCTCTTCGAGCGGCTTCTGACGATGAACTTGTCGGTCTGCTTGTTCTTGCGGGTCTTGAAGCCCTTGGTCGGCTTGCCCCACGGCGTCGCCCAGTGCTTGCCGCCCTTGGTGCGGCCGCCGTTGGGGTGGTCGATGGGGTTCATGGCGATCGAGCGCACGGTCGGGCGGTTGCCCTTCCAGCGCTGGCGGCCGGCCTTGCCGATCACCTCGTTGGTGTGATCCGGGTTCGAGACGGCGCCGACGGAGGCCATGCACTCGGCACGCACCCTGCGGGTCTCGCCGGAGTTAAGCTTCAGCACGGCCCAGCCGGAGTCGCGGCCGACGAGCTGCACGAAGGCGCCCGCCGAGCGTGCGAGCTGGCCGCCGGCACCCGGCTTCAGCTCGACGTTGTGCACGATGGTGCCGATCGGCATGGCCGACAGCGGCATGGCGTTGCCGGGCTTGACGTCGACCTTGGCGCCTGAGACGACAGAATCGCCCACGGCTAGGCGCTGCGGCGCCAGGATGTAGGACACGTGGCCGTCCGCATACTTGATCAGCGCGATGAACGCCGTGCGGTTCGGGTCATACTCCAGGCGCTCGACGGTCGCGACCACGTCGTGCTTCCGGCGGCGGAAGTCGATCAGGCGGTAGGCCTGCTTGTGGCCGCCGCCGATGTGGCGCGTCGTGATGCGGCCGTCGTTGTTGCGGCCGCCGGTCTTGCGCTTACCCTCGGTCAGCATCTTGACCGGCGCGCCCTTCCACAGGTTCGAGCGGTCGACCTGGACGAGGTGCCGGAGACCCGGGGATGTCGGACGGAATGTCTTCAGTGCCATGGTTCGGTTCCTTTAAAGGCCCGTCGTGACGTCGATGGAATGGCCTTCCTCGAGCGTCACGATCGCCTTCTTGACGTCGCTCTGCTGAGCGCGGATGCCGCGGAAGACCTTCCGCTTGCCCTTGCGCACGAGCGTGTTCACGGCCTTGACCTTGACGTTGAAGAGGCTCTCCACCGCGGCCTTGATGTCCGTCTTGTTGGCACCCGGGGCGACCTTGAAGATCACCTGATTCGCCTCCGAGACCTGCGTCGCCTTCTCGGTGATAACCGGAGAGAGGATGACGTCGTAATGCTTGAGCTTGTTCATCACTTCGCCTCCGTGGCTTTGGCCTTCACGTCGGCGAAGCGCACGTCGAGCGCCTCGACCGCGGCCTTGGTCAGCACGAGCTTCTCGCGGCGCAGGATGTCGTAGACGTTGATGCCGGCGATCGGCAGCACGTCGATGTGCGGGATGTTGCGCGCCGCGCGGGCGAACGCATCATCGAGCGAGGCGCCGTCGATGATCAGCGCGCTCCGCCAGCCGAGCTCGGCGAACTGCTTCTTGAGCACGCCGGTCTTGCCGTCCTTCGAGGACGCGGCGTCAATGACGACGATCTCGCCGGCCTTGGCCTTGGCAGAAAGCGCATGGCGGAGCGCCAAAGCGCGCACCTTCTTGGTCAGGTCGATGGCGTGGCTTCTCGGCTTGGGGCCGAACGCCTTGCCGCCGCCGCGCCACTGGGGAACCGACTTGTCGCCGTGGCGGGCGCCGCCGGTGCCCTTCTGCTTGTAGACCTTCTTGCCGGTGACCGAGACCTCCGAGCGGTCCTGGGCGTGGTGCGTGCCGGCCATGCGCTTAAGCTGCTGCCAGCGCACCATGCGATGCAGG
Source organism: Hyphomicrobium sp. (assembly GCF_020852195.1). Lineage (GTDB taxonomy): Bacteria > Pseudomonadota > Alphaproteobacteria > Rhizobiales > Hyphomicrobiaceae > Hyphomicrobium_C. The sequence continues at coordinate 1,325 of NZ_JADZBI010000077.1, read as the reverse complement.
ATGTCCTTGCGCGGCTCGAGCCCGTAAATGGCGTCGGCGAGCTCGATCTCTCCGGCCTTCTTCGCCTCGAGCGTGGTGACGGTGGCTTTCATCACGCCTTCTCCTTGCTGGCGGACTTGAAGGCGCCGGGCGTCGGCGCATCGGCATTCGCCTTCTTCTTGACTGCGTCGCGCACGATCACCCAGCCGCCCTTGGAGCCGGGAACGGCGCCGCGGATCATCAGGAGGCCGCGCTCGACGTCAGTCTTGACCACGACGAGGTTCTGCGTGGTGACGCGCTCGTCGCCCAAGTGGCCGGCCATCTTCTTGCCCTTGAATACCTTGCCGGGGTCCTGGCGCTGGCCGGTCGAGCCGTGCGAGCGGTGCACGACGGAAACGCCGTGCGTGGCGCGCAGGCCGCCGAAGTTCCAGCGCTTCATGGCACCCTGGAAGCCCTTGCCCTGGCTGGTGCCGGTGACGTCCACGAACTGGCCGGGGACGAAGTGGTCGGCGGTGATCTCAGCGCCTACCTCGATCAGGTTGTCGGGGCTGACGCGGAACTCAGCCAGCTTGCGCTTGGGCTCGACGCTGGCGACCGCGAAGCCGCCGCGCTCCGACTTGGTCAAGCGCGCGGGCTTGCGGCTGCCCGCACCCACCTGGATCGCGGTGTAGCCGTGCTTGTCGGCGGTGCGCTGCGCCAGCACCTGAAGCTTCTCGAGCTTCAGGACCGTCACAGGCACATGCTCGCCCGCCTCCGTGAAGATGCGGGTCATGCCGACTTTCTGTGCAATCACTCCGGAACGCATTTCTCGCATTCCTTCCTTCATTATTCGCGGCCAAAGCGGGGAGCCCCGTTCGGCGCGGCATCCTCTAGAGCTTGATTTCCACGTCCACGCCCGCGGCCAGGTCGAGCTTCATCAGCGCATCGACCGTCTGCGGCGTGGGATCCACGATGTCGAGCATGCGCTTGTGCGTGCGCATCTCGAACTGCTCGCGGCTCTTCTTGTCGATGTGCGGAGAGCGGTTGACCGTGAAGCGCTCGATGCGGGTCGGCAACGGGATAGGACCCCGAACCTCCGCGCCGGTGCGCTTCGCCGTGTTCACGATCTCACGCGTCGACGCATCGAGAATGCGATGGTCGAACGCCTTGAGCCGGATGCGGATGTTTTGGCCGTTCATTGTCTTCGAACCCGCTAAATGAGAGAAGCGCTCGTCCTGTCGGCGTTGCCGCCACCCTCTCGAGCGCCTCTCTTCTTCTGCTACTCTACGATCTTGGTGACGACGCCGGCGCCGACCGTCCTGCCGCCCTCACGGAAGGCGACGCGGACCTTCTCCTCCATGGCGATC
>NZ_JADZBI010000076.1 GCF_020852195.1 Hyphomicrobium sp. | reverse complement strand
GCTTGATCTGCCACTGCGGATGCTCCTCGGCCCACTGCGCGAAAACAGGCGGAGCGGCCATCGTGCAGTGCACGGCGTCCATATGGACGTCGATCGGAATCTTGAAGTCCTGGCACTGCTTCGGGTCGGCGATCAGGCAAGCCGACAGGATGATGCTGAGCATGGCGCGCGCTCCTTCTCGCAAAGTTTCGTTGGAACTCGTGTATGCAGGCCCCGGCGCGGAGATGCGTACGAAGGATCGCCCCGGCACCGTTCGGCGCCGGTTCCGGGGCGCCGGCTTGGATCGGCTTTGACCTCAACCCTTGCCGGAACCGTCGTCCAACGGACGTTTGCTTGGAGGTCAGACTAGGAAACCCTCGGCGCGCCTTCACCCGATTCCGTCCCGCAGATGCTCGGGCAAATATCCCGAGCGTGGGCGCCCCCTCCTTCACGCCATAACGGCCATGCTCTACCCTCGCCCTGGAAGTCAGCTCTCGAGGCGCACCATGCTCCCTCTGCCTCTTTCCACGAGGCGCCCGGCGCGGCCGCTCAGCCTCACACGGTCGGTGATGCTGCGTGTCGCGCTCGGCGCGCTCCTTTCGTTTCTCGCTGCCGCCGCGTTGGCGGTGGTCGCAAGCGATCGCGCAGGCCGCGAGGATGCAAGACGAGCGGCCGAGCTGGTCCAGAGGAACCTCAACCTTCAGCTCTTGCGGATCAGCGCGGGTATCGAGCTGCCGGCGCGCTTTCCGGATTGGGACTTCCTCGCCGGTCACGTCCTGCGCGAAGGGCTCTGCCTCAGGTTGCTCGACGTCGAGGGCGGCATCGTTCGCGCAAGCTGTGTCGGCTCCTCCATGCCGTCCTATCCGGCGTGGTTCGGCGCGCTCTATGACGCCGCGTTCTCCCAGGGCGAGGCGGTGGAAGCCCCCCTCATGCCGAGCCCGCGGTTCAGCGGCCGCGTCGCGGCGTTTATCGAGCCGGCAGCGCTACCCAACCAGGCCTGGCTGGAAATGAGCCGAATGCTGCCGGACATCATTCTGACGGTGCTCTGCGTCAGCATCCTTGCCTTCGATGCCATCCGCCGCGCGTTGCGCCCCACCGAGACGGTGCTTGCCGGCCTTAACAGGCTGGCGCGAGGCGAGCTTTCATATCGGCTTCCCTCGTTCAGGCTCGCCGAGCTCGAGAGGATCAGCGAAGTCGTCAATCACATGGCGGCGACGCTCGAGGCGACGCTCGCCGACAGCAGGGAATTCTCAAGACGCCTCGTCACTGCGCAAGAGGAAGAACGCCAGCACCTGGCGCGAGAGCTTCACGACGAGTTCGGCCAGTCGCTGGCCGCGATCAATGCCATAGCGGCGTCCATAGAAACGAGCGCGGAAAGGAGCTCGCCGGAGCTTTCCTCGGATGCGCACACGCTCTCGCAAATTTCGATGTCCATGATGGACACCCTGCGGTCCACACTCGTCCGGCTGCGGCCCGCCGCCATCGACGAGCTTGGCCTCGAGGAAAGCCTGCGATCGCTCATCTCCGGATGGAACGGGCGATCGAGGGGCATGACGCGTTTCGAGATCGTGGGCGAGGGACGCTTCGACGGCCTCCCCGATGCGGTCATGATGTGCCTTTACAGGATTGCCCAAGAAGGGCTTACGAATGCGGCGCGCCATGCGGATGCGCGCCGCGTGACGCTGACCTTGGCGCGCCGCGAGCAGGCCGCGTCGGACACGATCGAGCTCACGATCGAAGACGACGGAAAGGGCTACGATGCCGCACACCCCTCCCTCGACGGCCTCGGCCTCAGGGGGATGCGGGAGCGCGTCGCCGCCTTCGGAGGACGGATCGGGATAAGCTCCAAGAACGGCCATGGCACGGTACTGCGTGCGACGATACCGCTGGCCGAGGAGCGCTGCGAGGCTGCATGAAGACACTGCATATTCGCGTGATGCTCGTCGACGATCACGCCATCGTGCTCGAAGGCTACAGGCGCCTGCTCGAGAAGCAGGACGGCTTCGAGGTCGTGGCCGAGGCCCAGGACAGCGTGGCGGCCTACCGGCACTGCAAGGAGTTGCAGCCAGATGTGGCGGTCATCGACATCTCGATGCCTGGCCGTGGAGGCATCGACCTTTGTAGGCAGCTTCGCCAGCGCGACCCGTCGGCACGCATCGTCGTGTTCACGATGCATCAGGGTGCGGCATTCGCCAGGCAGGCATTCCAGGCCGGCGCCAAGGCCTACGTGACGAAAAGCAGCCCGCCGATGCTGCTCGTGACCGCGATCCGTGAAGCGTTCGCAGGCCGCACGTTCATCTCGCCGGATGTGAGCGAGGAACTGGCCCGCACCAGCGTCGAGGCCAACTCGTCGGCCCTGTCATCGCTGTCGCCGCGCGAGTTCGAAATCCTGCGGCTCCTGCTCGAGACCAAATCGGTGAGCGAGATCGCGGCGGCGCTCAACATCAGCCCGAAAACGGTTATCAACAACCACTACCTCATCAAGCAGAAGCTCGCCGTCGCCACCGATATCGAGCTTCTCTATCTGGGGCTACGCGAGCGGGTGGTCGATCCCCCGCGGCCGGACTGATGTATCCTCGATGCGCACCGCAAATTCATCCACCCGGTTTCAGTCCATGACGACCGATCGCTATAGCTCGGCTGGGCCTGCGCCACCGCGAGACGCATTTAGCGGGGCGCGATTGCGGAGCGCAGGGTCGCGACAAGCACGTCTGCCGCGTCTAGAAACGTCTGGAAAACCGCCGTGATATCAGATTGATAACGCATGATACTCGCGCATCATGCCGGGATATCAATCAATTGATGCAAAGCCGCCACGGGACTTTTTCCTCGTGCCTTCACATATCATCCGACCGCTTGCAATCCGCCGTTCGCCGCCGCACCGTGACCCCGTTACCTTTCTCCTAATGATACTTGTGCAGTCGTCTCCTGCGCTCGTCATCCGAGCGCAGGGGACTTTTCTTTGCGTGTCTTCTCCCGCGATCGGCACAAGCCGAGGTGACGGCCTGCGCTCCGCTGCGCGGGACAAGTGCCTGGGCGTTGCTTCAGATCACACCGTGCGGCCGCGGGCGATGAAGCCGGGGTTCAGGAAGCCGGTCTCCGTCTTGCCATAGACGAGCGGCTTACCGTCGAGGTCCGTCAGCGAGCCGCCGGCCGCGCGCAGGATCGCCTCGCCCGCCGCCGTGTCCCATTCGCTGGTGGGGGCGAAGCGCGGGTAGAGGTCCGCCTGACCCTCGGCGATGATGCAGAACTTGATCGACGAGCCGCGAAAGATGCACTCGCCGCCCGGCAGTGCGTCGAGGAAGCCTTGTGTCTCGGGGTCGAGATGCTTGCGGCTGGCGACGGCCACGACGCGGCTCGGCTCGGGCACCCGGCAGTGCAGCGCCCGCTTGCCCCGGAGCGACCGCAACGGCTGGCCGGGATCGAGCCAGCCGGTCCAGGCCTCGCCACCGCCGCCGACGTACAGCATCTCCAGTGCCGGCGCGTAGATGACGCCAATCACCGGCGTGCGGTTGCGAATGAGTGCGAGGTTGACGGTGAACTCCGACCGGCCCTCGATGAACTCCTTCGTGCCGTCGATGGGGTCGATGACGAGAAAGGGCCGCTCGGGATCGAAACCGGCCAAGCCCCGGTTTGCCGATTCCTCGGCGATCACCGGGATGTCTCCCAGCACCCGACGCACACGTGTCAGGATCTCCGCCTCCGATTCGCGATCCGCCGCGGTGACGGGCGAGAGATCGGCCTTGGTCTCGACGACGCAGCCCCGCGCGCGGTGTGCAAGAACGATGGCGCCGGCACGCGATGCGGCCTCCGCGAATACCTCCAGAACCTCTGCCCGTATTCCAGGCCCGAGGTCGCGTTCTCCCGGCATTATGCTCTTACCTTGCTTCCTTTCCCTCCATCGAACCTTCCTACGCCGCGCTCGTCAATCGATACGGCCTTCACGAGTGCGAAAACCTGTGTCCCCTCGGTAAGTCCCAGGTCGGCGATGGCGTGCCGCGTGACGGAGGCGGCCAGCCGGTCGCCGCCCGCGAGCTCGACCGTGACGATGCCGGAGGGGCCCGCGCCGGCCGCGATGCTCGATACGCACCCCTCAAGCACGGTGCGCACGCTGTGGTGCCGGGGCTTCTCGGTCGCCAAGGCCACGTTGGTGGCCTGGATGGCCACGCGCACCGTGCCGGCCGAGCCGCCGAGCAGCGCGGGAATGGCGATCTCGCCGGCCGGATGGGCGAGGATCGAGATGGCGAACTCCGGCAACTCGCGCACAACGGTGCCGGACAGGAACGAGATGGCCTCGAAACGGTCGGTGGTCGTCTCGGGAACGCGAGAGCCGAAGACCTCGGCAGGCGTGCCTTGTGCGATGACGCGACCGTCCGCGAGCCTCACCACGAGGTTGGCGAGGCGGGCGACCTCTTCCACGGCATGGGAGACATAGACGATGGGCAGCCCCACCTCGTCGCGCAGGCGCTCGATGAAGGGCAGGATCTCGTGCTTGCGCTCGGCATCGAGAGAGGCGAGCGGCTCGTCCATCACCAGCACCCTCGGCGCGGCGAGCAGGGCGCGGCCGACGGCGACGCGCTGACGCTCGCCGCCCGACAGCGTGGGCGGGTAGGCCGCGAGCAGGTGGCCGATGCCGAGCAGATCGACCACCTCGTCGAAATCGACGCCCTTGGCGTCGGCCGGCGCGAAGTAGCGGCCGTAGGCGAGGTTCCGGCGCACGGAGAGATGCGGCAGGAGCTGTCCGTCCTGAAAGACGAGACCGACGCGGCGCCTGTGCACGGGCGCCCAGATGCCGGCTGTGGTGTCGACCAGCACGTGGCCGTCGACGGCGATACGGCCGCGGTCGGGGCGCTCGATGCCGGCGATCAGTCTGGCGACGGTGGTCTTTCCGGAGCCCGAGGCGCCGAACAGGGCCGTGCAGCCGCCGGGCGCGGTGAAGTCCACGTCGAGCACGAAGCGCGGGCGGGCGAGGCGGCAGGAAAAGGTGATCATTCGAATCCGGCCCTCGCCTGTCCCGAGCGGCGAACCAGAAGCTCGGACGCAATGAGGGCCGCAAACGAGAGCGCCACCGCGATCAGGGACAGGCGGAGAGCGCCGGCCTCGCCGTCCGGGGTCTGCGTGTAGGAATAGATGGCGGCCGGGATGGTCTGGGTCTCGCCGGGAATGTTCGAGACGAAGGTGATGGTGGCGCCGAACTCGCCGAGCGCCTTGGCGAAGGCCAGCACGACCCCGGCGACGATGCCCGGAAACGCCAGAGGCAGGGTGACGGTCGCGAACACCCAGATCGGAGACGCGCCGAGCGTCGCCGCCGCCTCCTCGCTGCGGCGGTCGATGGCATCCATGGCGAGGCGGATGGCGCGCACCATGAGCGGGAAGCTCATGACGGCGGCGGCAAGGGCGGCACCCGTCCAGCGGAACGACAGCACGATGCCGAACGTCTGCTCCAGGAAGGCGCCGAGCGGACCGCGGCGGCCGAACAGAACCAGCAGCACATAGCCTGTCACGACCGGCGGCAGCACCAGCGGCATGTGGACGAGGCCGTCGAGAACGATCTTGCCCGCGAAGCGGCCGCGCGAGAGCACGTAAGCGACCAGGATCGCCACCGGCAGACTCGAGATCACAGCGACCGTGGCGACGCGCAGCGACAGCTTGATGGCAACGATCTCTTCCGGTGTGATCGCCTCGAGGCTCATAGCATATCCGATTGATCCGGCGGGCAGGATGCCGGGGCCGTCCCCGTAATATACCAGCAGTATAGACGAACGCCGATTCCCTGCGCCTGCGAGACGGATGATGGTTTACGCGTCCGCAGGCAGGATACGCTGGTAAGCGGGTGCGAATCATCCAGGAGCTCGCCTTCGCCGCCCGCGTGTTGCGCTCGCGGCGGGCTTCGGGCATGTCATGGGCGTCACGGGGGCGTCACGGGGCGCGCTTTCGCAGACGCCGGAGAGAAGGGGCGCCAGCTTGGACCTCGACAAGAACAGCCAGATCCTGGTCACGGGCGCCGCCGGCTTCATCGGCTTCCACGTCGCCCGTGCCCTCCTCGAGGGGGGCGCAACCGTCATCGGCGTCGACAGCCTCAATGCCTACTACGATCCGGTGCTCAAGGAGGCGCGGCTCGCCCGGCTCAAGGAGCATGAGCGATTCGCTTTCCATCGGCTGGACATCGCAGAGCGCGACGCCACGGCGCGGCTGTTCGCCGAGACGCGTCCTAGCCTCGTTGTGCACATGGCAGCGCAAGCCGGCGTGCGCTACTCGCTCGACGATCCTGCCGCCTATATCGACTCAAACCTCGTAGGCTTCGGCAACATCCTCGAAGGATGCCGGCGCGGCGGCGTCCGCCACCTCACCTATGCGTCGACAAGCTCTGTCTATGGCGCCAACACGCTGATGCCGTTCTCCGTGCATCACGGAGCCGATCATCCCGTGAGCCTCTACGCCGCGACGAAGAAGGCCAACGAGGCGATGGCGCACAGCTACGCCTATCTCTACGGGCTGCCGGTCACGGGACTGCGCTTCTTCACCGTGTACGGCCCGTGGGGACGCCCCGACATGGCCCTCTTCAAGTTCACGCGCGCGATCCTCGCCGGCGAGCCGATCGAGGTCTACAACAACGGCCAGATGCGGCGTGACTTCACCTATATCGACGATGTGGTCGAGGGTGTTGTGCGCGTCGCGGGAATGCCTGCCACGGCGAACCCCGACTGGGACAGCCGCGCGCCCGATCCCGCAACCAGCAGCGCGCCCTACCGCCTCTACAACATCGGCAATGCCGAGCCCGCGGATCTCCTGGCGATGATCAGGATTCTCGAGCGCATCCTCGGACGGGAGGCCAAGATGACTTTCCTGCCGCTGCAGCCGGGCGACGTTCCCGAGACGGCCGCCGACGTCACGGACCTGGTGCGCGACGTCGGCTATCGGCCCGCAACGCGGCTCGAGGACGGCATCGCGCGCTTCGTCGACTGGTACCGCGACTACTATCGCGTGTAAGGCCGTTGCCGGCGCCTTGACAGGCCGGAACGGCGATGATCAGTAACCTCGTGCCCCGCCCGGGCGCGGCGAACTTCCGCATAGAGGCATCCTGCATGCGACCAGAACACCTAGCGCAGCTCGTCGAGCGGGCCCGCTCGATCGTCGATCAGGAGATCGGGGCGATGGCGCAGTTGCGCGACAGCTTCGACGACAGCCTGATCAAGGCGGTGGGGCTCATCCAGGCCTGCCCAGGGCGCCTGATCGGCACCGGGGTCGGGAAATCTGGGCACATCGGCGCCAAGCTGGCGGCGACGTTCGCCTCGACCGGGACGCCCTCCTTCTTCCTGCATGCCGCCGAAGCCTCCCATGGCGATCTCGGCATGATCACCGCGCAGGACGTGGTGCTCGCCATCTCGAACTCCGGCATGACGAAGGAGCTGTTTCCGGTCGTAGATTTCTGCTCGGCCAACGGCGTCAAGGTCATCTGCATGACAGCCAACGACCAGAGCCGCCTCGCGCAGGGCGCCGACATCTGCCTCCGCCTGCCCAGGGTCAACGAGGTCTGCCCCAACAATCTGGCGCCGACCTCCTCGGCGGTCATCACGCTGGCGGCCGGCCACGTGCTGGCGGTGCTGCTGATGGAGCAGCGCTCTTTCGTGGACTCCGATTTCGGCAAGCTGCACCCAGGGGGGCGGCTCGGGCTGCTGCTCTCCTCGGTGCGCCGCTATACGGACGAGTTCAAGGACGCGGTGCCGATGGTCGCGCCGCACGAGCTCCTGGGCCATGTGGTCATCAAGCTCGCCGAGGGCCAGCGCGGCTGTGTGGTGGTGACCGAGGAGGGCACCAACCGCCTGCTCGGGCTCATCACGGAGGGCGATCTCAGGCGTGCGTTCTCGCCCGACATGTTCTCCAAGACGGCGCAGGCCATCATGACGACGCGGCCGGTGACGGTCAGCGTCGAGGACCTGATGAGCACCGCCGTGTCGCTGATGAAGGAGCGGCGCATCGCCAACGTGGTGGTCGTCGACGGCGATACGGTGGTCGACGTGCTGCACACCAAGGACCTCATGCAGCGCGGCTACATGTAGGGGCGCATTGCGGACCCGAACAATCACGCAGCAAAAAACCCCGGACTTTCGGTCCGGGGTTCTTGAATTTCATGCGATCGTTGGGCGGTCTCAGGCCGCGACGGGCGTCGCGAGCGCGAGGTCGATCTTCTCCTTTAGGACCTTCTCGTTGAACGGCTTGATGATGTAGCCGCTCACGCCTGCGCTCTTGGCGGCGTTGATGTTGTCCTGCTTGGATTCGGCGGTGACGAGGATGAACGGCGTCTTGCCCATCTCCGGGTCGGCGCGAACGACCTTCAAGAGCTCGTAGCCCGTCATCGGCTCCATGTTCCAGTCGGAGATGATCAGGCCATACTGCTTCGCCTTGATCTTCTGGAGCGCCGCCTCGCCGCTCGAGGCGTCATCGACGTTCTCGAAACCGATCTGCTTCAAGAGCTTCTTGATGATCCTCACCATGGTGCTGTAATCGTCGACGACGAGTACAGGCATGTCGTTCGCGCTCATAACCCTTTTCCCCTTAACCCATCACGTGCCCGGCAGCCCACGCTCTCGGAGCCGCACGCACAACGCGCTCTGTCGATGCCCGCGAAGTATGCCGGTAGATTGCTTGCGATAGTATTAATCGGATCTTTCAGAGAACGATCTATATCAGCCATACTGCCGGCCGCGTTCTCGGACGTAACGGAATGGAAACTTCTCCGAGTTAACTATGTGTTTCCATGAGGACCCCTGGGCATTGGCACATGCGTCCGGGCCCGATGAGAAACAGGGCCGGTGCCCGCCTTCGACACCGGCAAGGAAACGCGCGCATGTCGGCACCGCTTATTCGCGTACTGGTCGTAGATGACTCCCCGTTCATGCGCGGCGTCCTGCCGGCCAAGATTGAAGCCGATTCACGCTTCAAGGTCGTCGGCACCGCCGTCGACGGACGCGATGCCGTCGAGAAGACGCTTCAACTGAAGCCCGACGTGGTGACGCTCGACATCGACATGCCGGTGATGAACGGCCTCGATGCGCTGCGCGAGATCGTACGGCAGAGTACGGCCTCCGTGATCATGCTTTCGGCGCGAACCGAGCAGGGCGCCGCCATCACGCTCGAAGCGCTGGCGCTCGGCGCCGTCGACTTCATCCCGAAATCGCGCGGCGTCGACCGCATCCACGAGAAGCTCCTCGCCGCGGTCGAAGCCAAGACGCAGAAGGCGCGGGTCTCGGCGCCGAAGCCGACCGTCGTGGTGCGCCCCACCGCTCCGCCGCGGGCGGCCGCGGGCGCCCGGGTCAACGCCAAGATCTGCATCATCGGGTCCAGCACCGGCGGACCGCAGGCCCTGCAGACCGTGCTCTCGCAGCTTCCCGAGTCGCTCTCGGTACCGCTCGTCGTCGCCCAGCACATGCCGCCGAACTTCACCAAGGCGCTGGCGCAGCGGCTCGACGATCTCTGCAAGCCCAAGGTGATCGAGGCCGAGGACGGCATGGCGCTCGTCAAGGGTACCGTCTACATCTCGCCCGGTGGCATGCAGACCCGCGTCACGGCAACGGAGATCCGCATCAGCCCGGACCATGGCGAGAGCCTGTACAAGCCTTCGGTCGACGTGCTGGCGGAGAGCGCGCGCGGCGCCTTCGGAAAGAACGTGCTCGGCGTCATGCTGACGGGCATGGGCGGCGACGGCGCGGCCGAGTTCGGGAAGCTGCTTAAGCTCGGCGCCTACAACATCGCGCAGGACCAGGCGTCGTCGGTGGTCTACGGCATGCCGCGCACGCTGGTCGAAGCGGGCGGCGCGGACGAGGTTCTGCCGCTCGACCAGATCGGCCAGCGCATCCGCTCCGCGCTCGGCTGCTAAAAGGTCCTATGCCCCAATAGTGCAGTGCCCCCTCACCCGCGCAGCTTAGCTGCGCGGGTGAGGGGGCACGGCACTCCGCTTCAATCGAAACCCGAAAGACCCTAGTTGAAATCCTCGGGAAGGCGGGGCACGGGGAAGAAGGGGACGCCGTCCTCCGCAAGCTCCTTCACCTCGTCGGCGGTCGCCTCGCCGTAGATGCCGCGCGGGGCACTTTCGTTGAAGTGGATGCGGCGGGCCTCCTCGGCGAACCGCCCACCCACGTATTCCGCCTTGGCGTGAATCTCGTCGCGAACCTGGCGCAGAAAAAGCGCCCGATCGTGGACCGAAGGTGGCGGCTGCGGCTCACCGGCCGGCATGCTCGCGATGCGCGTGGCAACGGCCGGCGCCATGATGGCCTTGTCCACGTCGTGGCTGCCGCAGTGGGGGCACACGACCTGCGCGCGGGCCGTCTGCGCCTCGTAGGCAGCCCCGCTCTTGAACCAGGCTTCGAACTCGTGGCCCTTGCGGCACACGAGGCTGAACTTGATCATGACGCAACCTCCGCCGCGGTTTCCTTGTCCGCGCGAACGACGTCGAACTCCTGATCGTGCCGCAAGGACGGCACGCGCGACCGGACGTCCTCGATCATGCCAGACTCTATATCGGCGAAAATGACTGACGGATGAACGCCCCCTTCCGCCAGAATATGCCCCCACGGGGAGACGACGAGACTGTGGCCGAACGTCTCGCGGCCGTGCTCGTGCAATCCGCCCTGTGCCGCCGCGAGAACGAAACACTGCGCCTCGATGGCGCGGGCGCGCAGGAGGGTTACCCAATGGGCTTCCCCGGTAATGCGCGTGAAGGCCGCAGGCACGGCCAGGAACGACGCGCCGGCGTGGGCGAGCGCCCGATAGAGGTTAGGAAAGCGCAGGTCGTAGCAGACGGAGAAGCCGAGCCCGCCCCACGGCAGGTCGGCGACGACGGCGCGCGTGCCGGGCTTGTAGTTCGTGCTCTCGCGGTAGACCTCGCCGTTCGGGAGATCGACGTCGAACATGTGGATCTTATCGTAGCGCGCCTTCACCTCGCCCGCAGGGGAGATCAGGTAGGCGCGGTTGGCGAGCTTGGTCTCGCTCACCTTGACCACCATCGAGCCGAGGTGCAGCCAGATCGCGAGATCCTTCGCCAGATCCGCAAGCTGCTGGAGGCCAGCGTTGGCGTTCTCGGGTGCGGCGGCGGCGAACAGGCGCTCGCGATCGAGCTCCATCAGGTTGGTGGCTTCAGGCGTCTGGACATAGGCCGCGCCGCCGCTCGCCGCCTCGCGGACTAGAGCGGTCGCGTCGCGAAGATTGCGCGCCACATCGCGTCCCGAGCACATCTGGACGAGGCCGGCGCGGAACGTCTTCGAAGGACCGCTTGCGGACATCCTCTAGTGGCTCGCGGAGAGAAGCGGGTCGAGCTTGCCGCTGCGCTCGAGGCACATCAGGTCGTCGCAGCCGCCCACGTGCCGGTCGCCGATCCAGATCTGCGGTACGGTGCTGCGACCGCCGGCCTTGGAGCTCATCTCGGCACGCAGTGCGGCCTTGCCGGTGACGTCCACCTCGTCAAAGGCCACGCACTTGGCGCGCAGGAGCTCCTTTGCCATATGGCAATAGGGGCAAAGGATGGTGGTGTAGATCGTGACTTTGGCCATGTCTCCCAAGGTCCTCGACGGCCGGCTCCGTCCTTCCTACGAAATGTAGCCTTGCAGGGCGACGCTGCAAAGTGCAGCACCGCCGTATGTCACAACGATTTGCGGCATTTTTCCAGTGTCCGTACGGTCTCAGGATGGGATCAGGGCGCGGTCCGTCACCAGCGCCAGCGCAAGAACGTCCACGCGCGCGGCCCCGGCCCGGCGCAGGGCGCGGGCACAGGCGCCGACCGTCGATCCGGTGGTAATAACGTCATCAATGAGCAGGATCCTTTGCCCCCGTACGCGGGCCTCGAGGCGCGGGGGGACGGCGAAGGCGCCGGCTACGTTGCGGCGACGCTCCCCGCGCGAGAGCCCGACCTGACTCGAGGTCGACCGGGTGCGGGCGAGCAGCAGCGGCTCGTAGCCGAGCCCCGTCAAGCGCGCGACCTCGCTCGCCAGGATGGCGGCCTGGTTGAAACGGCGGACCAGGAGTCGCCAGCGCGCGAGCGGGACGGGAACGACGACATCCGTCTCCGCCACCATCTCGCGGCCGGCCTCCACGAGCCATTTGCCGAGCAGGCGGCGTACGTCGTGACGGTCGTGGAACTTGAGCGCATGCACCAGCGTGCGCATGGCGCCCGCGTGGGCCGCGACGGCGCGGGCGCGGTCGTAGGGCGGCGGGTCGGCTGCGGCCGCGGCGGAGATCATGGTGCCGCCGGTATCGAAGGGCAGCGGTATCCCCAGGCGGTCGCAGAGCGGCGGGCGGATGAAATCGATGTCGCACCAGCAATGAGCGCAGAGTGCGTCGTGCGCACCGACCGGCGTGCGGCAGACTAGGCAAACCGGCGGCATGACGATGTCGGAGAGCGCGCGAAAGGCCCGGCGGAAAAGGCCCGGAGCGGTGGGCCCGTCCTCCGACCTGGCGCCGTCGTCTGCGCCCCTTTCGACCATGCTTCACCCTCCCGCGCCGCATGCTAGAGTCTTTTCAACCAAGGTGGAAACGTCGCCGTCCCCGTCTTCGGCGTGTCTGGATCCCGGCCTCCGCCGGGATGACGTTGCTTGGGGCAGAGCGCGTGCCCCCAATTCCGTTACTCTGGCGAAGGCCGGGATCCAGACACGTCGCCGCATTGCACGCCGCTCGTTTCGGTAACCCGGTAAAATTCCTGGATTGGCAGCATCCGAAGCGTTGCACCGAGGAGCTTATAAGCCTCCGATGACCGAGCCGCATGCCATTTTCGATGCGTCCCTGCTCACGGCCCGGCGCAACCGGGCCGCGGGCTCTGCGGCATCGCACGATTTTCTTCTGCAACGGGTGGCCGACGACGTTGCGGAGCGGCTCGCCATCGTGCGGCGCGATTTCGCCGTGGCGTCCGATATCGGCTCGCATCACGGCGTGCTCGGGCGGCGGATCGCTTCCGCGCCGAACGTCGGGCGCCTTGTCTCGCTCGATCCGGCGGCGGCCTTGCTCGCGCAAGCGCCGGCACCGCGCGTGCTGGCGCGGCTCGACGCGCTGCCGTTCGCGCCGGGCACGCTCGACCTCGCCGTGTCGGGGCTGTCGCTGCATCTGGTCGACGACCTCCCCGGCGCGCTGATCCAGATCCGCCGCGCGCTGAAGCCCGACGGCCTGCTTCTCGCCGCGCTGCTCGGCGGGCGCACGCTCGCGGAGCTGCGCGAGGCGTGGCTCGCCGCCGAGGACGAGCTCGCGGGCGGGGCTTCGCCGCGCGTCGCACCCTTCGCCGATGTGCGCGACCTCGGCGGACTTCTGCAGCGGGCAGGCTTCGCGCTGCCGGTGGTCGATTCCGACACGGTTATCGTCACCTATGCGAGCCCGCTGGCACTGATGCAGGAGCTCAAGCACATGGGCGGTTCGAACATGCTGGCCGACAGGCGGCGGGTACCGGTGACGCGGGGGCTGCTAATGCGAGCGGCGGAGATCTACGCCGAGCGGTTCGGGGGCGACGACGAGCGTGTGCCGGCGACATTCGAGATCCTGACGCTCACGGCCTGGGCGCCGCACGAGAGCCAGCCGAAGCCGCTCGCGCCCGGCACGGCGCAAGCCCGCCTCGCCGATGCGCTCGGTGTCAAGGAGCGGAAGATCTAACGCGCGCCCTTCCCCACGATGTCATCCCGGCCAAGCGTCGTCGCCGCGACGGCGACGGCGCGCAGAGCCGGGACCCAGGGGCCACCAAAGCTCCAACAGTTGCGTGTTCCGCCCTGGGCCTCGGCTCTGCGTTCCGCTGCGCTTCACTTGGCCGGGGTGACAAACCGAGAGCGGAGGCTGGCCGGTCAGTGCGCGGGCCGTCTTAGCCGAGCGTCCGGACCATGAAGCGGGCGTCGGCGTCATAGGTCAGAAGCTTGGCCGTGACCTTGGGTTCTTCGGTGACCGCGAAGCCGAAGCGGCTCCAGAACGGGACGGAGCCGTTCACGGCGACCAGGGATACGTTCGAGACCCCGATCGTCTCGGCGTGCGCGATTACCGCGTTCACGATCGCCGAGCCGGCGCCGCTGCCGCGCGTCTCCGGCAGCAACGCGATGTCGTGGATGTAGTAGGTCGTCGCACGCTCCGGCAGCGCGTCGAGCATGACGTTCAGCGCCGGCGGCTCGGCATAGCGCCAGGGATGGGTAATGGCGTAGCCTGCCAGCTTGCTGTCCAGCTCTAGAGCGACGCAGCCGGCCGGATAGAGGCGCAGGCGCTCCACGAATACCGCCTTGTCCTCGGGGTAGGCGACATGGATGCCATCGCCGACGGCACATACGGCCGGCATGTCTGCTGTCGTCATCGGCCGCCACAGGCCGCGTTCAAGCTCGATTTGCATGACCGCTCCTATCCCAGCAGGTCGCGGAGCCAAGGGATCAGCGGCGCATCGGCCGGCGGCATCGGATAGTCCGCGAGCCGCTTGGCGCGCACCCACGCCAGCTCCTGTCCCTCGCGCGGCTCCACGTCACCGTCCCAGTTGCGGCAGAGGTAGAGCGGCATCAGCAAGTGGAAATCCTTGTAGCCGTGGCTCGCGAATGTGAACGGTGCGAGGCACGTCTCGCAGACGTCGATTCCGAGCTCTTCCTCGAGCTCGCGGCGGAGCGCGCCCTCGGGCGTTTCGCCGGCATCGACCTTGCCGCCCGGAAACTCCCACAGGCCGGCCAGGCTCTTTCCCTCGGGACGCCTGGAAATGAGAACCCGGTTGTCGGGGTCGACGAGCGCGACGGCCGCCACCAGCAAAATCGGCTTAGTCATGAGTTGATTTGGACCTTGTGCGGCCGGGAGCTCGACCTGTAGACGGAGGGCATGGGATCGGCACTTCTCGCGCTCGGACACTATGCGCCCGAGCGGCGCGTGACAAATGCGGAAATCGAGGCGCGGCTCGGCGTGGAGACCGGCTGGACGGAGCAGCGTACCGGCATCCACGAGCGGCGTTTCGCGGCTCCGGACGAGGCGCTGTCGGACCTCGCGGTCAAGGCGGGCGAGATGGCGCTGGCCGGGGCCGGGATCGACCGCGGCGCGATCGGGCTGGTCGCGCTCGCGACGTCGACGCCGGATCATCTGCTGCCCCCCACGGCGCCGCTGGTCGCGCACCGCATAGGCGCGACAGGCGCCGGGGCTATCGACATGGCGGGCGCTTGCGGCGGCTTCCTCTATGCGCTGACCTTCGCCGACGGCTTCGTGCGCCGGCAGCGGGCACCGGCGCTCGTGATCGCGGCCAACATCCTCTCCCGGCGGCTCAATCTCGACGATCCCGTGAGCGCGGTGCTGTTCGGCGACGGCGCGGGCGCGGCACTGCTCGTCCCTTCTGAGCGGGATACGGCCGGGGTGCGCGGCGTGCATCTGTCCTCGGACGGATCGGCCTATGACCTGATCCAGATCCCGGCGGGCGGCAGCCGCAGACCTTTCGTCGACGGTCTCGGCGCCGAGGCGACGCTCATGCACATCCGCGACGGACGCCAGGTGTTCAGCCGCGCGGTCAAGATGATGACGGATGCGGCGGGGACGGCGCTTGCGCGAGCCGGTCTCACGATCGACGACATCGATCATTTCGTGCCGCACCAGGCGAACGCGCGCATCATCGGCGCGGCGCAGCGGCAGCTCGGCGTGCCGGACCGGAAAATGCTTTCGTCGGTTGCGCTTTTTGCCAACAGCTCGGCGGCGACGATCCCGCTCACGCTTTCGCTCGCGGCAGAGGCACGCCCGTTCCGGCCGGGCGAGCGGCTATTGCTCTCGGCCGCAGGCGCCGGGCTCACCGGCGGCGCGGTCGTGCTCGAGGTTTAAGGCTTGCGACCACAAACCCACGCGCAACATCGCCCGTGCCAAATCACGCGTTTTAAGCAAAGCGCTTTTGCGCTCAAATCGACGGCCGACGCTTCAAACCGATGAGGTTCGAACGGTCACGTCTGACATCGCGCTGCGGCTGGCTGCTACATCGTGTTGAGGAGGACGAAAAGCCCCACACCAACGGCCGGACCCAACAAGGTGGCGACGACGAGCATCAAGAATGATCGAGCAAGCATAACACAACAAACCCCGCACTCCACGCACCCACCGCGAAGCCGCCCACCCTTCGCCGGTGTCTTTTCCTGTCACGCGAGGACCCCTCACCCGCGAAACAAGGCCATAATACAATAAGAAAAATATTCTTTCACGGGATATTCCCAATTTGGCCACAATGTCGTTTCGCGATGGCGAGCGCGATGTATTGCAATGCAGTGGGCGGCTCTAGGGCGAAAATAATTGTTTCGCTATTTCAAAATCTTCGTAGACCGCGTGAAAGCTTAATTGTGCGCAAGGCCGGCATGAGGAAGCCCCTACTCCGAGACGCGTGAGCCGGATGCGCATACATTTTGTTGCTGTTCAGCCACAGATCTTTCGTCGGAATTCCTTGCTGCCCATCAGCGCCGGGCCGTTGAAGTGCGCACGGCATCGAAGAGACGGAGCTGGCGCTCGTCCTGACCCTTGGTTTCGTGCGCGAGCTGCTCGATGCGGTCGAACGGCACCTGCTCGGCCTCGATGAGCGAGCGCTGCGCCTTCATGCTCCGCACGAGCCCTTCCTGCACGAGGTGGAACTCGCCGACCGTCTGGCCGGGCAGCACGGCGGCCGGGTCGAGACCGCTCTCGCTCTGGAACGCGGCCTTGAGCTTCCTCAGCGCCGTGTCCTCACGCACGCGGCCGATGAACCAGCTCGTGATCTGATCGCGGCTCTTGTAGTCGAGGTCGCCCGGCGACTGCGTGGCCAGCATCAGGCCGAGGCCGGCCGAGCGGGCGCGCTTGAGCAAGCTCTGCAGCGGCTCGGCGGTGGCCGGCTTGGCGTTGGCCGGGATGTAGAGGTCGGCCTCGTCGAACATGACGACGGCCTGCAGCTCGTCGTTCGGGTTGCGCTGGCAGAAGCGCAGCGCCTCGGACAGGAACTGCGAGACCCAGAACAGGATGTTCTCGTTGTCGCCGAGGAAGCCCGTGTAGATGATCGAGAGCCGCGTGCGGCCGTCGCGCGCGTAGGGGCCGAGGCCGAGCAGGCTCTCCATGCGCAGGCTCTCGCCGCCGCCCTCGAACAGCGCCGCGTTGCGGTGGCGGAGGCTGTCGAGCTGGGCCACGAGATCGCGGCGGATCTTGCCCGAGGGGTCCATGCGCTGCGTGAGGTCGGTCAGCTCCGGATCCTCGTCCTCGAGGAGATGGATCAGGTCGCCGAGCGTCACCTCGCGGCTGTGGCGAGAGCCCAGGATGCGCAAGGCCACCGACAGCGTGCCCGACTGCTTCTGGTGCGTGGCCGAGTTCTTCAGATGCAGCATATCGCCGAGGGCGGCCGCCGATAGGTTGGCGAGAAGCTGCTGCTCGTGATCGGGAAGCTCGTTGATGCCGTTCGGCAGCAGCGTGATCGAGATCGGGCGGCCGGAGGAGCGGCCCGGCGTGTAGACGGCAACGTCGATGGCGTCGGCCAGGCGCTCGCGCTCGCCGCGGCGCTCGCCGAACTCGTCGTCGTTGGCGCGCCAGACGTCGGGGTTGGCGTAGCTGCAGAGGTCGCCCTTGCGGTCGATGAGCACGGCCGGGATGCCACGCAGCAGAAGCTGCTCGATGATGCAGAGTGCGAGCGTGGTCTTGCCCGAGCCCGAGCCGCCGAGCACGGCCGCGTGGCGTTTCAGCACGTTCATGTTGAGGGTGACCGGCTTGCCGCGTCCGCCCAGCTCGCGGCCCGCGAGAATGCTGGTGCCGATATTCCCGGTCTCGTCGAGCAGGACGGAGAGCGGCAGCTCGTCGTCGTTTGCCGGCAGCGGCTCGGCGGCGGCGCCTCCGAGCGACCAGGGCGGCGGCAGCGCGGGATCGGTCGGGCGCGCGGCGGCCGGGGCGCTGGCGACCGGCGGTGCGTCGGGCGCTACCTCGGCCTCGCGCACCGTCTTCGGCAGCGTGCGGCCGAGCAGGTCTAGACGCAGGATGTTGATGATCGAGATCATGTTCGAGAGCAGCTTGGCGTCCTCGAACCACGCCTGGAACCCAGGGTCGTTGCGATAGTGGGCGTGGAACTCGCGCACCATCATCATGCGCTCCCACTCGGGGATCGGGATCAGGAACTGGCGGCCGCCAGCGTCGCGGAACTTGCGGAACGCTTGCGCGGTCTGGTTCTTCCGGTTCGGCGGATAGTCGCTGGCGCGCAGCATGACGCAGCTCCGGCCGGCGGGCATGGGCAGCACCTTGTCGAGCTGGCGCGTCAGGCCGCCGCCCTGCGTCGGGCGGTTGCAGAGGAAGACGCGCAGCTCGCTCATGTGGCCGGACTTGTGGCTAACGCGCACGTCGATGCCGGGGACCTCGTCGGAGACCTCGAGGCGCCCGACGTTGAGCTTGATGGTGCTCCCCCACTCCTCCCGAGCGAGCGCGAGGGCTGAGGCGAAGACGTCCATCAGCTCGTTCTCGTCGGACGGGATCTCGGCCTCGGAGGCGCTCTGAAAGCGCTCCCAGGCGTCGCGGTAGTCGACGGACGGAGAGAGCGGGCGCGCGGACTCGCTCGCCTCAGCGCCGCCAAAAATGCCGCCAAGGACGGACGCCAGCGTCGAGGTCCAAGAGCCCTGGTCGGCCGCGGGCTCGTCGTCGGGCTCCGGCGCGGCCTTGTCGCGCAGGCGGCTCTGGGCATGCTCCAGTAGGCGGCGGGTTGAAAGGCCGCCGAACTCCTCGAAGAAGTCGGGACCGAAATACTGGGCGGGATCCGGAAAGCCGAGACCGCCGCCCTGCTCGGCGATCTGCTCGAGGCGCTTGGCGATGATCAGGCGCGCTTCCTGAGGCGTGCGCGTCTCGAGCAGCGGCACGGGGCCGGACTTCTCGATGCGGTCGACATAGGACTGGGCGAGGACGCCGCGCACCTGGCCGTAGAAGTCCTCCAGGCACGAGATGATGATGATGGCGTTCGGCAGCCGGTTGGCGATCTGGATCAGGTCGCGCGCGGCCTTCTGGAAGCGCTCCTCAGCGTCGTCAAAGAAGCGCAGGTCTTCGACCTGGTCGATGGAGAAGACCAGAGCGGCGCGCTCGACGGTCCACATCAGCATGCCGAGCGCGGTGATGATCTCGAAGGCGCGGTCTTCGCCGGTGTTGGGATCGAGCGCGGCGACGGCCTGATGCGCCAGCGCCGTGAGCTGGCGGCCGAACAGGTACTGGCGCACGCGCTGATCGATGCGTGGGTCCTTGCGCTCGAGGTAGAGGAGGGCGCGCACGATGTTGATGTCGAGCTCGAGGTCGCGGAATTTGGGGCTCGCGACGACCTCGTCGGCGAGGCGCAGGATGAGGCTCGCCAAGTGCTCGTCGGAGAGCTGCTGGTCGCGCAGCGCCTTGAGATCGGCTTTCGAGAGCACGTCGGAATCGCCGACAAGGCGCGCGGTGAGGCGAGCGAGGCCGCTCTCGCCCTCGTTGTCCGGGTCGTAGGGCTTCTCCAGCGAGTGGACGAGCCGGCGCAGGTAGTAGTCGGCGTAGTTGGCGACGTCGGGCGTCATCTGGGCGTAGCCGAAGTAGGCCTTGCCCTCGCGGTGGGCGGCCGTGCGCAGCGCGCGCAGGAGGTGTGTCTTGCCGGCGCCGGACTGGCCGTGGAAGAGCAGGATGCGCGACTGCGTGGCCGCGCCGCCGCGCCCGCCCGTCACCTCGGAGAGCAGATCGGCGAACTTGCGGCGCGCCTTCACATGCACCTCGGGCACATCGACGGGATCGGCCCGCCAGATGTCATCCTCCCAGGTGATGCTGTGCTCAAAAGCCTGGGACAGCTTATCCGCGCCCTGGGCTTCGACGACGTCCTGCTGCATGCTGTCTACGGTCTCCAACGCAATTCAAAAAAATCATCGGGCTCTACTCTTCAACCCGCACGAAATGCCAGACGGTGTTCTTGTAGGGGACGGCCGAGCTCTCGAGGTCCTCCCGGCTCCGCTTGTCCTTGAGGTCGGCGTTGGCGAGGACGAGGGCACCTGCACGATGCGCCTCGGCCAGCATGCACTTGAACTCGATCTCGGAGACCTGCCAGGACGGGTGGCCCGTGCGGATGGTGTCCCAGACATGCGAGATGAATGCCTTGCGGCTGCCGGGCCAGCCCTCGGCGCGCGCGGCGGCGGCCGCCTTCACGGCGCGAGCGAACTCCGAAAGATCGGGGCGCAGCGATTGCGGCGGGCTTTCCGCCGCCGGCGGCACCGGATCGTTGGC